>CANRGL010000026.1 GCA_947630145.1 uncultured Clostridia bacterium | reverse complement strand
TATAGCATACACTAAAAAAAAAAAAACGCAAGTTTTCATAACAAATTTATTGTTAAATTTTTGTTACAGTTTGATGTCAGATTTATTACTTGATTTTACAAAATTATATATATATACTCTACTTTATACTTTCGTTATATATTTTATCCCATGTATCACTATCTACTTCTCCTGATATATCAATGCCATATTCTTCTTGAAAACACATTACAGCATTTTTAGTTCTACTTTCAAAAATTCCATTAACTGGTACACTTGGAATATTATTATTTTTAGAAGATATATTTTTTAAATATTCTTGTAATCTAAAAACATATTCTCCTTTGCTACCTTCTTTTAATATGTTATTATTTAAATCATTTTCATCCTTTATTTCTTTTGTTATATTATTAAATTCTATTTTCTCTACACCTTTTATATCATCTTTTTTGTTATATATCAAATTTAATTTCTCCCATGTGTTATTATCAACTACTCCTGTGTTATTAATTCCCATCATACTCTGAAATACTTCAACAGCAGTCCTTGTATTACTTGTATATTTACCATCTAATTTTATTTGTGGCAATGTTGGACATATATGTGTTATACTCATAAGCATATTTTGTAGCTTTTTAACATCATCTCCTTCATCACCTTCTTGTAAAATATTTCTTAAATTATTAATATTAGTGCAATCATTTATATTATTTAAATTATTTCTTCTCATAGACATTTTCTTTTTCTTTCTAAAAAAATTAAACATATTATTCCCCTTTCTTTAAATATACTATATATTTATGTATTATTCTAGTAATTATTACATCATTTTCTCTTGCTTTTTGTATATATTAATGGTAATATTTAATTGGTGAAAATATATGAAACATATTATTCTTGCAAATCCAGTATCTGGAAAAAGAAAGGGTAAAATTTATGCTATTCGAGTTAAAGAACTTCTAAAAAAACATAATATAGATGCTAGCATTATTATGTCAGAATATCCTAAACACCTAACCAAAGTTGCTAAAGATTTAGCAAGTAAAGATAATTATAGATTCTATGTTTTAGGTGGAGATGGTACACTAAATGAAGTTGCTTCTGGAATTGTAGGCACTAAATCTGAAATAGTAGTAGTTCCTGCACGGAACGGGTAATGATTTCTTACGTTCAATTTCTAAGTATATGAGCATGAGAAAAATAATAAATAATTCAATAAATGCAAAATCTACTCCTACGGATATTTTAACATACGGAAAAGATAAATATTGTATTAATGTTTTAAATATGGGATTTGATGCAATGATTGCAAAAAATATAGATAAATTTAGAAAAGTGCCACTTGTATCTGGTTCAACTAAATATAACATGTCAATCATTTATACTTTATCTAGCTCTAAAAATTTTAAATTTAAAATAAATTGTAATGAAAAAATATTAAAAAATAAATTCACTCTCATAGCTATTGCTAATGGAAAATTTTATGGTGGCGGTATCATTCCTTGTCCAAATGCAAAGGTAAATGATAATATTATGGATTGTTGTATTATACAATCTACAGATTTACTTGATAAATTAAAACTACTTCCTAAGTATAAAAAAGGGACACATGAAAATATATCCAAAGTAGAAATACTTAAAACAAAAGAAATAAAAATAGTATCTACAAGACAATTTCCTGTAAGCTCAGATGGTGAAGTATTTTATACAAATAGGTTACATGTAAAAATACTTCCAAAATCAATAAATATTGTATATATAAATTAAGAAAGTAAGTGTAAAATCTTACCTTCTTTAATTTTATTCTTCAATATTATCTTCTTCAACATTTTCTCTTTTTTTAAGAAGTGGATATAGTACAACATCACGTATATTATAGCTATTTGTTAAGAATTGCAAAAATCTATCTATACCAAGTCCCCATCCAGATATTGGCGGCATACCATATTCCATAGCTTTAATATACTCATTGTCAGTACTCATTGCTTCTTCATCGCCTTTTTTCTTTAATTCGCTTTGTTCTTTTAAACGTTTATCTTGTTCTTTTGAATCAACAAGTTCTGAATATCCGTTTATAATTTCTTGACCATTTACTACTAGTTGGAATCTATCTGCAACACTAGGATCATCATCATTAGATCTTGCAAGTGGTGATAAATCAATAGGATGTTTTGTTACAAATATAGGGTTGATCATTTTTGGTCTACTTACTTTTTTGTATAATTGATCTATTAGATTACCTCTACCAAGCTTGTCTAAGTCTTTGGCTTCAAGATCTATATTGTTTTTCTTTATTTCTTCAAGGAGTTCTGAGGCAGTTTTAAATTTGTCAATATCTATTCCTGAATCTTTTAAGATAAGTTCTCTAAATCCAATTTCTGGCCACTCATTACCAAAATCTACTTGAGTATCACCAATCATAATTTTTAGATTTCCATCATTTATATTTGAAATTATGTATTTTATTAAATCTTGAGTTAACTTCATATTATCTTTATAGTTATAATATGCGCTATAACCTTCTATCATTGTAAAATCTTGTAAATGATTTACACTTATTCCTTCATTTCTAAAGTCTCTAGCAATCTCGTAAATATTAGTAAATCCACCAATTATTAACTTCTTTAAAGTTAACTCTGGAGATATTCTTAAAAATACATCACTATCATATGTATTATGATGTGTAATAAATGGTCTTGCAGTAGCTCCAGATGCTGTATTTTGAAGCACTGGTGTTTCTACTTCAATAAAGCCCTTATTATCTAAAAATTCTCTTATTAATTTTATAACTTTAGATCTTAAAAGAAATCTTTTTTTAGTTTCATCATTCATAATTAAATCAAGGTGTCTTTCTCTATATAGCATCTCTTGATTAGTAATACCATGAAATTTTTCAGGAAGTGGTCTTAAAGATTTACCCAAAAATGTATATTTATATACTTGGACTGTTTTTTCTCCAGAACCAGTTATAAAAATATCACCTGTAACACCTATAAAATCTCCAACATCTAAAGTTTCATGGATTTTTTTATAAAGATCTTCTCCTAAATCATCTCTTTTCATACAAAGTTGTATATGACCTTCTATATCACTTATATCAATGAAACTTATTTTTCCCATCTTCCTTTTAGACATTACACGTCCTGCTACACTAACATCTTTAGTACCAGGCTCTAAATTCATAACTTCTTTTAATGTATGAGTATATTTAAAAGTATCAGGTCTTGTTTTAAAACCATATTCTTTTAATTTTTCTTCTTTTTCCTCACGTATTTTTTTTAATTCACTTATATCTCCCATTATTTATCTCCTTATCAAAATATACATGTTTTATAGTCTTTTAATAGATAAAACTTTGTATTTTATTATTCCTCCTGGTGTTTCTACTTCAACTTCTTCACCTTTTTTAGCACCTATTAAAGCTTTACCTACTGGTGATTCATTAGAAATTTTATTGTTTTTCATATCAACTTCTGTAGCACCAACTATTCCGTATGTTATATCTTCATCGAATTCATAATCATGTACTGTAACTTGTGTTCCAATACCAACTTTTCTAGTAGAAACTTCATCATCATCTACAACTTTGGCAACTCTTAACATTGCCTCTATTTCTTGAATTCTTGCCTCAAGTATTGCTTGTTCATTTTTTGCTTCATCATACTCTGAATTTTCTGACAAATCTCCAAATTCTCTTGCAATTTTTATTCTTTCTGCAACTTCCATCTTTTTTGGTCCTTTTAAATTTTTTAATTCTTCTTCTAATTTATTGTACCCTTCTGTAGTAAGTACTATATCACGTTCTTCCATCGTTAAAATCTCCTCCTAAAACAATATATATTATACACTAATTGTCAAGTATAATTAATAATCAATAATTAAAATATCACTATTTAAATATAAAACTAAGCTTTGTCTTACTAAAATTATCATGATTTATTTCTAATCTATTTAATAAAGTAAGAATATTTTGCTCGTATCTTTTATATAATAAATAATCTTTATTTAAAATATCCATATCTATATCATGCATATTAATATATAAAGAATTTGAAGATAAAATATATTTTTGTGAAAATTCCATTTTATCTAAATTACTATATAACAAATATACATCATATTTTTGTAAATTTCTTCTTTGAATTATATCAATAGTAGTCCCATATTCTTCATTTATACTATTAATATTATTTAATAATTTTTTGTAATCACTTTTAGTTATATTACTTGTTCTTAGAATATCAACAAATTTATACTTAAGAATATATTCTAAAAGTTTTTTTTCATCATAATCTTTAATATTATCAAGTATAATTAATATTTTCAATTTATTTATATTTTTCTTTTTATCTTCAATATAATTATCAATATATTTTATATCATGTTTTTTTAACTGATTTTGTATAACAACTTCATTAAATATTGTTATGCTATTTAATCTAAATAGATCTAAAATATATTCTTTTAATTTAATATAATTATCAAAACTTTTCGAAAATATTAAATTTACCTCATCATCTTTTTCATATTTTCTTTTTATTTTTAATTTTAGTATTTTATCATATATAGAATATTTATTATTTTGTATTTGATTTAATATATATTCTTTATCAATAGTAATATATGTATTTTTTGTTAACTTATTATTTAAAATATCATCTCTTACATCATATTTTAAAATTTTATTTTTTATATTATTTAATTTTATTTTATTTTTGTGATTTTCATTATTAAAATCTATGAAAATAATGTTCATACATATTCACCTCAAAATGTTTATACATATTATATATGAACAGAATTTTCATATTATGATAATAATATATTTAAAAACTATTTCTTTACAATATTTTTTAAATTAATTGCTGATTTTGTTCTATCTAATTTAGTTAAAAGAATTTCTTTTAATTTATCTCCATTAAGCTCTCTTCTCAATTTTCCATTTTCAGCCAAAGAAATTATACCAGTTTCTTCTGATACAACAATAACTAAAGCATCAGATATTTCAGTAATCCCTACTGCTGCTCTATGTCTTGTCCCAAGATTTTTTGGAACTGATACCTCAGAGGCAAGTGGCAATATACACTTAGCAGCAAGTATCTCAGCCCTATCAATTACAATTGCACCATCATGAAGTGGAGTACGTGGCATAAATATATTCTGTATTAACTCAGAAGAAACTTTTGCAGATAACCCTACTCCTTCTTTTAAAACTTCTGATATTTTTGTATTTTTTTCTATAACTATAAGAGCACCAATTTTCTTTAATGACATTATTTCAACTGCTTTTACTATTTCAGATATAGAATGTTTTACCATTATATTATCATCCATATCAAAAACTCCAACAAGTTTACTTCTTCCGAGTTTTTCAAAAACATTTCTAATTTCTGGTTGAAAAACTACTATAAGAAGTATAACACCATAAGTAATAAAGTTTGTAAGTATGAAGTTTAATATAACCATATTAAAGATTTTAGCAATTATAATTAGTAAAGCGAAAAGTAAAATTCCTTTTACTATTTGCTTTGCTCTAGTTTGTTTTAGTATTTTTATAACATAATAAGCCATTAATGCAACAATTGCTATATCAAGTACTAAAACTACAACACGCCATGGACTTGTAAGATCTAACACATCTTTTAAAAGATATAAAAAATCAACTATTTTAAGCCAAATAACTTGAAACATAACTTCACCTACCTAAATACCTTGTTGAACTGCTGAAATAAGTACAGCAAACATTGAAAATACCATTGAGAAAACAAGTATTCCAATTATTGTATATTTTAATATGTTTTTCTTCTTTTCCATACTATATCACCTCTTTAAAATTCAAACTTTCCGTCAAACCAAGAAATAAGATCAGAAATTTTTACTCTTTCTTGCTTCATAGAATCTCTATATCTTATAGTAACACAATTATCATTTTCTGAGTCAAAATCATAAGTTATACAATATGGTGTTCCTATTTCATCTTGTCTTCTATATCTTTTTCCAATTGAAGCTGTTTCATCAAAATCACAATTATACTTATTTGAAAGCATATTATATATTTCGTCTGCTTTATCACTTAATTTTTTAGAAAGTGGCAATATTGCAATCTTGATTGGAGCAATTACTGGATTTAATTTTAAAACTATTCTTGTGTCATTATCATCTAATTTTTCTTCATTGTATGCATCACATAAAATAGCTAAAGCAAGCCTATCACAGCCAAGAGAAGCTTCAATAACATAAGGTACATACTTTTCAGATGTTTCTGGATCTAAATATTCCATAGATTTAGAACTGTATTCTTGATGCCTTGAAAGATCATAATTAGTTCTATTATGTGTTCCACAAAGTTCATCCCAACCATGTGGATATTTAAATTGAATATCACATGCCTGCTTTGCATAATGAGCTAATTTTTCATGATCTTTAAATCTTAGATTTTCTCTATTAATTCCAATTGAAGTGATAAATTCCATTTGTTTATTTTTATATTCTTCATAAAATGCACTATCTGTACCTTCTTTACAAAACCATTGATGTTCCATTTGTTCAAATTCAATAGTTCTAAAAGTAAAATTACCAGGTGTTATTTCATTTCTAAAAGCTTTACCTATCTGCCCTATTCCAAATGGTATTTTAGCTCTTGAAGTCCTTAATACATTAAGGAAATTTACAAATTCTCCTTGAGCAGTTTCAGGTCTTAAATATACAATATCCGAATTTTGTTTTACTACTCCTCTTCTTGTTTCAAACATCAAATTAAATTCTCTAATTTGTGTATAATTTACCTTACCACAATTTGGACATGGAATTTTGTTTTCTATAATGTATTTATATAATTCATCATCATTTAAAGTGTCTGGATTAATCTTATCAGTATATGATTCAATTAATTTATCAGCTCTATGTCTAGTTTTACATTCTTTACAATCAATTAAAGGATCAGAAAAACTTCCAACATGACCTGAAGCTTCCCATACCTTTGGATTCATAAGTATAGCAGCATCTACACCAAAACTATTTTTGTTTTCTTGTATAAATTTTTTCCACCATGCTTTTTTTATATTATTTTTAAGTTCAGCGCCCAAAGGACCATAATCCCAAGTATTGGCAAGTCCTCCATATATTTCAGATCCTGGATATACATATCCTCTTTGTTTGCATAGATTTACTATCTTCTCCATTGAATCTACCATCTATATTTTCCTCCTAATTTTCTACTGTAATATCTAAAACCCCATATTTTGTATCAACAAGATCATTTTCATTAAATATAATATGAAATTTTCCATCTTTTATATAAAATGGTTTAACACCTGTATATGTATAATTAAATTCTTCTTCTTTCATCATTTTATTAGATACAACATAATCTTTAATTGCATTTTTTATAATTGTTTTATAATCTTTATCAAAAATTCTTTGAGCAATATCATTTGATTGAGAAATTTGTTCTTTAGTAGCTGCATCAATATTATATGTTTTTATTTTATTCATAGTATTTTTCTTTGCTGAATCATCTATAATTCTTTCATATATTGTTACAGATATTATTTTGTTTTCATCAACCATATTTTCATAAACGTTATATGTAACTGTATATGTATAATTATTAGAAGCAGAAGCCATTTGTTCTTTTAGACTTGAATACATATCAGTATAATATTTATTTATTTCTTCATTAATAGAAGTTAATTCTTCATTATCAATTGAAATTACAGGTATAGTAATGTTCGCTTTCATTTTTTTATTGGAATTATCTACAATTTTTTTATCATTAACGTTATATGGTATAGCAGAATTTTTATCTTTTAATTCTTCTTTATTTACTGAGTCAACATCTACTAAGCTTTGTGTTTTTTCATTTTCACTTACACTACCAACCGTAACAGGTTCTTCTTCAGTTTTTAAAGCAAAAAACAAAATTGACCCACCAATTATAAAGAAAAGAAGTAATCCTATAATTACACCTTTTGAACTTTTTTTGTTTTCAGTTAATCTCATAGTTTCCATTTACATCACCCTCGCTACATATTTTACAACATATTACTATATTTTTCAACTATATTTATTTTTATTTACTAATAGATTTTACATTTATACTAATACCAAAAAGATTTATACCTGTACTTCTATCAATAGAATAAATAATAGTATTTTTAATTTCAGAACTTAATTTTGGAATATTATATCCAAATTTAATTTCAATATCAATCTCAAGTTTCATACCATCTATATGTTTTTGAGTATTTACTCTTATTACTTTATTTACTCCTGGAACTTTAGATACAGTATGATATATTATACTATTTATAACAGTATCAGAAATAACAAAATTTCCTAAATAGCTATAAGTAGGTCTTATTATTGTTTTTTCAGAAATATCATTTTCTTCATCATTTTTGTTAAAGAAGTTAAATTTTTTAAAAGAATCTAAAAAATACCCAGAAAATTGCTTTTTTATTTCAAAAGTAGGTACAGGCACTATATGTTTTCCTTCTTCCTGTCTTGATCTTCTTGCTTCTTCAATTTGCTCTTTTGAGGCAACTTCGTCAATATATATAGTATGATATATCTTTTCTAAGTTTAAATTTTCAACAATAGTTTTTACCATTTTATCAGATGTTCCAAGAATTAATATTTTATCTATTTTTTCTTTTTTGATTGCTTCACACATTTTTTTTCTTCTTATCTCATCTAAGAAAATAGCAGCTTTTACTGAAGCTATTTTACTAGCTTCAGTTTTTGCAGACTTTCCTGCTATTACTTTATTATCTTTTATTAATATAGCATCATCAATTATGTATCTAATACCATATTTTTTTGCTACTTTTTGAGCATTAAAACTCTTTCCTGTGCCAGTTTTTCCAACAAAAGCATATACTTGCATTAAAAACACCTAAACTTTCATTAAATCTTTTGCAGTTAAACTAAATTTTCCATCTTCTTTTCCTATTTCTGTTACCTTAACCAAAATATCATCGCCCACTTTTAAAACGTCTTCTACTTTTTTTATTCTTTCATTAGATATTTGTGATATATGTAAAAGTCCTTCTTTACCAGGTAAAATTTCAACTAAAGCTCCAAATTGCAGAATTTTTGTAACTTTTCCCATATATACTTTATTAAGTTCAACATCTTCAGTAAGTGATTTTATTATATTTATGGCTTTATCTAACATTTTTTCATCAGTGCCAGATACAAAAACATTACCGTCATCTTCAATGTCTATTTTTACTCCAGTTTCTTCAATAATTTTATTAATTGTTTTTCCACCTGTACCAATAACATCACCAATTTTAGATGGATCAATTTTTATATTTTCAATTTTAGGAGCATATTTTGATAAGTTTGCTCTTGGCTTATCTATAACTTTTAGCATAACTTCATCTAAAATATACTCTCTTGCTTTCTTAGTTCTTGCAAAAGCTTCTTCTATTATTTCATATGTTAGACCGTCAATTTTAATGTCAACTTGTATAGCAGTAATTCCCTTTTTTGTACCTCCAACTTTAAAATCCATATCGCCAAAGAAATCTTCAATACCTTGTATATCAGTAACCATTACATAATCAGAGGCATCTGAGTTTTTGGTAAATAAGCCTGTTGAAATTCCAGCAACCGGAGACTTAATTGGAACACCAGCATCCATTAATGCAAGAGTAGAAGCACATATACTTCCTTGTGAAGTAGATCCATTTGAACTTAATACTTCTGATACTACTCTTATTGCATAAGGAAATTCTTCTTTTGAAGGTATAACTGGTTCTAAAGCACGTTCTGCTAATGCACCATGTCCAATTTCTCTTCTACCAGGACCACGAGCAGGTCTTGCTTCTCCAACACTATATGAAGGCATGTTATAATGATGCATATATCTTTTAGAAATTTCTTCATCTAATCCATCAAAAGTTTGTTCTTCTGAAACACTACCAAGTGTTACCATTGACAATACTTGTGTTAATCCACGTGAAAATAATGCACTACCATGAACTCTATTAAACAATCCAACTTCTGCAGATAAATCTCTTATTTGATCGTCTGCTCTTCCATCTACTCTTTTACCCTCATCAATAATAAGGCTTCTAACTGCTTTTTTTTCTGCCTTATACAAAGCTTCAGAAATCATAGATTTATTATTTTCATATTCTTCATTACCATACTTTTTAATATATTCATCTATTACGAAATTGTCTACTTCAGTAACATTTTCATCTCTTTTTTTCTTAGTATCAGTCTGAACAGCAACTTTCATTTTCTCAGTTGCAAGATTATCTACAAACTCAACCAATTCTTGTGGTATAGCAAAAGATTTATATATAGCTTTAGGTTTACCTATCTCATCTTTTATTTGTTTTATAAATTCACAAAGTTTTTTTATTTCTTCATGTGCTACTTTTATAGCCTCTAACATTTTTTCATCAGGTACTTCAGCAGCACCAGCTTCTATCATACATACCTTATCAACTGTTGCAGACACAGTAAGATCAAGTATTGATTTTTCTCTTTGCTCTAAATTTGGATTTAAAATAATTTCATCATCAACAATTCCTACTTTTATAGAGCCCACTAATTTATCAAATGGTATATCTGAAATATTAAGAGCAATAGATGCACCAATCATTGCTGGTATCTCTGGTAATACATCAGGATCTACGGCAAGTGTTAAAGCATTAATTGATGTATCATTTCTATAATCTTTAGGAAATAAAGGCCTTAAAGGTCTATCTATAACTCTAGATACAAGTATTGCTTTAGTAGTTGGTCTACCTTCCCTTTTAACATATCCGCCAGGAATTTTACCAACAGCATATAGTCTTTCTTCATAATCTACAGAAAGTGGTAAAAAATCTATTCCATCTTTTGGTTCTTTTGACATTGTTACATTTACAAGAACAGCAGTATCACCATATCTTACTAAACAAGATCCATTAGCTTGTACAGCCATTTTTCCAGTTTCTACTACTAAAGGTTTTCCTGCAAAAGTAGTTTCAAACTTTTTATACATAAAAATTCCTCCTTGATTGGGGATGTAATAATAATTTCTAGACACATTTATATATCCACAAATTATTACTACACATACCCCAAAAAAACTAGATATATTATACTATATTTTACCTAATACTTCAAGAGAAATACTAAATTATCTTTTAAAAGTTGTAATTTGACACTTTATGTAAATTATGTTATAATATAACTGTATTTTATATCATAAAAGTGATTAAATTTAGTTACTTATATTTATTACTTCATAAAGACAACTTTATTAAGAAAAAATAAAGTTCTATCTTTATATAATTAAAAGTAATTTATATATTTACTAATATAATCACTGAATAGGAGGATTTTTCATGAAAAAATTATCAAAGACATTAGCAGTACTTTTAGTAGTAGTACTCATGTTAACTTCAATATCTGTAACAACAGCTTCTGCTGCTACAAATAAGAATATTAACGTAAGTACTACTGTAGGAAAACAAATTCGGTTAAAGCCAACAATTTCTAATCCTACATGGTCTGTTGCAAGTAATAACATTTTAAGCTTTAACAAATCAACAAAAATTTTTAAAGCACTTGCATCTGGTAGTACAACAATAAAGGCCACTAGCAAAGATAAAAAGAAAACAGAAACCTTTAAAATTACAATTAAAGTAAATACAAGTAATAAAGGCAATGTTTTCAATAAATCAGTTATTGGTTCTACTGTTTGGCCTCTTGTAAAATCAAATCTTTACAAAGCTAGCAACTTAAAGACCAAATCTTCTACTGTATCAGCTCTTACGAAAGGTACTGTAAAAGAAGCAAAAGGTGATATCTTAAAAATTACTTGTGGTAAAAAAACAGGTTGGATAAATGCTAAATACCTTCTTATTAACTTACCTGATGTAAGAAGTGATATTAAGTTTAATATCACAAACGCCTATAAATCAATTTTCAAGATTGGAGGTTCTCAGAACAAATCACAAATCAAAAAGTATAATTCTTATCAAACAAGAGACACAAGTTATACAAAAGGTGCAGTTAATATCCCTAATATAACTGGCAAAAAACTATATTCTTATGATAACGACAGTAAACTTGATGGTAAGAAGTATAACTCTAAGCTTAAGAAAAATGAATTTGTTTGTCCAGTGCTTTATACATTTGCTAAAGTAATAGGTAAGGCACAAAATATTGCTTTACAAAATGGATATTGCTTAAAGATCTATGATGGTTATAGACCTGAAAACGTTTGTAAATCTTTCTGGACTAATACTTCTAATATTGCAAGTTCTAACAAAAAGGCCAATTACCTAACAAGTGCTAGAGTCTCAGGAAATGGCACATGCTATACAAATGGATATACAAACATAACTTGTTTTGTAGCAAAGTCCATTTCTGATCACGCCAGAGGTTATGCAATTGATGTTACCTTAACTTATAAAAGCAGTGGCAAAGAAATTTCGACACAATCTCCTATGCATGATCTATCTTCTAATTCTGTAAAATGGGTTAACAAAGGTAATAAGACATCATGGGGTACTGCAAGCACTGATATTCTAAATACTATCATGACTTCTGTTGGAATGAAACCGCTTGCTTACGAATGGTGGCACTTTTCAATGCCCTCTTTAAATGTAGGCTATGGAAATAATAATGTATCATATTAAAATTTCACATCATGTACCCCAGCAATAAAAATAAGATAAGATAAAAACTTTCCAACCACTTTCATAATTAATGATTGTGGTTGGAAATTTCTTTTTTTATATATTAATTTTTATTCTTTTTTACTATTATATCTATACAATCTTGATTAAACTCTATATTAATATCATCAATATAACTTGCAATTCTATTTAAAACAAAAGTATCTTTTTTAGATAATTTACTAATATTTTGAGACGATATACTAAACAACCAATTTTGTTCATCTTCTGTAAATACAACTTCTATATTACTTGAACTGTCTGAAATATCAATAATCTTTTTTAACAAATCACATGAAATGAAAACTGCTTGTAGTACATTTCCACTAATATATTCTGACGATTTAATAGATGTATTTATATTAAACTTAATTTCTTTTTTTCTTGCTTCATTTCTAGTTATTATATTTATTAATAATGTTATATCATCACAAGTAAGTATTTTTTCTTCGCCTTTTGTTTCAGCAATAATAGCATCTAAAATGGTATCAATTCTTTCAAAAGAAAATTTACTATTCTCACATATTTCTCTTAATTTTTTTATATCATTAACATTTGCAATAACATCATCATTACTTAATATCATGTTTGTTACTTCAACACCAGCATTTATTGATAACAAATCTGATTTTACTTCTTGTGCTATATTATTAATTAAATACCCTACTATATTAGTTTTATATTTTGCCATCTCAATTTCACTTTGTTGATTAAATATTTTAACAGCTGACGTAATTTCAAGATTTAATCTATCGATTCCCTCTGTTTTATCAAAATAATTTTGAATATTTAGCTTGTGCATAGTTTCAATTGGTGGATTTTGCCCAGAAAAACCTGTTTGAAGTATAATAATTAGTTCTTTATCATATTTTCTAATTTCTTCTATTACTTCTTCTCCATTAAATCCTGGCATAAAATAATCAAGTAATGCTATTTGGTATTTACCAGTTTTTAAACTTTCTATTGCTTTACTTCCATCAGAAACACAATCAATGTTATAGCCTACTTGTTTTAAAAAGCTACTAGTCATAAGTAAATAATCTTCATCATCATCAGCAAGTAATATTCGTACATTTTTTATTAATTCGTTATATTGCATAATATTTTACCTCTCTTTATATATACAATTATTATATATTAAATTTATTAAAAATAAAAGATATATTATAAAAAATATAAAAAAATATACCAAGTAGATACTTGATATATCTTTAAAAGAAAAATACTTTTGCAAGTACAATTATTGCAATTATTACTCTATAATATGCAAATATAGCAAAATCATGAGTTTTAATATACTTTAATAAAAATTTAATACTTAATACTCCCACAATAGCAGATACTAATATACCAATTATTAAATATATATCAAAGCCTGCTATCATATCAGGAAGTTTTAATATTGTTGCTCCAAAAATTATAGGTACAGAAAGTAAAAAAGTAAATTTTGCTGCTGCACTTCTAGACACACCCATAAGTCTTGCAGTAAGTATTGTAGTACCAGAACGGGAAAATCCAGGAATAACAGCTAAAGCTTGTGAAAGTCCAATTATAAAGGTTTGCTTTAATGTTAGATTTTTAAATTCTGTTTCTTTACCTTTGTATTTTTTAGATGCCCACTTATCGCCTATATATATTAATATTCCCATTATACCAAGTGCTAATGCTATAAGTACATAATTAGATCGTAATACATTTTCAATAGGCTCTTCAAACAACTTACCAATTAAAGCGCCTGGAATAGTTGCTATTACTAAAAACCAGAACATTTTATTATTAAAAGAATTCTTTTTATGAACAACTTTATTAAATGCTCCTTTAAATAAATTCCACCAATCTTTAAAATATACTAAAAGAACAGCTATTAACGTTCCAAAATGCAAAGCTACATCAAAAGATAAGGAATGTTCTTTTAAATTAAATAAAAATGGTACAATGATTAAATGAGCAGAACTAGAAATAGGCAAAAATTCGCCTATTCCTTGTATTATAGCAAGTATTATTGTTTGAACTATACTCATTAACTATCTCCCCTTGAATCACTATCTACAGTACTATCATCATCATTATTTTCTTTATCATCATTATTGTCTATATTATTGTCCTCTTCATTACTATCTTTATCTTTATCTTCATCTTTTGTTTTATCATCTTGTGTTTTATCAATAGTTGTTTGTTCTACTTTATCTTTTTCTTCTTTATCTTTATCATTATTTGTTTTATTAGTATTATTAGTTGTATTAGATGTACCTTCTTGACCATTTACCATATCAGCGCTATCATATTCAATCTTATCTAAATCAAGTTGTATTTGTTCAATAGTATCTTCATCTAATCTAACATACATTTTATCAAGCTTTATAGCTTCAAAAGTAACTTTATCAGGAATTTTTCCAACATTTTTTAATGGATTATCAGCTGATACTTCTATTACATATGAAGAATAAATTAAAAATACTCTTTGATTGTTATGATATGTCGCTTTTACATCTTTATCTTTAAGTTCTATTGTATCAGTTATTTTATTATTTTTTACCTTATATACTTTACTGTTGTCTTGAGTAATAAAATACAATACATCATCTGTATCTATTCCTATCATATTAACTTTTTCTTTAAATATTCCAAGTTTACTATTAGAATAATATATATTTGAATTAGAATCCTCATAATATATCCTATCAGTATGTTGTAACATAATCATTCTGTCTATGATAAGTCCAGATTTTATTTGAGACATAGTATTAAATAAATTTATTTTATAAATTATATTATTAGTAGTATTACCGTTTTTTTGCTCTACATTTATATATATCATGTTTATTACAGGTGACATATCCATATTTTTTATTTTACTAAAGTTTTTAACAGTAAAAGTATTATATTCAATTTTTCTCTTAGTTCCGATATCATAAGTTTTAAGTTGTAAAGTAGCAGTTGTTCCATTATCAACTTTTGTAAAATAAACTATTAAGTTTTTATCATATAATAATTTATAATATGTAATATTTTTTTCTTCATCAATTGTACTTAGTATATTTCCATTATCTAAACTTGCAATATATACTTTATTTTCAAATAAATATGTATAATATTTATTATCAAATGAATATTGTATATCTTTAGCATTCTTAGATATATTAATTTTCTTAGTACCATTATTATTTTTTGATTCTTTTTCTTCAGCGTGAGTATCTGCACCAGATAGAGAAATTACATACCTTTCTACTAGATACAAAGATACAACTGTAATTACTGTACCAATGGCCCAAAATATAGCTAAAGTTATAAAAAACTTCTTTTTGTTAAATTTTCTTTTTTGCTTTTTAGTATTATTTACTTTATCTTCTCTTTTTCTCAAATCTATTTCTTCCTTTCTTTTTATTTTTTAGGCTTTGTTACTATAAATGCATTTGGAACATAACGTTCACCTAATATATCACTAGGACTATTTACAACATTTCCATTATATACCATTGTAGTAGATGCACCACCATCTAAATTAAATGCATTATATGCGCCATTATCTAAAAGGATATCTTGTACTTGTCTTAAAGTAGCACCTAAACTACCTTTTTGTCTACCATCTATTACAAGCATAAGTATTGCGCCATCTTTTCTTTGGGCTATTGCAGTTCTTGGTTGTATTCCCCAACCACCTGTTCCACTTTTAATAGTAGGATTACCATTTATTATAATAATTGGTCCAAACGAAACAGCACATCTTAAATTTAATTGTTGACATTTTGCATAAGTCATAGAATTAGAAACTACCATTTTATTATCTTTATCCATACCAACTAAACTATATGCTAAGCCAGTATTAGTTGTTCTAAGTTTTCCATCTTCAATAACAAGACCTGCTGGTTTTCCACCTGTACCTAATGCATCATCTTGAAATCCACCTGCATTTATTCCAGCTACTGCATCATTTTCAGCAACAATTTGAGATGTAGTTGCACCCGATGTACCAAGTCTTGGAGAAGATACAAGTTTTACACGTGATGGATCATTTATAATTAACAATTTACCAGTATAACTGTTATTGCTAATATCTTTTAACTCAATTCCATTCATATCTTCAGCAGATATACCAGATCCAATATTAATAGCTGACAAACTTTGATCCTCAACATTTTCTTGAGGTCTATTTTTAGCAAGTATTTCATCTATTTTCTCCTTGCTTAAAAACCATGTAGCAAAATATTGGTGACTCATTGTAGTCATTGCAGTTGTTACTATCATATCTCTTGTATTAGTAAAAGGTCCATAATATACTAATATAATAGATAATATAGGAATATATATTATTTGAAATAATATAAATAGTGCAGTATATTTAAGTATTTTTTTACCTTTCTTATTTTTTTTCTTATTTATATTACTATTATCATCATAATTTACTTTTC
>CANRGL010000025.1 GCA_947630145.1 uncultured Clostridia bacterium | reverse complement strand
AACGACAGGATATAGAATGCAATTTTTTAGTATGTATCAAAATATAAATACGTTAGAAAAAATAGAAAAATAAAAATGGAGGGCGATATATGAAAGAATTATTAGAGAATTATAATGACTTTTTAGCAGAAATAAAAACTAAAAAACATAAAATAAAAAGATTAGAATTGGAAGAAGTTACAATTTCTGGAAGTAATTTTGAGATAAATGGAGATATAAGGCCAAAACGGATTTTTGAGTAATAAAATAGAAAATAAATCAATAAATAATATAGACAAGATTAATAATTTAAAAAAAGAGATAGAAGAGTTGGAAACTAAAATTGAGATGATAAATAGTTTAATAAATACATTATCTGATTATCATAGAGAAATAGTAGATTTAAAATATAAATATAATAAAACTGATTCACAAGTTGCGACAATTATGAAAAGAGAAGAAAGAACAATAAGATACGCAATTAAGAAAATTCTTAAAATATTAGAAGAAAAATATAATAATTTCCTTAAAATTTCCTAAAATTTTCCTAAATATTACCTATTATTTGCATTTTTAATATAGTATAATATATGTGAGTGAAAAAGGAAATTAACACTTGTTAGTGGAGCAAGTTAAAATAAATCCACTACCAAATGCAAGCGTATATTGACCTCTTAATACGGTACTATCTAAAAAGATAGTGCTTTTTTAATGCCTATTTTCTCTCCTAAAAATGGGTAATAAAAAGGTAGTGATAAGTATGACTAAAGAAGAATATAAAGAAAGAATGTGTAAATATTGTATAAATTATAATTGTAAAGATAATATATGTGAAATAAGTAAAGATACATATAAAGTATATAGATGTACAGAGTATGTATCTATTTTTATGTGTAATAAGAAACAATGTAAAATTATAAAAAAAGGAGTGAATTAAGTATGAAAGTTAGAGCAACAGATAAATATGAGAAGTTAAATGTTAAAGACAAAATATTAAGTAGGGTACCTAAAACTGGAGAAGTGTTTGAAGTATCAGATGAAAGATTTAAAGTATTAAGTGGTAATAATGAATATAATGAAGTCTTTGTAGAAAAGTACATAGAAGAATTAGAAATAGCAACAGTAAAACCTAAAATTGAAAAAGCAGTTAAAAAGACTATAAATAAAACAAAGTAATGACATACAGAGATAATCCTGAAATTGCTAAGAAGTATAAGAGCAAACGATGGCAAAAGTTAAGACATCAAAAAATATTATTAAATCCATTTTGTGAAAGATGTTTGAAGAAAGGAATATACAATAGTGCTTATATAGTACATCATAAAGATTATATAACAGACAAGAACTTTGAAGATGATGATGTATTTTTTAATATGAATAATTTAGAAAGTCTTTGTAAAGACTGCCATAACAAAGAGCACTTTGCAGAGAAAGATGAATATATTTTTGATGAGAATGGAGATTTGATTAAGAATGAATGAAGATGAATTATTTGAACAAGCAAAAGCAAGAGTTCAAAGAAAAAAAGGTAAATGTTTAAAAGATAAAGATATTATTATAAATCAGGAAAAAGAAATTAGATATTATAGAGAAAAAATACAAAGAATGATGGATAAACAAGTAGATTATATAACAGAAACTTATTATATAGATAATAAATTATATAAGGAAGTAACAATTAATTATAAATAGCCCCCTATTATGTTAATAAATACTTAATATGAGAGAACGGTGGGTGAGCCTCAGAAAAATTCAAACAGTTACACATGAGGGGTGTGGTAAGAAGGTGCAGATATGAATGAAGATGAAATAATTTCTAATTCAATTTTAGAGAATAGTCAGAAAGAAAAATTGACTGAAGAACAATTAGAGGAAAAAAAGAAAAAAATAAAAAAACAGCAAAACAAATTTAAAAATCTTTTTAAACAGCTAGATAAAGATACTTTAGAATTAGTCCAAAATTTAATAAATGAACTTGCTTTTATGTCTGTAACTCTTGAAGATAATAGAAAACATATAGAAGAATATGGAGTAAAAGAATTATACATGAATGGGAAAGGACAGTTTGGATATAAAGAATCAGTTGAAAGTAAAAACTATAATGTTATGATAAAGAACTACGCTAATATAGTAAAGCAACTTGTTGATTTTCTACCTAAAGAAGAAAAGAAAGGTGCAGGAGAAGATTTGTTAAAATTTATAGCAAGTGGTAATAGGTGAACTATATAAAAGAGTACCTGACTCAAATTAATTTAGGCAAAATAGTTGTAGGTCAAAAAGTAAAAAAAATATATGAAAGATTATTGTCTGAGAGTAATGATGATAGTCTTTCATTTTATTTTGACGAAGAAAAAGGCGAAAGACCTATTGAATTTATAGAAACTTTTTGTAAACAGTCAGAAGGAGAAATAGGAAAGCCAATTAAATTGGAATTATTTCAAAAAGCATATTTACAAGCATTATTCGGTTTTGTATATAGAGATACAGGATATAGGAGATTTAATGAGACAATTTTTTTAGTTGGAAGAAAAAATGGTAAAACAACAATGTTATCAGCCATCGCACTATATATGATGATAGCAGACGGAGAAGGTTCTGCAGAATGTTATTCTGTCGCAACTAAAAAAGACCAAGCTTCAAAAGCATTTAAAAGTGCTTGTTCTATGAGAGCTCAATCTCCTGATATTAGGGCAGTGGTGAATAAAAGAAGAACTGATATGTATATGCCAACGACTTTTAGTAGCTTTGAGCCTTTATCAAGTGATTCTGATACACTAGATGGTTTGAACTCACATTTGGTAATAATAGATGAATTACACGCAATTAAAGACAGAAATCTTTATGAAGTTATGAAACAATCTACATCATCAAGAAGACAACCGTTAGTTGTTATGATTACGACTGCTGGTACTGTAAGAGAATGTATATTTGATGATATATATAACTATGCTAATAATATTTTAAATGGAACTATTAAAAATGATTCTTTTTTGCCAATATTATACGAGTTAGATAAAACGGAAGAATGGAAAGATATTGAGTGTTGGCAAAAGGCAAATCCTGGCCTAGGTACAATAAAACAATATAAATATCTTGTGGAACAAGTTGAAAGAGCAAAAGATGATTTAAGTAGTAAAAAAGGTATTTTATGCAAAGACTTCAATATAAGAAGTAATACAGAAGAAAAATGGCTTGATTTTGATACTGTAAATAATGAAACAACATTTGACATAGAAGATTTAAAAGGAAATTATGCAATTGGAGGAGCTGATTTAAGTAGTACAACTGATTTAACTTGTGCAACTTTATTGATTATGAAAAATCACATTAAATATGTAATACAACAATATTTTATTCCACGAGATAAGGTAGAAGAAAAAATTAAAGATGATAAAGTACCGTATGATATATGGGAAAAAAGAGGATTGTTAACAATTTGTGAAGGCGCAAAAGTAAATTATAGTGATGTAACAAGTTGGTTTTTAAAAATGCATAATGAGTATGATATATCAGCATACTGGGTTGGATATGATCCATGGGGAAGTCAATATTGGATTGATGAAATGAAAGAAGTAGGTTTCGAAATGGAACAAGTAATACAAGGGGCAAGAACTATGAGTAATCCTATGAAACAATTAGAAGCAGATTTAAAAGAAAAGAAAGTTGTATACAATAATAATCCTATATTAAAATGGTGCTTATTAAATACATCTATTGAAATAGATAAAAACGATAATATAAGACCAATTAAAGGAAAAAAATCAAAACAAAGAATAGATGGTGCAGTAAGTTTAATAGATGCTTACTGTATTTTATTTGCAAAATATAATGATTATTTAGCATTACAGGAGGATTAAAATGAAGAAAGAGAAAAGAAGTTTATTTAATATTGTTTTTGGAAATAAAATTCAAAAAATAAAAGGGGCTTTTTTACAATTAATGTCAGGATACAATGCTATATTTTCAAATAACTCAAGTATAGAAGAAAGTTTAGATGCTATAAAATGTATAGATACAATTTCAAAGCATGTAGCTAAAATGATTCCTAAACATATACAAAATAGTAGTTATAACAATATACAAGGAAATATCGATTTTTTATTAAAAACAAAACCAAATCCTGTAATGACAAAATATGATTTTTTATATAAAATAACATTTTTATTGTTAGCAAATAACAATATGTATATATATAAAGATATTGATAAAGATGGTATGATAAGAGGGTTTTATCCACTAAATCCAAATCAATGTACTTTATATGAATATGAAAATGAAATATATATAAAATTTCAATTTTTAAATGGTAATTTTTATTTTATAAAATATAGTGAAGTTATTCATCTAAGAAGAATGTTTAGTTTCCATGATTTGTATGGAGGTAGCAACAAAATTTTGAATCAAGCAATAAAAACTGCTAATACCACAAACGAGGGAATAGATAATGCTATTAAAACAAGTATGAGTATAAAAGGTATATTAAAATATGGTAATGCTATGTTAAAAAATAAAGACATTAAAGAAAATAGAGACCAATTTGTTCAAGATTTTATTGGGGATTTTGAAACAGGAAAAGGAATAGCGGGATTGGATGCAAAATCGGATTTTATTCCAGTTGATATGAAACCTATTACACTAGATAAGGACCAATTATCATATGTAAAAAATAATATTTTTGATTATTTTGGAGTTTCAGAAAATATAGTTAGAGGAAATTTTACAGAAGAAGAATGGAATGCTTTCTATGAATCTACTTTGGAAAATTATTCGATTCAATATGAGGATGCTTTTTCTTTTAATATATTTAGTGATAAAGCTTTAAAAGAAGGACATAGAATAGTGTTTACAACTAATAGAATAAAATATGCATCTTTAAAGAATAAGATTAATCTATTAAAAGAAGCTGGTGCATTAGGTTTATTAACTAAAGATGATGGCAGAGAAGTATTAGATATGTCTCCAATAGGTGGAGAAGAAGGAGCAAAAATTTTACAAAGTTTAAATAATATAAATAGTAAGATAGCAGATGACTATCAGGGAGGTGATTAATGTGGAAAAAGCGGTAAAGGAATTTAGATTAGCAGAAGTAAGAGCTATTGAAGATGAAGAAAACAAAGAAATGATAGTTGAAGGATATGCTGTTGTTTTTAATCAAGTTACAGACTTGGGATGGTGTAAAGAGATAATAGATAGAAATGCCTTTGATGGTGCTGATATGAAAGACTGTGTATTAAAGTATAATCACAATGATAGTGTATTTATTTTAGCTAGAACAAGAAATAAAAGTTTAGAATTAAATGTTGATGATCATGGATTAAAAATAAGAGCAAAATTAATTGATACAACTAATAATAAAGATATTTATAAAATGATTAAAGAAGGATTACTTGATAAAATGAGTTTTGCATTTGTAGTAGCAGAAAGAAAATGGGATTATGAGACAGATACAAGAACTGTTTTAAGGATTTCAAAACTTTATGATGTATCAGTTGTAGATTTTCCAGCTTATGATACTACTGAAATTTATGCAAGAAGTAAAAAGGAGTATGAAGAAGAAAAAAGAAAATATAAGGAATTAAAACTTGAAAAAGAAAAATTAAAATTAAAATTAAGTTTATAATCTTGATAAGAGAAGTGGTGGTATAACTGCTTCTTTTTTTGCTGGTAAAAGTAAAATAGAGATTTTATAAAAGTGGTGGTATAACTGCTAAATATTTAAATTTTAAGGAGGAAATTAAAATGTCAAAAGAAGAATTAGAAAAAAGAAAAAAAGAGTTATTAGCGAGAATTGATAAGGCTAATGAAGAAGAATTAAAGGAAATTAGAAGTGAAATTGAGAAATTGCAAAATGAAGAAATTACTGATGAAGAAAATTCAAATAACGAAGGAAATATTTCTGAAACTGAAGAAAGAAATCTTTTAAGAAATGCAATAGGCAATTTAGAGCAAAGAAATATTGATGTAAAAAATCTAAAAGAAATTAGAAAAGACGAAAATAAGGAGGAAAGAAAGATGGAAGATAAAGAAATGGAACTTTTAGAACAAAGAGGAGCTGATTTAAAAGCTGGTAAAAAGATAGTTGTAAAGGCCGAGGAAAGAGCAACAAAAGTTTCAAGTGGTACTGTTCTTGTTCCAAAAAAGTATAAAAATGATATAGATGAATCATTTGAAGGAGTATCAGGAATTGTAGATAAATTAAATTCAATACCAATGGATGGTGGAGAAAGTTATTCTGTACCATTTGAAAAATCATATGGAGAAGGCGACTATACAGATGAAGCAGGAGATTATACTGATGTAGATATAGAAACAGATTATGTAGAAACTGGTAGAGCAAAAATTACAGCTTATGCAGAAATTACAAGAGAAGCTATTAAACTTCCTAATGTTAAATATCAAGCATTAGTTATTAAAAGGGTTAGAGATGCTATTAGAAAAAAGATAGGTGCTCAAGTTATTGTTGGTGAAGGTGGAGCAAATCAAGTTAAAGGAATTTTAAAAGCAGATACAAAAGTTATGCCTGGAACATCAGATATTGAACTTGAGGCAATAGATGAAGATACTTTAAACACAATAGTTTTTGCATATGGTGGTGATGAGAGTGTTGAAAGTGTTCAAGAATTAATATTATCAAAAGCAGACTTAGAAGCATTTTCTAAAGTAAAAACTACAGATGGAAAATTTGTTTATAATATTACAAGAAATGGACAAACAGGAACAATAGCATATAAAGATGGAGGTTTATCAATTCCATATACTATAAATTCTGCTTGTAAATCATTATCAAAAGATACTACAGGTAGTGGAGATTTTACAATGATTTATGGAGCATTGTCTTCATATGAATTACCAGTATTTTCTGATTTAGAAATTCAAGAAAGTAAAGATTATAAATTTAAACAAGGTATGATATCTTATTCTGGTGATGTAATTGTAGGTGGTACTGTTTCAAAATATAATGGATTTGTAAGAATTAAAAAAAAAGGGGAGTAATCCCTAAAACTGTAAAAATTAATTTACCAACTGGAGATGTTTTAGGAATAAATGTGAGTGAATTACAAGACATTGAACTAAATGATACTAAAATAACAGGAACATCAAAATATGTTCAAAGTTTTCCAAAATTCAGTAAGAATGCTAAAGGTAACTTTTTAGCTTTAAAATGTGAGGAAGCTACAAAAGGAGAAACTATTGAATGGGAACTTTCAGAAGCAAAGACAAAAGGCAAAGGAACATTAGATGAAGATGGTATTTTAGTAGTACAGTTGCATTCTAATACTCAAACTATTACATTAAAAAATGGAGAAACAAGTAAAAAAATGGATTTAACAGGTTTAACATTAAGTCCAGCTGAGTAAAATAGGAGGACTATATGGATGATTTATTAAAAAAAGTTAAACAATGTTTAAGTATTGTTGAAACTGCCACATTAAAGGATGAAGAAATAAAAATATTAATTAGAGCAGGAATAGAAGATTTAGAGAGACAAGGGATAAAAGCAAAGATTAATAATGATTTAATTAAGTCTACTATAATTATGTTTGTTAAAGCAAATTTTGGTATGGTAGATATTAAAGAAAAAGAGCTTGCTCAAAAAACATATAGCCTTCTATGTTCTAATTTAAGTTTAAGTGAAGATTATAAGGTGGTGGATGATAATGCGTGATGTGAGTTGCAAATTGTTATCTACCACTTTTAAAAAAAATGATATAGGTGTAATGATACCAAATACTGAAGAAATTGAAGTTCCAATTATAAAAATAGAAGATATATATGCAAATGAGTTTTATGAGGCAAATGAGCAAGGTTTTAAGCCAACTTTAAGATTAAGGATAAGTAGATTAAATTATAATAATCAGGAAGAACTCATTTATATGAATACTACATATTCAATAATTAGGACACAAGAAGTTGAGGTAGATGAATTGATTCTTATTTGCGAGAGGAAAGTTAAAAATGTCAAAGACAATTAAAGCTGAAGATTTAAAATCCACTATTATGGATTATTTAGAGAATTATGTTGAAGATATCGAAGATGATGTTGTTGATGTCACAGATAAATTAACAAAGGAAGCTGTAAAAGAAGTAAAACAAAATTCCCCAAGAGGAAAAGGAACGAGAGAAAAACCTTACTATGCTGGTTGGACAAGGCAAAAGGAAAAATCTAAACATAGATATACAATAAAAATTCATAATAAAACAAATTATCAATTAACTCATTTGTTAGAGTTTAGTCATGCAACAAGAAATGGTGGTAGGACAAAAGCAATACCACATATTAGGCCTATTGAAGAAAAATATAAAAAATTATATGAGCAAAATATTATAACTGCAATAAGGAGGAGGTAGTATGACTTTAGAAGAATTAAGAAAAAAATGTGAAGAAAATGGATTTAATTATGCTTATGGCAAATTTGAATTACCAACAGAGCCTCCACATTTAATTGCAATTTCTATGGGAACTAATAATTTTATGGCAGATAATGTTGTATATAAAAAGCATATACCTATTCAATTAGATTACACATATATTATTAAAAATATCGAAGAGCAAAATAAAATTGAAGATATAATTTTAAAAGATTTAGCTTGGAATAAAAGTGAAGAAACTTACTTGTCAGATGAAAAATGTTGGCAAGTAAGTTATTATTTTGAAATTTAAAAGGGAGGATTTTTATTATGGCAAGTGAAACAAAAAATAAAGTATTATATGGTATAGAAAATTGCTATGTTGCAAAAATTACTGAAGAGGGTGGAAAAATTACATATGGCACACCTTTTAAAATGCCAGGTGTTACAGGAATTGCTCCTGAGCCACAAGGAGAATCAACACCATTTTATGCTGATAACATTGTTTATTTTATGGCAAGTTCTAACCAGGGGTATCAAGGTGATTTAGTTTTAGCAATGACACCTGAAGAGTTTTTAACTCAAATTTTAGGACAAACAAAAGATAAAAATGGAGCAATTATTGAAAACGCTGATGATCAAACAGCAAGATTTGCCTTGATGTTTGAAGGAGTTGGAGATATTAAAAAAAGAAGATGGGTATATTGGGATTGTACAGCAACTAGACCTTCTCGCGAGCATAATACTAAACAAGAAAATATTGAAGTTGGAACAGATACTATACCTATCACAATGTCTCCTCGTTCAACCGATAAAGCAATAAAAGCATATATAGAACCAAATGAAGAAAATCAAACTGTATATAATACTTTCTTTACTAAAGTTTATGAAAAAGATGCAGATGCAGCAGTTTAGGAGGCTAAAATGAAAGAAATTATAATTTGTGATAAGCACTACAATATAGACTGTAGTGCTTATACATATTTGCAGTATAAGCAAGTATTTAAAAGAGGAATATTTAGTGATATACAAATATTAAAAAAATTTTTTGCTAAGCAAACAGATACTATTATTAAATTAAAATCAGAAAATGTTAATGAAACTGAGATAATTAAGAAATTAAAAGATGAATTGTTATCAGAAGTTGATGAATTTGTAGAAGCAATAACAAGACTTACTTATATTTTTATATATACAAATGATACCAATTTTATGAGTTATGAAAATTTTATGAAAGAAATACCTAGATTATTAATAGATGACGACTGGGTAACAGAGGTAACCGAATTTGCGGTTGAGAAATTTTGTTGATGAAGAAGTAATCAACGAATATGAAAAATTGCCTAACTCAAATAACAGTTATGACCCTTTTCCTGAGCATAGTTTTATAGCATCATGCTTAAGAGTAGGTTTATCATTAAGTGATTTAAAAAAGCTTTCATATGTTGATGTTATGAAAATTATATTATCATTTATTGATAAAGATGAAAGTAGAAAAACTAATTATAGAGTGGCAAATCAAGCTGACTGGGATAGGTTAGCAAATTCATAGGAGGCGTTATGCCTCCTTAAATTTTGGAGGTGGAATTAAAATGGCAGGAAATATCAAAGGAATTATAGTTGAAATAGGTGGAGATACATCAGGTCTTCAAAAAGCATTAAGTAAGGTTAATTCTACCAGTTCTAGTTTGAGCAAAGAACTAAGAGGAATTAATTCTTTGCTGAAATTAGACCCTAAAAACACAGAACTTTTAAATCAAAAACAAACAGTTTTAAATGAAAATATTGAAACTACAAAGAAAAAATTAAAACAATTAACTGATATACAAAATCAAGCAATTGAGGCAGAAGCAAATGGTAAAAAAATATCAGAAGAAAATTGGAGAGCTTTACAAAAAGAAATAATTAATACACAAAATAAATTAAATAAACTTTTATTAGAACAAGATGGTTGGAATGTGAATGGTAAAAAGATTGAAGAATTTGGGAATAAAATAGTAAATGTAAGTTCTAAATTAGATGCTTTAGGTACAAAACTAACAAAAAATTTAACAATAGGTGTATTAGGAGTTGGAGTTGCTTCAACAAAAACAGCAATAGATTTTGAAACAGCTTTTACAGGTGTTGAAAAAACAGTAGATGGAACTACAGAACAAATGTTAAACTTAAAGCAAGGCATAAGAGATATGGCTAAAGAGATACCATCGTCAACAACAGAAATATCAGCAGTGGCAGAAGCAGCAGGTCAACTTGGTATTAAAACAGATGATATATTGTCATTTACAAGAGTGATGATAGATTTAGGAAATGCAACAAACCTATCTGCGGAAGAGGCTGCAACTGCATTAGCAAAATTCGCAAATGTAACAAATATGAGTTCTAAAAACTATGATAGGTTAGGCTCTACGGTAGTTGCATTAGGTAATAATTTTGCTACAACAGAACGAGATATTGTTGAGATGGGAACAAGACTAGCTGCTACTGGTGAATTAACAGGACTATCAGAATCCCAAATAATGGCTCTAGCAACTGCTATGTCAAGTGTAGGTTTAGAAGCAGAAGTTGGAAGTTCTGCGATGAGTAAATTATTAAAACAAATACAAATCTCTGTTGAAACAGGTAATAAAAAATTGCAAACATTCGCAAAAGTATCAAATATGTCAGTAAGTGATTTTAAAAAAGCCTTTGAAGATGATGCAGTAAAAGCATTATCAGCATTTTTAAAAGGATTGAATGATACAGAAAGAAATGGTAAATCTGCTATATCAATTTTAAATGATATGGGAATGACTGAAACTAGATTATCAAATACAGTTTTATCACTAACAAATTCTAGTGATTTGCTTAACAATGCCATAGACATAGGTAATAATGCATGGAATGAAAATAATGCATTGACAAATGAAGCTAGTAAGAGATACCAAACTACTGCTAGTAAATTAAAAACTACACTAAATAGATTACAAGATGTAGGTACTAATCTAGGCAATAAACTATTACCTACTGTAAATAAATTCATAGATAAAATAGATAAGTGGGTTGACAAATTAGATGATTTAGATGATGCTACACTTGAAAATATTATTAAAATAGGTTTGTTTGTTGCAGCTGCTGGACCGGCAATTAAAATAGTCGGACAATTAACAACTGGTGTTGGCAAAGTTATAAAAACATTTGGACAATTTAGTCAAGCAATAGGTGTGTTAAAAACTGGAACTGCTTCTACTAATGAAAGTGTTAATAAATTGGCAAGTGGGATATCTGCTATATTTAGCCCGATTGGATTAGCAAGTGCTGCTATTATAGGTCTTGTTGGTACAATAAGTTATGCAGTTAAAAAAAGTGAGGAAGAAACAACAAATGCTTTTGAAAATATTGGTAAGGGAGCTACTGATTTTAGTAGTGGTATAGACACTGCAACTTCACATTTAGACAGCTTTAATTCTACGTTATTTGCATCAAGTGAGGAACAACAACAGCTACAAGAAAATATGAATGAAGTGCAACAAGGAATAACTGAAATATGTAAAAGAGCATCAGAAGAAAGAAGGGGATATACTGATAATGAAATTAAGCAACTTGATGAATATTTTACAAAGTTAAAAGAGTTAAAAAATAGAGAATTAGAAATACAACAAAATATTTCTAATGCAATAGTACAGCAGGCTACACAAAACGCACAATCTTTTCAAGGAAGTTTAGATGAATACAAAGTACAATCACAAGAATGGATAAAGACAGCTCAGGATCAAAAAGATAAAGAATTAGAAATAATAAATGACAGAACAACTCAAGAAATAGCTTTATTACAACAAAGGTATGGAGAAAAAGCAACATTAGAAAATGAAGAATATGCTAAAGAATATAATGCTATTATACAAGATAAAGATAATGCTATTTTACAAGCAAATGAGAAAGTGGCACAAGTAAGTAAAATTTATGCAGATGGTTATGCACAAAGAGCTGAACAAGAAGATGGCTTTTATGCTAAACTGAAAGAAACAAATAGTAATGTTGAAGATGAAAATACAAGGCATACACAAAGATTAGATGAAATAAATAATTCTTGGTACGCAACAGAAGATATGAGAAGAGGAGCAATAGAGGGTGAAAATGCAGCTCATAATCAAAAATTAAAAAATCTATGGAAAGACTTATATGCTAATATGAGTGATTCAGAAGAAGAACAACTGGGAAGTTGGATTGGAATGCTATCTGATACAGAGTTGTATGGTGGGAAAATAGATGATGAAAGTCAAAAAATGGTAAATAGTATAATATCAAGTTATGACAATATGCCAAATGGTACAAGAAAAGCAATGAAAAATGCAATGAGCCCAATGTTAGAAGAAATGCAAAAATCGGAACCAAGTTTATTTGCAAAAGCAAGTAGTATCGCAAATGGCATATTAAGTAATTTGAGAAAAGCTTTTGATATACATTCTCCATCTAAAAAAACAAGAAAAATATTTGACTATGTAATGGAAGGTGGAGAAATTGCAATAGAGAAAGGCTCTAAAAAGATGTATAATCAAATTAATTCATTAAGTGATACCTTATTAAGTAAATTTAATAAAATACCATTGGATATGAATATGAGAAATATAAGTAATAGAGTAATTGAAAAAAGCAGAAATATATTTACCACTCCACAAATTATTTTTAACGTAAATCAATTAGATGAAGCTAGATTACAACAGTGTTTTGATTATATTAATAGAAAGTTTGGTAGTGCTTATTAATATAATTTGACAAAATTTGACAACATACTTTGATATTTTATGATATAATTTGTATATAGAATATAGGAGGTTTTTTTATATGCAAATTCATATTATAAATTTTAAAGTAAAAGGTGTTACTTTTAAGAATGAAGATGGAAAAGATATTCAAAAAGGGATAAAGTCTATACTTAATGAGTATAAAAAAAATAAATATTTTGATTCATTATATGGTGGATATACAAATAAAGAAATAATAGAATATGATTTGAATATTAGTGAGTACGAAAATGTTAAATTGCCAGCAAGATTAGTCGGAGATGAATTTAAAGGTGAAGAATGCTTAAAAATATATTTGAAAACATACAATGATGATTATTTTCATGTTGGATATGCACCAAAAGAGAATTTAGAAGAAATAGCAGAGTGGTTAAATAGAAAAGATTTAAAATGTGATGGTTCAATAGAAATTATAGGTGGTAAATATAAGCATAGTGAAATAGAAGAAAATGAAGATTATGAAGAAATTGAAAAAGTAGTAATTGAAGAATTAACTTATGGCTTAGAAGTTACATTATCATTTTATAATGATGAAGTAGATCCAAACATACAAAAGACTAGAGAAGGATATGATGTAACCAATAATAATATGCAAAATAAAGGTGAACAATTTATACTATTAAAACTTATTATATCTTTTATACTTATAATAATAACAATAATATGTCTAATTAATATTTTGATAATTTAGAGTTAAACATTAAAGTTTAGCTCTTTTTTTGGAGGTGAAACATGGTAAGACAATTCTATTTAGAAAATGAAAAAGGGCAAAAATATGATTTAATGGATAGAGAAAAATATTGTTTTTTATATGAGCCTAGTGGACTTGGTTATTCATATAGTACTGACTATCTTTTACTTGGAAATACATTTATAGAAAATATAAGGACTTTAGAAAAAGGTTTAATTAATGGTAGTTTAGTTACAAGATATTATGATAATTTTAAAGATTTTTGTGATTTTGTTGAACGATCACAAAAATTAAAATTTGCATATATAGTTCCATTTGAAAAAAAATCTCCTGTAACTTATTATAAAGATATAAAAATTGCATCAATAGAAAAGACTGAAAAAGATAAAGAAAGTGGTATGCTTATAACCCCAGTAACATTTGATTGCTTATCATTATGGTATTCAAGAAATGATATTATTTATACAATAACTAAAAGAGATAGAGAAATAAGATGGAATTTTAGATGGGCTAGTAGATTTACCTCGTATGGAAGTAGAAATATAGTTTTTAATAATCAAGGTCATGTTGAAGCTCCTATTATAGTTGAAATGGATGGATATTTAATTAATCCTTGTATTTCAGTATTTTCTAATGGAAAAGAATTATATAGTTTAAAAATTCCAATTACTTTACAAGCTTATGAAAAATTACTATATAGTTCAGCTGATAATAATTCATACTTATATAAAGAGGAAACTGATGGAACATTAACAAAATTATTTAAAAATGATTATATTGATATAAATAAAAATAATATATTTAAACTTCCGCAAGGAATTTCAGAAGTACGTTTAACTGCAAATAATGAAGTATTAAGTGCCAAACTTTCAATATTAGAGCAATTTAAGGTGGTGTAATATGGAAGTTTTAGTTGAATTTAATAATGAAAATTATATTGCAATATATAATGAAGATACTGGATATTTTGAATTAGACCTCACAGCACCAGAAAATGGCGGAATATATGATATAAAAATAACAGGAAAGGATATTTTAGATAATAAAGTAGAAGAAATAGAAAAAATACAAATATTGACAATAAAAGAAGAAAAAGTTACAACTGACAAAGTTGTAGCTTATTTTTTAGACCGTTTTTCATTTGAAATAACAGATGTTGCTGATTTACAGGACTATGAGATTAATATCGATGAAGAAACAAATTCAAAATCAAATTTAATTGTAATGAAGAAATTGAATGCAAATGATAAAGATTTTATATTTATTAATGAAAATGGAGAAATTAAGTATATAGGCATAATAGATGCACCTCTAAATGATAATGGAGAAACAAAATATACTATAACTGCAAAATATATAACAAATCTTTTTGATAGAGATATATTAGTTAATAATGAAGAATTAATATCAACTACAGGAATAGAAGACTTTATCAAATATACAATAGAAAATGAGTTTACGAAAAGTAATGATAGTTTATTAAATATGAACTATTTAGATGTAGAAGTATTAACTCATACAAAAATTAATAAAAGTATAGATAATGTTGAAAATGGAATATATAACTTTCATACTTTTATAACAAATTGTAGTCAAAATTATAATATTGTTTATACCTTTAAAGTTGAAAACGGAAGACTTAAGATGGCTATTTCGAAGCAAGAGCAAGAAGTACAACTTATTGATACTACAATAACTGATATTACTAATTATACAGAAGTATTTGAAACAAATGTAGTAGCTAAAGTAATTGTTAAAACTAGTAATAACTTATTTAATTACTTTTTATTAAATAATAGAACGACAACAACTGATATTAATGATGAAAATAGAGCTATTGGTCTTATAAAAACTATCTATACTGAAAAAGATGAGGATGCACAACAAACCGCTTTAAATGAGTTTAAGAGTAATAGTTATGAGCATTTAATACAGTTTGATGTAAATAATGAAAGTAATTTATTTGATATAAAAAATTGGAAAATAGGTACACCTATAAAAATGAAAACTAAAAATAATGTTATAATTGATAGCTATATTTCTGCTATTTCAATGAAAAAAGGTAGCAAATTTTATAGTATAAAGACTGGAAATATAAGAATAAATTTTATAGATAAAATAAAAAAGGAGTTGAAAAATTAATGTTAAAAGGTCATGTTTTTGATGAACAACTATTTAGTTCAGAATGTTTTGCTTTATTTATAGATACATTTCTAGCAAAAAATTGTGGTGTCGTAAAAGGGTGTAACTTAAGTAATTCAACAAATTCTGTCACGATAAGTGATGGATTTTTTTGTATAAGAGGAAGATTTTTAGAAATACAAGGGGAAGACACTTTAGCGACTGGAAACGATAATGCATATTGTAAATTAGTTTGTGAGATAGATTTAAGTAAAGAAAATACTGAAAGCGAGTTTACACAGGCAGTACTAAAGATAGTAAAGAGTACAAATACTTATCCACAATTAACACAACAAGACTTAACTGAGGATGGAACAATATATCAATTTGAATTTGCTCAGTTTAAAACTGGAACTAACGGCATAACGGAGTTTAAAGACACTAGAAAATTCTTAGATTTTGATAGTATATATACAAAAGTAAATAAAGAAACACAAGAAGTTATAGAACAGATAAAAAAAGAATTAGCAAGTGTAAAAGATGGTAGTGCTTATTTATTAAAAGATAATATTGCAGTAATAGAAGGTAAATTTTCGATAATGTATGATGGAAAAGTAGAAGATTCTAAACAATTTAGAAATTTTGCTTCATCTGATGCAATATATTATCCAGAAGGATTTAATTCAAAGAATACAATAGTACTTAGTAAACAATGTAGAACAAAAGCACTTGAAAATGGGAATGAAGGTTGGTGGGATGACGGAGCTTTATCATTTAAGATGGTTACTAAGTCTGAATCATTAGATAAACCTTTGGAATTTTCTTGTTACAGTATAATCGTCAACTTATATGAGGACTATATAGTAATAAATTTATCTACAAACACTGAACTTGACACTGATCATATACTTTTTGATTATGAGTATAAATTAGTTATAGCGAAGATATAAAGGAATGGAATTTATTATGAAAATAATGGAAGTTGTGTTAGAGCCATCTAAAATTTATACAAATTCAAAGTTTAAGTTGAAGATAAAAGCTAGTGGTATAACAAAAGCATATAGATATAAAGATTATAGTACAGAAAGATTTAATGATTATACTGAAGAAAAGTATAATTCTATAAAAAAGTGGGAGGAATTTTAATGGAAGATGAAAATTATACAGATAACTTTAAATTTCCATTCCCAAGCGAGAATGGATTCTTAAAAGATACGCCAAAATATTTTGAAAATCTATCTAAGGCAATAGATACAACATTAAAAAATGTGTCAGATAATAAATTAGATAGTGAAAAAAAAGCTACAAGTGAAGAAACAATAGTAGGTACTGATGATACAAAATATACAA
>CANRGL010000024.1 GCA_947630145.1 uncultured Clostridia bacterium | reverse complement strand
AAATGGAGACTAGATTATGACTCATCAATATCAAGTGCTACCAAAAAAGGAATTGCTATTGGAGAGAAAAAAGGAATTGCTATTGGAAAAAAAGACACAAAACTTGATATAGCAAAAAAGTTACTAAATGAGAAAATGTCCATCCAAAAAATAAAAGATATTACAGGATTAGATGAAAAAGAAATATTAAAAATAAAAAATAACAAGGAATAATATGACTACATGTACATTAGTATAAGTATTAACTAATGTATGTGTTTTTTTATCGACAAAACTAGACCATAAAATTGTGTTTGAATTTGTTTATATAATAATGTAACAATGATATAATTAAATAAATTACAAAATAAGGAGGCAAAATATAAAAAATAAAAAAAGATATGAAAAAGCTATATATTTACGTAAAATCTCATAAAATATTATCAACATTTTTTATAATTTTAATTTTCTTGTTAAGTTTTTCTATAAAATTATATAAATTTAATTATAAATATAATTCTTCTGAAAATACCACTAGAATGGAAGTAATTGTTCAAAATTTAGAAAAAATAGAAGAAGATAAAATTTCATATTTAGTAAAATATAACAATGATAAATTTATTTTAAATGTTTATAACAATAAATATTCAAAAAATCAAAATGATATAAAAAAATATAGTAGTTATAAATATGGAGATGTAATATCATTTAGAGGCAAAATAAAAATTCCAGAAAAACTTGGTAATCCATATGAATTTGATTATAAAAAATATTTAAATTCTAAAAACATTATAGGTACAATTACAACTTATGATATAAAATTAGTAGATGTAAAAGCAGGTAATTTATTAATAAAAAAAATATATAACATAAAAGAAAAAATATCTAATAGATTAGATAATATTATGCCAAATACTCAAAGTAATCTTTTTAAAAGTATGTTATATGGAGATGACAGATTTTTAGAAAAGAATATACAAGATGATTTTGAAAAAAGTGGACTTACTCATTTACTTGCAGTATCAGGCTCTAATATTGCAATGTTAATGATGATTGTTTCATATATATGTAAAAAATTAAATAAAACGATATCAGTTATTTTTACCATTACAGTTTCATCTATATTTTGTATTTTTTGTTCATTTGAACTTTCTATAATAAGGGCTAGTATTTTCTTAGTAATAACTAATATGTATAAATATAAAGAAAATAAAATAAATGTATATTTAAAAATATTTTTTACATTTTTAGTCATGGTCATATATAATCCATATTGTATATTTAATATTGGTATGATAATGTCGTATTTATCAGTATTATCCATAATAATATTTCAAAATCAAATTTTTAGTTTACTTGATAATTTTTTAAAGGGGATATTAAATATAAAATACATGAAACCTAAAAAATTAAAAAAAATAATATATAAATTTTTGTATTTAATTATATATCCTTTTTCATTTACACTATCTGTTCAAATTTTGTTATTTCCAATTCAAATATATTTTTTTAATTCATTTTATTTAATCTCATTTTTATCTAATATAGTAATCTCATATATAGATAGTATTTTTTGTGTAATTGGATTTTTAACAGTAATGTTATCATATGTACCATGTTTATCAGAAATTCTTGCAAATACCTCTTTTTTAGTACTTAAAGTAATAATATATTTAGCAAATTTTTTTTCAAAATATGAATGGTTAAATTTAAAATTGGCAACTCCAGATATTTTTAGTATATTAACATATTATTTTATAATTGTAATATTTAATATAAAAAAATATATATTATTTTATACAAATAAAAGGTATAAAAAATATATGAAAATAGTTATAAAAATTGTAATTATTGTGTGTGTAATATATATATTATTTAGTTATATATATTTTAACTACGTAAATAACTATGTTATATATTTTAATGTAGAGCAAGGAAATATGGCGCTAATTCATTATAAAAAGAAAAATGTAATTGTAGATATGGGATCTACAACTGAGAACCTTGCATCAAATATTTTAGTAAATTTTTTAACAAAAAAGAATATAAAAAAAATAGATGCAGTTATACTTACTCATTTTCATACAGATCACATAAATGGAATTAATGATTATTTGTTAAATAATATAAAAATAAAAAAAGTAATATATGCAAGACCAAAAGAAGAACAAAAAGAGTATATTGAAATTATGAATATTTTAAATAAAAATAATATTTCCAAACTTGAGGTAACAAAAGACGAAGATATTGAAATAGGGAATATAAAAATAAAAATAATTAGTCCAAGTATAAACTTTAAGATTAAAGATGAAGATGTTGCAAATGCTAATAGTATAGTGAGCATTATTTCTGTAAGTAATAAAAATTTTATGTTTATGGGAGATGCAACAAAAAGTACAGAAGAAAATATATTAAAAAATAATAATATTAATATATATGATATAGATTCCTATCAAGTTGGACATCATCGGATCAAAGACATCTACTTTAGATAATTTTTTAAATAAATTTAATATAAAAATGGCTATAATATCATCAAAAAAGAAAGTATATAATCATCCTGCTCAAGAGACACTAAATACATTATTAAAACATAATATAACAGTAAAGATTACGGAAAAATGTGGTTCTGTTAAAATTAACATTTAAAAATGGTATATTTTTCTAAAATCTACAGATTATATTAGCAAAGGTGATTTATATGAAAAAAAATATTTGGTATAGCTTTTTAGTTCTTTCAATACTCGTTATATCTCTATCCGTTGGTATATACTTAGGTTTTAAATATACTAAGAATAATAATGATTTGGTAGATTACAATAAAAATATGGCAGATCAGATAAGCGAAGAAAACGAGGATACAACTACTTCTGTTAGTACAAAAACATATGATATAGAGGTAATATATAAAGATGAATATACAAGATGTGGACATATTATTGAAAATAAAAATATAGCATATGGTAGTAATATAGATAAAGTAAAAGAAGAGGAAAATCAAAAGCAAAAAGATATGGGGAATATATATGAGATAGTTGATGAAAGTGAAGATAGAATAGTATATAGTAGGAAAATAGAGCAAAACTGTCCTAATCATTTTTTAGTAAAATTAGAAGATAAAGAAGTTGTGATATATAATATAGTAGATGAAACTGCTACGATGTTATATAAAAAATTAGAAGTAGACACTCAAACTTTAAATCCTGAAATGTTAGAAGAATTAAATGAGGGGATTAAGGCAGATAGCAAAGAAGATCTTAATCTTATAATTGAAGATTTAGAAAGTTAATTTGACAAATGTTCAAAAAAATATTGACAACTGTTCAGAAAAATGATATAATTATATGTAGAAAATGTATTTTTTCTAAAATAATTATTTTTAGGGGGAGCTAAATAAAATGCTAGTTGTTAGTTTTGAATCAGAGGTAACACCTGAAAAAGTCTGCGTAGGAAATCCCAAAAATCCAAAATTAGTATTAAGGGCCTTCAAAGCATGTAGCCCTGATGTTATTTGGAAGAAGATAAAGGATATCTTTCCTTATGGCAAAGGCTTTTCAACCGTTGAGGCCGAAATTGTTCCTGCAGATAAAGTTCTTTACCGTATTGGGAAAAACTTGTATAATCATCTTGGTAAAGAATTTATAGGTACTGTAATCTCGAAAACAGAGGAGGTAACTCCTCGGTTTTGCAAATACAGAATGTATTTTGCAAAGTTCAGTTCTGGAAAAACTGCTTATGTAGTTGTACCAGACTAATTTAAAGGGACGCCAATTAGTTTTGGCGCCCTTTATCATCTTTAATTATAATGTTATCATTTTCAACATCTAAAATATATTTTTTATCTTGAATAATTTCACCTTTTATAAATTTAGTAGCAAGTAAATCCTCGATATATTTTTGAATAGCTCTTTTTAGTGGCCTTGCACCAAACTTATCATTGTATCCTTTTTTTGCAATAAAGTTTGTAACATTTTCATTAAAATCAAAGTTAATATGTCTTTTCTTTGTTTCTTCTTGTAGCTGTTTAATTAATATTTTAGATATTACAACTATACTTTCAAAAGAAAGTTTATTAAATACAATAATATCGTCAATTCTATTTAAAAATTCTGGTGAAAAGAATTCTTTTAATGCAGCATTTGCGTTATTTTGTAGCATGTTTTCTGCAATATCAAAATTAGCAAAACCATAACCTTCATTTTTAAAGTTAGTTCCAAGATTTGAAGTAAGAATAATAATTGTATGTTTAAATGAAACACTTTTTCCTTGTGAATCAGTAAGTTTTCCATCATCTAATATTTGTAGTAGTATGTTATATATACTTTTATGAGCTTTTTCTATTTCATCAAATAAAACTATACTATATGGATTACGTCTAACTTTTTCAGTAAGCATTCCAGCTTCATCATATCCTACATAGCCTGGAGGAGAACCTATTAGTTTAGAAACACTATGTTCTTCCATATATTCAGACATATCAAGTTTTATTACTGCTTCCTCGTTATCAAATAATTCATATGCTAGAGCTTTTACTAAAGCTGTTTTTCCAACACCTGTTGGACCTACGAAGATAAATGATGGAGGACGTTCAATATTACGAATATTTGCACGTTTTCTAAGAATTGCATTTGATACAGCTTCTATTGCAGTATCTTGACCTATTATTTTTTTAGATAAACTTTCTTTTAAATTTAACAACTTTTCAGTTTCAGCAGTTTTTATTCTTGTAACAGGAATTTTTGTCCAAAGTTCTATAACTGAGGCTAAATTATCAAAACAAACAACTCTTGGTTTTAATTTTTTTTGCAATTTTGAAAGTTCCATTTCTAATTTGCATTTATCAGCTTTAAGTCTTGCAGATTTTTCAAAAGATGAAATATCTGTTGAAGTATCTTCTTTAGAAGAATTATCTTTATTTTCAATTTCTTTTTCAATTTCTTTTTCTTCTTCTACAATATCAGCGATTTGTTTTTCTAGTTTTTCTATTTTTGCTAGGTTTATATCATCAAGATTAACTCTAGCACAAGCTTCATCAAGTAAATCTATAGCTTTATCTGGTAAAAATCTATCATGTATATATTTATCTGAAAGTTCAACTACATCTTTTAATATCTCATCTGGTATTGTAACTTTATGAAAAGATTCATAGTATTCTTTTGTACCTTTTAATATATTATAGCATTCCTCTGGTGTAGGTTCATCGACAATTATTGGTTGAAAACGTCTTTCTAAAGCACTATCTTTTTCAATATACTTTCTATACTCTTTTAAAGTAGTAGCACCAATTAATTGAACAGTACCATTGGCTAGAGCAGGTTTTAGCATATTTGCAGCATTCATTGAATTATCATGTTCAAGACCACCTACAATATTATGTACTTCATCAATTGCAAGTATAATATTTCCAAGTGATTTACATTCATCAATCATACCTTTAATTCTAGATTCAAATTGACCTCTAAATTGAGTACCTGCTACAAGAGATGTCATATCAACAAGATATAATTCTTTACCAATAAGTTTACCTGGTACTTCACCTTGAGCTATTGCAATAGCAAGTGCATTTACAATAGCAGTTTTACCTACTCCAGGTTCTCCAATTAAAGCAGGGTTATTTTTACTTCTTCTATTTAATATTTGTATCATTCTTTGAAGTTCTTTATCTCTACCAATAACCTTATCAATTTTTCCTTGTCTTGCTTTTTCAGTTAAATTCTCTCCAAATGTATCTAAATATTTTGTTTTTTTATTTTTCTTCTTTTTAGATTTACTATTATCATCTTTGTCTGAATCTTTTTTATCTTTATTACCAAATGGATTCATATTAAACATATTTGATATGTTGAAAAAATTATTTTTATTTTCATTTCCAGGATCATCATTATTTAAATTTTCTTCCATATCTATTGGTTCCATACCACCCATATTATTAAACATTTCGCTAAATTGATTAGACATTTCTTCCATTTCTTCATCAGACATATTAGAGATTTCTTTTACAATATTAGATAAAGGATCGATTCCTTGTTTTTTAGCACACTCTAAGCAAAGACCTTTTACTTTACCTGTTGGCTTTCCTTCTTTATCAAGATTATTTATAAATACAACTGCCATATTTTTTTTACATACAGAACATAGCATAAATTTTATCAACTCCTAAATATAAATATATGCAAAAAGTACATATTTAACATATACAACCACAAGTATATCATAATTTTTTATACTTTACAACACTTATATTAATTTTACTTGATAATTTTAAAAAATTATGGTAAAATATGTCTCTAATATATTCATATATATTAAATAATAATTTATTTAAGGAGAAATATTATGAAAAGAACTATTAATGAAAAAGTCGTAAAAGTAGCAGAGTACTATGTAAAAAATAACAGTACTGTTCGGCAGACCGCAAAAGCTTTAGGTATTAGTAAATCTAGTGTTCATATATATTTAAAGGACAAATTAAAAGATATAGATTTAAATTTATACTTAAAAGCAAATAAAGTATTAGCTGTAAACAAGGAAAATGGACATATGAAAGGAGGACTTGCAACTAAAGAAAGATATGAAAAATTAAAAAGTAAAAAATAAATGATAAAAAATGGAAAGGTAAAATTTGCTTTTTTAGCATATAATATTGTTGCTTATTAAACAAAACTTGACATAATATAAATTATGTGATATAATATTTTTGTAAATCATTTTCATTTAATATTTTAATAAATATAAAGGAGGATCAAAAATTGAAAATTGAATTTACATATTTAGATGAAAAAGGCATTATTGATTTTCTTTCTAATTTAAAGGAAAAAAAAGACGCATGGGTTTACGTCGACAAAGAAGTGCTGAAGGCTCTTATAGAAGATAATTGGCAACCTGATTTTGTAAATCCAAATAATGGTTTACTACCTTTTTTCAGATTTCCAGATGTAGTTTATCCATATGGTTGTGGTATTTCTTTTATTATTACAACTAACACTTTTGCAAGGCTTTTTTCAGCAAAAGAATTTATAACAGGTAATTGTTATTACCAAGCGCCTGACGTTCCAAAAGAAATTTATTTTTTCAAAATTAAAAAATAAGGAGTTAAAAAACAATGTTTGAAAAAAAAGAAAAAGAATTTGTTGCAAAGGCTATGAACAACGCGGGGTATAAAGGGGTTACAGCCGATATGATTGTAAAAGTAAAAAACAAATACTGTGAGATTGTATATGTTGCTGTAGTAGGTGATGCTATGATTGTATATACTCCCAAGTATAATTATCATAATGATGGAGGTTTTAATTTCGTTAGGTTTTAAATTAACCTGGTAAAAGTAAAAAGAGTAAAATGTAAAATTTGACATTTTACTCTTTTTATTTTTTTTTTACTTTAAAAAAAATATATTTTCTGATATAATTTGTGTAAACAAAAAAGGAGTTAAATGTATTATGGAAAATTTAGAAAATATACTAGAAGCAATATTATTTGCATTAGGTAGAGAAATCTCTATTGATGAATTATCTAAAACATTAGAAAAAAACAAAGATGAAATTGAACAAGCAATAATAAATATAAAAGAAAAATATAGCCAAAACTGTGGAATAAGATTAGTTAAAGTAAAAGATATGTATCAACTTGTCACAAATAAAGATTATTATAAATATGTAAATAAGTTTGTTGAAAACACAAAAAGGCAGAATTTATCAACTGCTACTTTAGAAGTATTAAGTATAATAGCATATAATCCTAAAATTACAAAATCTGAAATTGAGTCAATAAGAGGAGTAAATAGTGATTTTGCTGTAAACAGGCTTTTAGAATGTGGACTTGTAGAGGAAGTGGCAAGACTTAATCTTCCTGGCCGTCCTGCAGCATATGCTATTACAAATGAATTTTTAAAATCATGTGGAATTGAAAGTATTGAACAACTTCCAAAATTTGATGAAATAAAAATTAAAGATGAACAATTGCTAGTAAGTGATTTTGAAGAAGGTAAAGATATTAAAGAAAATTAAGAAAATAAATATTAAGAAGAAAGAGGTATATATGTCTTTAAATATTATTTTAGGAAAACCAAAAACAGGAAAAAGTAGTTATATATATAAAAAAATTAATGAAGATGTAAAAGAGAAAAAAGATGTAATTCTTTTTGTACCATCACAATTAAGAAAAGAAACAGAAGATAATTATATAAATGTATTGAAAACAGACGGAATAATTGGGGTTAATATAACTACAATAAATGAGTATGTAAAAAATAATATAAAAAAATTAGGTCTTAATAATGATGAAAAATATATATCTAAACAAGATAAAAAAATGATATTAGCAGATGTTATACTAAAATATTCTGATAAGTTTAATATATTTAAAAATGTTAGTAAAAAGGAAGGATTTTTAGAGTTAATATATATATACATTGACCTATTAAGAAAATCAGGACTTAATATAAATGATATAGATAAAATTGATATAAAAAACAGGATAACTTATGAAAAATTAAAGGAAATAATATATATATATAATTTATATATTGATAAAGTTAATGATAAATTTGTTGATAGTGTTGATGAAATAGAAATTTTTTTAAATAATATTGATGCAATTGACTTATCTAATACTAATATATATTTTGATTCATATAACAATTTTACTGAGGAAGAATTTAAATTAATAAAGGCATTTATAAAACATAGTAAAAATGTAAGTATAACTATTTGTTCAGATATAGAAAAGTTAGAAGATATATATGCTAATAACACAAATGAGATTTTTGAAGTACCTAATTTAACTTATCTAAAATTATTAAATATAGCAAATAATTGTTGTGTTAATGTTGATAATAAAATAATGTATATAAAACATATAAAGCAAAAAGATGATTTAATGTATTTATCTGATAATATATTTGTAAATAATAGTGTAGAAAAAAAAGATTGTGATAATATAAACATTAATTTATATTCAAATGCTTTTGAGGAAATTTTAGATATTTCTAATATAATAAATAAAAAAATAAGACAAGGATATAGGTATAAAGATTTTGATATATATACAAGTGATGTAGATAAATATAAAGATATAGTTACAAGAATATTTTTTGACACAAAGATACCTATATATATTAATAGTGAAGATAATATAAAATTTTCTAAATTAACTCTTTATATACTTAAATATTTAGATATATTAGAATATGGCATAACAATGGATACTTTAATTGATATTTTAAAACTTGGACTTTCTGATATAGACCAACAAGATATATACGAATTTGAAAACTATATATTAGAATTTAATATAAATGAGTATTATCTTACTAAACCATTTTATATAAACAATGAAAAATCAAGTGAGTATATTTATGATTTAGAAAAATTAAATAATATTAGAGAAAAAATACTAGATATGTATAATATAAATATTGAAAAAAATGAGAGTGCAAACTACTATATAAAAAATATATATGATCATCTAATTAAATATGGTATATTTGAAAAATATAGTAATGCAATATCTTTAATAGAAGAAAATTCAAATGAATTTGATATTTCAAATATTGCAAAAGAAAAGCAAGTATGGGATAAAATATGTGAAATTTTTAATTCAATTTCAAAAATATATAAAGATGAAATATCATTAGATAAATTTATATATGTATTTAATATGCAAATAAAAGATACAACAGTAAAATCTATTTTACCTGTTCTAGACTCTGTAAATCTTTTAGACATAAATCTTGCTAAGATGAAAGAATCAAAAGTAGCATTTTTTATTGGTGTAAATGAAGGATGTTTCCCTAAACTTGCAGATGAAGATATACTTTTTAGTGATGAACAATTAGATGATTTAAATAAAAATAATATTAGTTTAAAAAAGACAACTGTATCAAAACAAAATATGTCTATATACAATATATATCAGACATTAAATAGTATTACTGATAGTTTATATATAACTATTCCAACATCTGATTATTCTGGAAAGTCTCTTAGAATGTCTGATCTTGTAAATGATATAAAAAAAGTAGTTAATGTAAATATTACAAGTAAAATTATAAATAGTAGTCAAAATAAAAACATAGAAGATATATATTCAAGAAATGAAATATTAGAGTATATGTTAGAAAATATAAATAATGAAAAAAATTTAGAACAAGTAATTAGTATATATGAATATATAAAAGAAAATAAATTATATAATGATTTATTTAAATATAAAAAAAATGATGATAATTTAAAAGAAGAAACCTTAAACCTTTTATATAATGATAACTTTAATACAAGTGTATCAAAACTAGAACTTTTTAAAAAATGTCCATTTTCATATTATATGAAATATTTATTAAAAATAGAGCCAAGAAAAGAATTTGAAATATCAAGTTTAGATATTGGAAGCTTTATGCATGAAGTGTTAGAAGAATTTTCTAAATATTTATTTTGTAATAATATTTTCTGGCATGAATTATTAAAAGATAATTCATGGGAAGAAAAGTTATATTGCATTATAGAAAAAAAACTTGATTTAAATCTTTCAAACAAAAAACAGAGTATAAAATATGAAATATTAAAAGAAAAATTAATTAATACCATGAAGAAAGTTGTTATTGTAATAGCAAAAAGTTTTAATCAAAGTGAGTTTGTACCATATGGATATGAAATAGAATTTAAAGATGGGAAAATATTTGCACCAATAAAAATACAAATTGATGAAAAAAGAACAATGAATATAATAGGAAAGATAGATAGAGTTGATGTGCTAAAATTAGAAGATAAAATGTATGTTAGAGTTATAGATTATAAATCAAGTAAAAAGGAATTAAAATTAGATGATATTAAAGAAGGAATTTCTCTTCAGCTTATAACTTATCTTGCATCTTTTATTGAAAATGTAAATAAGACTGATGAGAATGTAGAACAAATATTACCAGCAGGAATGTTGTATTTTAATTTGTCAGATAAATTAATAAATTTAAGTGATTATATAAATGATGAAGAAAAAATAAAAAAAGAAACTATAAAGGCTTTAAGAATGAGAGGAATTTTCTTAAAGGATGTAAAAATTATAGAAAAAATGGATAATAAGCTTAATACAGATGATAGATTAATTGAGATTTCTAAGAATAGCTTAAATAAAGAAAATACTGATAAAGCATTAAATATTGATGAATATAATAGATTATTTATTGATACCAAAAATATATTAAAGGATATAGGTAATGAAATAATAAATGGTGTAGTTAAAATTAGACCAAATAGAAAGACAAAATATTGTAAGTATTGTAATTATTCTAGTATTTGTAGAAAAGATAGCACTATATAAAATCCCAGAATATTAATAATAATACATAATTGTTACTATTAAATTTCTATTTGTAATCTTTTTTGTAACAATTTATTAAATTTTGTATTAAACACTTGAAATTATATAAAAACATTGTATAATATAAGTAGTAAACTAATGAAAAATAATATAACATATAAATAGATTTTAATAAGGAGAGGATTAATAGATGGCTGATATAGTTGTTAGTTCCAAGAAGAAAATAAATCTTTTCGATAGAGTAATACAGAGTGTAGTTATAGCAGTTAATATGAGTAAAATGAATAGAGCAATAGATGAACATTTAAGTGTTATACGAAAAACAGAAGGAGAAGATCAAAAAGTTTACCAAGAAAATATATTAAGAGAAATTGTTTTTGTAAAATATCAATATGATATAATGCAAAGAGAAATGTATGAGTTAAAACTATCTTATCCAAGTGAAATACTTGAGAAAATAAATTCTACTGATAAATTAGATAGACTAGAATTACAAAAGTCTTTTCTTGAAATGGAATATGACAGAATTACAAGAGCTAAATTTAGATCAAGAGAGGATATAAAATTTGGACTTTTTGCTATTTCATCTGCAATAGATGAAGTAAAACAAAATATCAAAGATGAAGGAAAGTCACAAAGATATAATAAAGTTATTAAATCTGCTGAAGATATTGATACAAAAATTCAAACAGAAGAGTATACAGAAGATTTATATAAATCTTTATTTTCAAATATTGATGATTACGTAAGTTATATCAATGATAATTATGATATATCAAAACTTCCATCAGATGAAAGAGAACTTATTGAGTTTGTTATTGAAACTATGATAAAAGGTATTGAGTCTGATATTGATAGACATATGTATGAATATAACTTAATAATTAATATATGTAAAAATTCTTATAGATATTTTAAAATAATAGATAAAATATTTGAAAAAATACAAGGTATATATGATGAAAGCTTAGAAAAAGAAGTAATAAGTCTTAAAGATTATTTAAAAATTTACAAAGATATTTACGATATGAAAATAAAAACAATGGTAAATGATGTACATAGAACTATAAAGACAGAAGATGAATATTTGGAATATTCTAGACTTGTAACAAGCGATGAAATAGACGAAGAAGAATTAGAAAGATTTATTGCAAGTAGGGCTTTAGAAATTACAAAATCAGATAAGGTAAAAGATATTTTAGAGCAAAAAATAAAATCAGAAATAAGTGATATTTCTGATGATATAGTAGATGAAATAACAACTGAAGAAGATACTAATAATGATACAGTAGAAAAAGTAGAAGAAAAAGAAGATAATAAAGAAGAGAAAAAAGAAGAAGAAAATATAGAAGACTTAAAAAAGGAAGAAGATTTATTAGAAAATCAAACAGAAGATGAAAATGTATAATAACTAGTAAATACATCAAAGTGATTTTTATTTAAAGTCATTTTGATGTATATTTAATAAAAATTTAATAATAAAATTAAATTACGACAAAAATCTTTTAATAAATAGTGTAAAATAAGTAGTATAAAACAAAACAAATGAGGTGGATATAAAATGGTTTCAAATAGTAGTTATGTAAAAACTAACAATATAGTTCAAAAGTTTTCTGTGGTTTTTAATACATTAAAAAAATTTATTAATTTAAAAAATTTAATATTTATAATTCTTTCTTTTTCAATGGCAAATACTTCTTTTATGGGGGGGTATTCTCCATTTTCGGTTGTGCTTTTTGGAGTTGCTAGTGTATTTAATGTACCACTTATATTAGTATTAATTTCTTCTGTTATAGGACTTGCTATACATACTATATCGATTGGAATTTTGATAAAGTTAATTTCGTTTTTTATAGTATTTACACTTCTTACAGTAATAATAAATATAGAAGGTGTTAGCAAAAAGTTTAGTGTTTTTATAAAATTTATGATATCACTTACTTTAGTTGAAGTTGTTTATAACTTTATAACAGGTACTATATTTACTGACTTTTTCTTAATGTTAAGTAATATAGCAGTTGCAGCTATACTTTACTTTGTATTTGTTGCAGGAATGTATGTACTTACAAATATAACGAAAAATTATATTTTTTCAAAGGAAGAAAGTATTGCAATGCTAGTTGTGGTAGCACTTGCACTTACAATTTTAAAAGATATAACTATTTTTCAATTTTCCATATTTAATGTATTAATATTGATTTTAATATTAATATTTGGTTGGAAAAGTGGATGGCTTTCAGGTACAGCTGCAGGACTTATTATAGGATTAATGTTAACATTAATTACAAATATAAATATGACATATGTAGTAGCACTTGCATTTAGTGGATTTATTTCAGGAATTCTTAGTAAAGTTGGAAAATTAGGTGTTGTTATTGGATTTATAATAGGAAATATATATATAGCATATTATGCTAATGGATTTTCTGAACTTACTATGAGAGTAAGTGAGCTTGTAATTGCTTCTGTAGCTTTACTATTTATGCCTAAAGTATTAGAAGTGAAAATAGAGAATATATTTAATAAAAATAAAACTTTAGATAATACATCTCAAAATATGCTTGGAGCTAGTGTAAAAGAAAAAATTGGAGCAGTATCAGATGTTTTTGATAGTATTGCTAGTATAGTTGTTGATATAAATGAAGAAGATAAAAATGAAACAAGAGAGGTTATAAAAAAATATATACAAAATACTATTAATGAAAAATGTCTTGGCTGTGAAAAAATAAAAAAATGTTTAGATGATAAATCACTTGATTTAAAGGTTGATTATATTTCTAATAAGCTTGAAAATAATGAAGTTATTAGTAAAGATATGTTAGATTTTGATTGTGAATTTTCCGATAATATAATAGAAGATATATACGAAATATATAATAGTATGAAATTAATGAGAATTTTAAAAGAAAAAGAAAAGGAAAATAGTGAAAAATTATCTAAGCAGTATAAAGAAGTATCTAAGATATTATCTAATATATCAAAAAATATAAAAAATGATATTATAAAAGTAGATAAAAAACAAGAAAAATTAAGAGATGAATTAAAATTTTATGGATATATAGTTTATGAAGATGAATTTAAAGAAGAAAGTTCATATATAGAATATACCTTCGTAACTAATATATTAAATAACATAGATAAACAAAAAAAAGAACTTGTTGAAATTGTAAGTAATATATTAGAAAGACCAATGACTATAAAACTAATTTTAAATAGTAGTAAGAGCGAAAAATCAAGAATAAAACTTATATCAATTCCAGATTTTGAAGTACAAAGTAGTGTTATACAATTTCCTAAAAATGGTGAAACAGTATCAGGTGATGCATATTTAATTGATGAATTAGATGATTTAAAAAATATTAGTGTTATTTCTGATGGACAGGGAAATGGAAAACAGGCACTTAAAGCTTCTAGTACAGTAATTGATATGTTAGAAAGACTATTAGATGGTGGATTTAATGAATCAAGTGCTATTGAAATTATAAATGGGGTATTAAAATTAAAATCAGATGATAGTAATTTTTCTACTTTAGATACTATGATAGTAGATTTAAGAACAGGTGAATCTAAGTATATAAAACTTGGATCTGCACCAACATATATTCTTCATGATAAAAAAGTAATAACTATTAAAAATTCTACTATACCTGTTGGAATATCAGAAGATATTGATTATGTTCCAATTGCTAAAAAACTTTCTGATAAAGATATTGTAGTTCAAATAAGTGATGGAGTTGTTAGTGATGATACTAATACTACTGATAATTATTTTGTTAGTTATTTAAAAAATTTAGATATAAATAAAAGTTCAAAAACTTTAGTAGATGAACTATATAAAGTTGTATTAAAAGAAAATAAAAATATTTTAAATGATGATGTAACTATAATAGTAAGTAAAATAAAAAAACTATCAAAAAAAGTTCAATAATAAAAAATAAAGAAAAAAGGCTTTAATCAGTCTTTTTTCTTTATTAATAAATTGTTCAATAAACTTTTTGGCCTAGTTTTCTGGCATTTAATTTTGCTCTATAAATTTGTCGTACATAATTATTAGAACTGCTGTAATAATATGGAGAATAATTTTCTCGATATTTCTTTAATCTTTCTTTTTCTTCATCAGATATTCCTCTACTAAATATTGTGTCAAGATATTTTGTTATATCTCTTGTTAGTCTGTTTTCAAAACAGTCAGCATTCATATCCTGCGTATGTTGATTAATATTATAGCAATATCTAGTGCAACAATTTATTTTTGTAGCTAAAATTTTCCAGATTATACTCATTCGTGGTCTTTTATCCAAAGTACTTACTTCTTTTTTTATAAGTTCCAAATAAGTGTTATAATCCAGATTTAATTTGAAAAACTTTCGCTTAATAGTGTTAAATAGATAGGGTTCACCATCTATAAAACAAAGTAGACGTTCTTCTTTAATGTTTGCTGTTGACATATAAAACTCTCTCCTTAAAAATTTTCTTGGAATGTAAAATTACATAATTTAATTATATAATAAACTTAAGATTTTGTCAAATATTTTAAATGCTAGCATAAGTATTACTAATGGTGATATAATGATTGATGTTATATTTAAATTAGAAAATATTGTATGTGGTATTCCACTTGTTATAATATTAATGAGTTTTCATGTATATTTTACGTTAAAACTTAAACTCCCTCAAAAAAATATAATTAAAGGGCTAAAATCAATGTTAAAAAGCGATAAAAAAAATTCAAAAGAGGGAATTAGTTCTTTTAAATCTTTGATGGCTGTTCTTGCTTCTACACTTGGCACAGGAAATATAATTGGAGTTGCTACGGCAATAATAATTGGAGGAGTTGGCAGTATTTTTTGGATATTTATATCAGGTGTGTTAGCAATAGCTACAAAATATGCTGAAACATATATTGTACTTAAATATAGGAAAAAAGATAATAATGGAAAATATATTGGAGGAGCAATGTATGTACTAAAAGATAAATTAAAAAAGCCTATTTTGGCTAATATATTTTCTATATTTTTAATATGCACTACACTGGGTATGGGTGCAATGATACAATCAAATGCTATTTCTTCTAGTATTACTTCGAATTTTAATGTAAATATATTTTTACTTGCAATATTTATAGTTATTCCATGCGCATATACTCTTATTGGAAATGAAAAAAGAATATCTAATATAAGTAGTGTACTTATACCTATTGCTACCATAGTATATATTTTATCATGTATAATTTTGATGTATATATTTAGAAATAATATAATTTCAAGTATTTATTTAATTGTTAAAGAAGCTTTTAACGTACATTCATGTGTTGGTGGATTTTTTGGAGGTTATATGATAAAAGCTATGAGTACAGGACTTTCAAAAGGATTATTTACAAATGAAGCAGGTCTTGGGACTTCACCTATTTTTGATGTTTCAGTAAAAGAGAAAGACATAAAAAAACAATCAATAATTTCATCTACTAGTGTGTTTATAGATACAGTTTTATTATGTACAATGACAGGAATACTCTTTGTTGCAAGTGGTATGTATACAATTACTGATAATCCTGCATTGATTGCAAATAATACTTTTTCATTATTACCTTTTGGAAATTATATTTTTATTTTTATGATTGTTATATTTGCTATATCTACTATACCATGTTCAGGATTTTATGGTAGTGTTGCAATAAATTTTTTATCAAATGGAAACAAAAAAAGTATAATAAAATATAGGGTAATATATTTAATATGTGTATTTATAGGTGTAATTACTAAAATAGAAATAGTATGGAGTATATCTTCTATTGCAAATGCCCTTATGGTAATTCCAAATGTAATTATGCTTTATAAATTAAGGAATGAAATAGAGTAAATGGGTACATATACAATAGAAAGTATATGTGCTTTTTTTATAAATAAATAGTAACAATTATAACATTAAAGTGTAACAAAAATTTAACAATAAATTTGTTATGAAAACTTGCGTTTTTTTTTTTTT
>CANRGL010000023.1 GCA_947630145.1 uncultured Clostridia bacterium | reverse complement strand
TTGTATATTTTGTATCATCAGTACCTACTATTGTTTCTTCACTTGTAGCTTTTTTTTCACTATCTAATTTATTATCTAACTCTTTTTCTATATTATCTTGTAATTTATTTAAATTTTGTGCATTAAGTGGTGTAGTTGTTTTTGGTAAATTCTCAAAATTTATTTTATCCATCTTATTATCCCCTTTCGTATTTTATATTAAAATTAACACTACCCCTTTTATCTAGTGGAATAGCTTGCAAATATTCTGCTCCAGTAAATTTATTTACATATGATGGATTTTCATATGTTGAATTATCATCAGCTACAATTTGGAATAATTTAAATCTTAATATTAGATATTTATAAGGATGATCATCAGGAAAGATTTCATTACTTGGATATAAGTCATTACTTGGATATAATCCTTTAGGAGACCATATATTTTTTATCGAAAATGTATTCCCATCTATTTCATAATTACTGTCAATATTATATTCAACTTCCATAATATTTGGATTATTTCCAAATCCAAAATTTGTTAATTTTGCATGTGCATTATTATATATAATATAACTGCTTTCATGGTTAACGTCCCACAGTTGTTGCGATGGCAATATACCTGATATTCCTTTTCCTAACAAATGAACTGGAAACTTTACTTTTTCATGTAAACTTGTAAAAATTGCATCTGTTGATATTTCATCAATTCTAGTTATTAATATTTCTTCACCTTCATAAATATATAAATCATAATTTGATACATCTAATACAGCATCAACATTTAATGTACTATCACTTCCAGCAAAACTAAATCCTAATGCATATATCTTATTGCCGACATAATCTGAAATCTTTATATTTTGTGAATATTGTTTTGAATAATCATATATATACTCATCTTCACTATTAAAAACATATTTTTTTATTATTTTATTAGAAGAATTAATAGAGCTAATATTTATAGTAGATATACAAATATTAAATTCATCACAAGTAATTAAACTATTACTAGAAACATGACCTAATGGAGAGAATTTTAACATACAACTACCAATAACAGTTCGCATTTGATCATATTCATCGACTAATTTTTTTGCATATGAATTTAATAAAGTATCTAAAATTAAATTTTTTAATTTATATTGTCTTTTTCCTATTTTTATATCTATTTCAACATTTTTTATTTTAGCCATTCTCTACCACCTCATGTACTTCCCTCATTTTTTCTTCTACATAGTCAGATAACATTATAGTGTCTATTTGTTCATTTATTTCTTGTTTATCTTTTTCTCTAAATATATCTATATAATTCTCTACAACATCTGCACTTCTAAGTGAAATCTTCCAATTTTCAATACTTGAATGTGTATAAACTATATCGGTTATAATATACTCACCTTGAATCAAAAATTTAGGTAAATTAACATTAATAATATCTCCAATTTTTAAATCTTTATTTTTATCAAATTCTAATGTCAAGATATTAGTTTGATTTGAATTATTAGACATCATACTTCTTACTTCTGCTACCAAATCGTCTGCAAAAAACCATCTTTGATTCATATCTATTGATTTTTCAATAACACCAGATGTTGTAATTTTACCTTTATTTAATTCTATTTCTTGTGAATTTACAAACTTCATAGTTCTATATTCTAAAGCAGTCTGACTTCTAATACTTTCTACTGTAGCTTCAGATTCACCATTATAAGTAAAACCAGTAATAAGATTTTTAAAAAATTCATCTCTTTTTAAAGTTATCAAAGTTTTATCTTCTTCACTAAAACTTATATCACTTGAAATTCTATAATTATCATTGTCTAGTTTAATTTCTAATACTGGAAAATAATTATTCGAATACATAGCTAAAGATAAAGAAAAATTATAATATTCTGTCATTCCTTCATTATTTGTAGTTTCTTTTACTCTTCTTATGGTATTTTCTGATATATCGATAGGATATTTAAAATCAATACTATCCCCTTTTTTTAAAGTTCTAGCATCAAAAAGCGGTTTATTATTTATTTTTTCATCATAATGAGAATAATACCAACTATCAAAATAGACTCTTGCATTTTTAACATTAATTACATTTGCATAATTTACAGCTTCTACACTAGGTGTTATGCTCAATAATCCTTCTACTTTTTTATCGTGAGTTAATGTCATCTTAGGCAATAAACCAAATTGATAATCTATAGAATTTACATATATACTCTTGTTCTCGTCTATATACCACCACAAGCTTTCACTATTTGATAAACTATTCATTACAAATTCAGTAGTTTGCATTAAAAAGTTTACTGTCTTTTGCCCATCTCTTACATTTAAAGATTTTATTTCAAACCCATCTAATAAAAGAGGACTTAAAGCCCTCCTTATTACTTCTTCTAATGTATATGTACCTATAATAGTTACAACTTTATTCGTTGCCATTTGCATTGGTGATAATAAATTAATTTCAAGCTCTCTAAATTCATTATCACTTTGTTTCATAGCAGGCAAAGTAAAACTATTTACATATCCAGTATAAATTACTGTATTATCTTTTTTTATCTGTACCTCTTGATATTTAATTGGTAAATCTTCTAATGTTCTATTAGTAAAGTCTACCTTTATATCAGAAAAAGTTACTTGTCTACTAGATGTATTTATATTATACGAATCAATTATTTTGAATTTCTTATTACTATATTCTAAATACGTCATTATATACCTCCTACCTTTACAGTTTTAGATACATAAGGTGTTATACTTTGTCCTACTTTTCTACCATCAAGATATATATCTGATTTTGTTTGATTTAAATTCACATTCATATTTTTATTTACAGTAGCTGTTGTACTTAATTTTGAACTTAATTTTTGTGTTTCAAAATCTACTGTAGATTTCATCTTATCGTATATTTTTCTTATATTATCATCAAATCCTTCTCCAATACCTAAAGCTATATTTTTTCCAACTTGATTTTTAAATAATTTTGATGGTGAATGTATTCCTAAAGCGTTTTTAACACTATTTAGTATATTTCCTGCAAAATTTTTTACTTGTTGCCATAACCAACTAGCATAATTCTGAATGCCATTCCATATTCCGCATTACAACATTTCTTCCGATATCTAACATCATTCTTGGTAATTCACCTAAACCATTTATAAGAGCATTAATAATTTGAGGTAATGCTGCTAATAGTTGTGGAATTGCTTTTACAAGTCCAAAGGCTAACTTAACCACTAATTCTATTCCCATTTGAATTAATTTTGGCAAATTATTAACTATAGCATTATTTAACTTTTCTATTATAATAGGTATTTTTTCTATTAAAATTGGTAATGCATTTATTAATCCATCCGCCAATCCGCATTATAAGTTGTATTGCAGCATCTATAATCATATCAATATTATCTAATAGACCTGTAACTATTGTAATTATGCATTCTACAGCTTGTGGAATCAGTTGAGGTAACATTTGAGCAATTCCTGAAATAAGTTGTGTTATCATTTGCATGCCAGCTTGTATAATTTGAGGTAAATTTGAAATTAATCCTGTCATTAAAGTTTGTATAATTTGTAAAGTTGTCTCTGTTAATTGCGGTAAATTATTTATTATGCCTTGTGCTAATTGTTGTAATAACTTACCACCCATTTCTAATATTTGTGGTAATGTTTTTACAATATTTTCTATTATACTTGGAGTTGCCTCACCAACAATCCTAATTATATTAGCTAAAGCTGTATTTACACTCTCTACTACTTGACCTAAATCACCTGATCCACTTAAAAAATTATCCCAACTTGCTTTTGCTGAAGCTAAACTTCCTTGCAAAGTTTCCGATGCCTCTTTTGCAGTTGTGCCCGTTATTCCTAGTTCTTTTTGAATAACATGTATAGCATTATATACATCACTCAAATTATTAATATCGTATTTTACTCCAGTTAATTTTTGGGCATCTTTTAAAAGTCTTTCCATTTCAGTTTTAGTGCCACCATAACCTAATTTAAGGTTATCTAACATAGTATAGTTTTGTTTTGCAAAACCCTGATATGCAAATTGTATTGCTTCCATAGATGTTCCCATTTTATTTGCATTATCTGCCATATCTACCATAGCCATGTCAGCTATATCTGCCGCTTTATTAGTATCACCTGCTACACTTTGAAGCAAAGAGGCACTAAAAGATGTGACATTTTGCATATATTCATTTGCACTCATTCCTGCCGTTTTAAAAGCATTATTTGCATTTTTTATTACTTTATCAGCGCTATTTTTAAATAATGTTTCAACACCACCGATTTGTTGCTCAAGCTCACCTCTTGCCTTTACACTAGCAGTCACTATTCCTGCAAAAGCTGATGCAACTGTTCCAACTGCAACAGCTACTCCTTTTAATCCAGACTTTGCTATACTTCCTATCTTACTTATACCACTTTTGACACCATCATCATTTATTTTTGTGTCTACTATAATTGAGCCATCACCCATATACTCACCTCATTTCTATAAGATAAGTCAGGCTCATTGGCTCAATTTAAAGACTTAATTTTGATCTCTATTTCTTTTTTACAATTTTTGCATAAAAAAAAGATGCCCTTTGAATAAGCATCTTTATCATATTTTATTATTTTCTTACCACAATTTGGACATAAATACCACTTTTTCATACTATGTATTCCAACTATTACCACAATTTTGACATACTGCAACACTTTTGTGTTTAGTAATTAATTTTTGTTTTTTATGTCCAAATATAGTAACAAGTAACATAGGTAAAGTTAAAAAAAGCCATAAAAGAGGCTGTAACCACCAACCAATGAATAACCAATATATTGCACCATGGTGTTTTGTCTTTAACTTACTTTCACCAACCATTTGAAAATTAATATTTTCGCTTCCACATTTCGGACACTGCATATACTCATCTCCTTTTACTTATATATAATATATCATATATTATCATAATATGTTGTCGAATTTTGTCGATTACCAAAAAGCACGTCCAAAATCAGCTTCTTTTTGTTCTTTAGTTCTCATATCTGGTAATGCGTAAAGTTTCTTTAATTTCTTGTATCTAGCTTTTTCTTCTTTATCTTTTATATTATTTAAATTTATAGTTCTGTACCCCATTATTTTTACAAATTGAGTGTTATCTGATAAATTATCCATTAATGATTTAAATTTCCACCAATGCAAATATTTAATATTATTTAAATCGATTTTATACTCTTGTATAAAAGCACTATATATATATTCCGCATCAAATTCATAGCTATAAACTTGTTTATATTCTTTTTTTTCATATTCTTGACTAGTCGTTAATTCATTTCCACCTTTATAAAACCATAAAATGTCATTTATTGCATTATCTATATTATTAGGTATTTTATAATAAAATAAATTAATTGCAATAGATAATTTATCTAAAATTTTTATATTATTATTTTGCATAAGTAATTCGAACTTTATGCTCTCTCTAAAATTAGTTCTTATTTTTAATCCTGTTGGTGTAAATTGTGGTAATTTATCTAATATAATGTTTTTTTTCATTTTTTATACTTTTTCTTCTTTCTTTTCTATTTGGTTGGTATCTATTAAATGTATTTTGCATATCTTCTTTTATTTTATTTTTTTCATTAACAATATCTTGGAATGCCATTATATGCTGTTGCAAATTGCATTTTCCTTTAAATATTTTTTCAGCTATACCTTCACCAAAGACATTATTAAAAAATTTATCAATTATTTTACACTCGCATCTTATTGCTTCTGAACAAGACAAATTTTTTATTTTTTCTTTTTTACATTCATTTAAAACATTGACACATTCTTTTTCAAACTTTTCCATATTATCTGCATCAAAAAAATTGAAATTTACTTCATTATCTAATATTTTCATTATACTATCTCCTTTAAAAAGGCTAGTGATAACTAGCCTCTACACAGCTTTTACTAATGTTATAGCTTTATAAACAGCTTTATCATTTACTGTTACTTCAACACTTGTTTGTGAAGTATATCCTTCTTTACTGATTTCTATTTTTTTATATGAACCTTTTACTAAATCTATCATAGCAATACCATTTAAATCCGTATAAACTACATTAGATGAATCTATTTGTATTTTTGCATTTGATACTTGACCTTCTGAATCTGAAATATTAAATGTAACAAGCTGAGATTCTTGATTATCATCTGCCTTAAATGTAACAGCTGTTACAGTTGTAGGATCATTAGAATTTCCTGTTTCTATTTTTGCTACACCAGTTATAATAGAACCATTAGCTTTAAATGCTCCAGAATATGTATAAGCATCTGTTGAGTCTCCATCTGAGTCAGGTTGTACTGACCATACTCTCATCTTAGCTTTATATCCATCATTTACTGGTTCATTAAAATTTACTGTTACAATAGGGACATTAAATCCTACTATTTCATCATCATGGACTTTTGCTATAACATTATGTACAGCATTTCCATACATTCTATCAAATGCATAAGCAATCTCAGTAGCATATGCAACTACATCAGAACGTTCTGTTTTTTCATCTACATATCTTCTATCGTAAGTGCTCGAATTTAAACTTTTTCCAGCTTCAGTAAAACCTTTCATTCTTTGAAAAATATTAGCATCTATTGTTAATCCCATAAAATTAACAATATCAGCTCTGTTATAAACTTGACCTTCTTGCATTTTCTTTCCTCCTTATAAAAAAATAAGAGTCCATTATAGGAACTCATAATATGTAAAATTAAGTTGTATAATATATATTGCAGTTGTTTCAGTTTTCTGCAATATATAGCCTGGACTGGTGCACTTTATAGAAAATGCTCCTTTTATTTTAGGGAAATTCTTTAATCTATTTTGTGTACTTATCCAATCCATAAAATCTTCACAAAATTTAGAATTTGCTAAATTAACTATAACTTGACTAGACAAAGAAGCTTGAACAGTAAAATCAAAAGTAATTTGCCTTTTTCCACCGCATCCATCTACAAAATCTTCCACATCTGGCAATGTTGGAGTTCTATCTATTGAATAATTTTGCGGTTTATCTTTTAAATAATCAACATTTATTTTGCCACCTTTTAGATATGGACAAGTTTCTATCCATTCTTTAATTAATTCCATTTTTGATTTGCTCATATTAGCCTCCATTTTTTATATGATTTTCTACATTTTTACAAATTTCTTTTCCTCTATCACTCCACATGCGTGTATTCCATCTTGCACCACGTTTTGGTGCTCCATTATATTTTAAATTTTTATTGCTTACTTTTTTTGGTGGACTACCAATCATTACCTTTCCATAGTATTGATATCTTGCATAAGGCTCATTGTATTTGATTGAGTGATTATTAGGATAACTTTTATTATTTTTTAGAGTACCTTTTTTATATGGAATATAAGGTTCAGAATATCTACCCACTTCATCTCTTAAAAATTTTGTTATACTTCCATTTTCATCAAGTCCATGATCCTTTATAATCTTTTTTGCATTATTCATCTTTACTGATATTCTAAAATTACTTTCTGCCATTACTCTGATACCCCAATCTTAAAATGTTGTAAACTTCCTTTTCTATTATCGTCCACACTTACAACTTTAAAAGCTTGATATTTTTGTTGTAGATCATTTAAATTAAATTCATCTTTTATTATTCCTTCTATTAAATAATCATCTGTTGAAATATCTAACTTTTCAATTGTAGGTATGATAATAGAGCCTGTACTACCTTTTTCTAATCCTTTATCTATTAGATTAGTCTTTTTGTTATGTCTAAAATATACTTCATTAAAATACATTTTTGAAACACTTTCGTCTTCATTGAAATGATATACTGTTATTTTATGTATAAAAAAACGTTTATTCATAACTACTCACCTCTATATAGTAAATAATTACCATCTTTTCCAATTACATCCCATAATTGTTCTTTTAATGCAGACTCTTTTTTATTAGCATATTCTTTTCTTATTTCATCAGGTGTAGAGTATGTTTCACTCCATCCTTCTATATTTTGTGATTTTAGATTTCCAATTTCAGATAATTTTGTATTTTTCTCATTGATTAAATCAATAATTAAGCAAGTAGTGTATTTTACTTCTTCAGGAATATTATTTATATCAACTCTTCCAAAAGTGTGTAAATTTATATAACTACTTGCTTCTATTACTAAATTATTAAAGTTATTAGGTATGCTATCTGCACCTAACAACTCGATATATTCTTCTTTGTCTATGTATTTAAGCATACCTTGTCAACTCCTATTCCTGTTTTAATACTAAATCTGTTAAAGTTAAAGTTTTAGTTTCTTTACCTTCACTAGCTACATCAATTGTCTGTGATTTGTTTGCTATATTAAGTATAATTAATCCATCCTTTGAATCCACTTTTACTGGTTTCTTTAATTTTGCATCTTGACCTTTAATTTCACAAGTTATTGTCTCTCCATTTTTAGCTGTTTCAAAATATAGCGCTAAGAAATTTCCTTTTGCATTTTTAGAAAATTCTGGAAAACTTTCTATATATTTAAGAGTACCAGTAATTCTTCCATCTTTTCCTATTACAATATTCTCCTGTAAATCATCAACATTTTTTCCTAGTAAATCAGCCTCTTTTGTTGGTGTAGCAATTTTTATATCTATTCCGCTTTTTTTTTAAACTTTGCTAATACGACTTTAGAATCATTAGATACTGATACAGCATATATCTGGTCAACAGAAACTATTGTTTTTCTGGCTAAAGATTTTCTTTCTTTTTCAACATTAGCAGCTCTTTTTGTATAAATTGTTAATGCTGGTAACTCTTCTTCTGTTTCTTCATCAGTTTCTAGTTTTATTATTGGATTTAAATATGATGTTGCTTGTTTATCCTCTTTAACTTTTTTAGAAGTTACAATTCTTGTATTAGCAATTATTCCTATTTCACCCTTTAATACTACATTTTGATTATATTTATCAGCAGAAATAAAGTTAGGATCTTTTCTCAAAGTTGTTACTTGCTTAGGGTGAACAAACATTGCTTTTTCTCCGTTTACTTCTTCTTCGAATACATCAATAGCATTTACTATTCCATCATAGCTGATTTCACTTGCTGAACCATCATATTTTAATCTACCTGGTGCATCTTCATTAGCTAAAGCGTCCATACAATCATTATCAACTTTTGAACCTATTGATAAAGATAATTGATTTGTAGCTTCTCCTACTGGATCACCATGTGCTGATAAAACTGCTTCATCAGTTAAATCAACTGCTTTCATAGCTTTTTTTACTTTTACTTTTTCACTAGAAGCTTCTAATGTTGTTGTACCACACTCAACTCCTTCTGCCACATCTTCTGCATCTCCAATATATGCATATTTTGGTACACTTATAGTGTCTCCTTCTGTTCCCTCTAATGTATTATCTACTTTTGCAAAAGGTGCTACTCTTATTTTTTTAGGTAACTTTGCAGAAATCATATCTGCCATTACTTCTGGATCAATTAAATTTTCTAATTTTGTTGTTTCTTGTGCCATTTTTTATTCCTCCTTCAAATTTTTATAAATATCTGGCTTTTCATTTTTTAATGTAAGCCTTTCCTTATATGACATTTTTTTAAATGCCTCTTTTGTTATAGGTGTTGTATTGCCTGGTGTACTATCAGCAAAATTTGGTTTTTGCTTTGTATCATTAAAAGCATCTGAATATTCTTCTTTAAAACTTTTTACTAAATCTTCACCACCAAGCAATGTATCTCCATCAAATTTAAGTCCTTTTTCTTTAATTCGTGAGATAACTTCTTTTTTGTAGATATCATTTTTTAAGCTTAATTTATCTACATATTTTTCTAGCTTATTGTTAAGCTCCATTTCAGCTATTTTAGCCTTATAATCATTTTCTGCTGTTTCAAACTTTGTTTTATAGTCCTCAGCAGACTTTTTGATAGCATCTATATCCATAGATTTATAACTATCAATTTCTTTGTTTGCATTAGTTAATAATTCTTTTGTATTATTAACCTCTGTTTCAAGACTTTTTACCTTTTCATTTGCCTTGTTGATATCTTTTCCGTTTTCATCCATTATTTGATCAATAACGGTATCTTCAAGACCTAATCCTTTTAAAAAATCTCTTTTCATATTTTATCCTTTCTTTTGCTACACTTTTTTACGTGGGTCGTATCCACTTGCTCACGTAGATTTACGTCATTGCGGACATATAAAAAGAGACTAGAATTTTATATTTTACTTCTAATCTCTTAAAAACTAAATTAAATATAATTTAAGAGCCACATTTCTGTGACTCTTTTTAATAGTATGGTTATTTGGTAGGTCTGCCATTTCCTACATCTCTTTTGACCTATTGCTAGGTGCGTGGATGGCACATTTGTCCACCTCAAATAACCTATTATTATTGTACTTATATTATAACACATTTATTCATTTTTGTCTACTTTTTTTCAAAAATTATATTTCCTCTATTTTTAAGTGTTTGCTTCCAAGTTCTATCATTAAGTTTCATTAAAGTTATTATAGAATTTTTTGGGTGCTTATTATCCTCAGCAACCGCTATTTTTATAACAACTCTACCATTCTTATCAATTTCAGAAATATTCTTCAACATTATGATTGTATCTTTATTTCTATTATCATCTAGTATAATATCAGGATTTTCTATTATATCTTTTATATATTGAGATAACTGTTCATATTCCTTCTTATGATATTTTAATATATGTTCCTCTAATCTTTCATTAGTTAACACAACATCATCCGTTATAATCTTATCTCTATACTTGCCTAATTTATTTTTATCTAATTTACCAATATATTGCACTTCTTTTACCTTTCCATTCTCATTGGTATCTATTATATCATTTATCTTGCCATATTTCAACTCTTCAAGTTCATCATCGCTATATACTCTACCCATTCCTTCATAATATGGGAACATAGAATGTCTACAATTCCACCCTCCAAGTCCTGGACCAGTTCCATATCCAGTCTTATCAACTAAACTAGGATATTTTTTACTTTTACCACTTCTACTATAAATTTTACCTTGCCATTCTGCATGCTCTGGTCTAGCTCCTGCATGTGCTGTTACTTCAACTAAATCACAACCGCATTTCTTTTGCCCTTAATTCTTGCATTTTTAAACAAGTTTGATTTACCCCTGTCATAACTGCTCTTTTTACTGCACTTTTAATATTAAGTTTATAACCACTATCATATTGTACTTGTACACCATCCCCAAAATTTTTTAAAGCTCTCCTTATTGCAGTATTATAATCAAAAGCACCACTAGATATCTCCATATAAGCTTCATTACATGCTTGAATAAACTTATCTTGACTAGTACTAGCAGTTGTAAGTGTTAAATTATATAAGCTTCCATTTGTTTTTATTAAAGTATTTTTCAATAGTTCTAACATATTTTTTGATTGCTTTATTGGAATTGGATTTAATCCATGTTTTTTATAAATATTATCATCATACTTTAAAGCCTCTATAGCACTATTTTCAAACGTTTTCTTTACAATATTTTCACTTACTCCACTATATTTAGCTACTTTAGCAATAATATCATCATATAGCAATCCTGCTTCTTGTGCAACTTGTATTTGAAATCTTGCACTCTCTGTCATTTCAAAATCTGTATTTTTTAATCTTCTTACTATATCTCTTATTATAGCATTTTCTAATTTTTGATATAAATTTATTGTATCATTAGCTACATTTTTTAAATAATCAGGAGTTAACATATATATCACTCCTCCCATAGAAAAAAGCACCTATTTTAGGTGCTTTACTGGTTGAGTCAACGCTCTTTCTATACTCCAACCATGTTTAGTTATTCTATTTTGTAATACATCATATGGAATTTTATATTCCTTAGCCCATTCAGATATATTCTTTGTAATCCCTTTATATGTTAATAATCTATTTGTTCGCATATTATTCATTTGTTCTTTTCTAGTTGCCCATCTACAATTATTAGGCTCATAATTACCATTTACATCAATTCTATCAATTGTTAAATTTTCTTTATATCCATTTGCTATAGCCCAGTTATAAAAACTCATAAAATCTTGTAACCATTCATTGCAAATTTTAATTCCTCTACCTCCATAATATTTATAACAGGGTTCACTTACTTTATAACATCTTTGTTTCATTCCTACATATATTCTATATAATCTAGTATTACTCTTTTCATGTACTTTATTTTTATTTATTATAAACTCTCGATGTAAACAACCACAAGATTTCTTTTCTCCTTTTCTTAAAATATGAGATGTGGCTTCTGTTTGATTTCCACAATCACACTTACAAAGCCAATTTGTATATTTCCCTTTATTTTCAATTCTTTTTATAACTGTTAATCTACCAAATTTTTGACCAGTTAAATCTATTATTCTAGCCATTATGCCACCTCCATAGATGTTATTTTTCTATTAATTTTTTTAGATTTAATACAACTTTCCTTATAAGTTTGTTTTATTTTGTGATTAACATTAGCATTAAATATATTCAATTCTTCATCTCCTATATTACAAACATATCCATATAATTTTTTAATTCCCTCATTATACTCTCCCGTATAGTCACATTCAATATAGCTTATTCTTGGGCTTTCACATAAAACCTCATAATTTCTAAAATTTACTAAACCTTTATATAATTCTTCTAATTTTTCAAACATAAAAATACCTACCTTCCAAATAATTAATTTTTCTTAACTTCTTGAAATTTAGGTTCTATATATGTTATAATTATATATGGAATTACTTCAAGTAGTTCTATACTTGATACAGTGTTTAGTTTAGCGACAGGCACTGTATCATTTTTTTGTTTCATTATCAATTTTCTCTTCTAACCATTGTCTTTTTGTCTTTTTATCTTCTTGTAACTTATGTTCTAATTTATCAAATCTTTTTTTATCAATTAAAACACTAAATGTTCTTTTATCTTCTCTTCGTTGCTTCATATATTCAGCTCTACTTTTAGATATAAAAACCACCTCCTTGTTATCGCGTTACATATATTATACATTGTTACGCGTTACTTGTCAATAGTTTTTATAAAAAATTATTCATTTTCAAAAATATTATAATTTTTTCTTTCATTTTCAACATCTTTTAACATTTTTTCTGCTTCTTTTGGTCCTACACCATAACGCCAAGATAGATAGTCTTTCTTACTTAAAAGACCTAAATTAGTCTCTTGTAATCTTATTCTTTGTTCACTCTCAGTATCTACTATTATACTATCATCCCATTCTGATGATACTTCATATTCTCCACTAGGAGCTAATTCATATAAATCACAATATACATCCATGATATATACTAAATGTTTTAATGCATTTTCTAAACTATTTTGCATCTGAGAAACTGAGCTATAAGAACGTTGCTTACTTGCATTTATTTCAGTAGCTGTTTTGTCAATAGCATTTGGATCTGATATTGTTCCATAAGCAAGATGGCTTTGAAATTCTATATCTTGCTTAATTTTATTTATACCTCTAATGAAAGCCTCATCTCTTAATTGTGGACTAAATTCTTTGTAAAAATTATCTTCACCTGCATCTATAGTTTTTACTAATTTTGACTTCCTAAAAGTCCCATTTTCATTTTTTAAAGCTGTAATATCCGCATAAATACTTCTTTCAGCACTCTCATATTCATAATCAAGCCTTGAAGCTTGTATATCTGCTTTTCTTATACTATCAATAGCTTTTGCATATACAGAAATACCTAAACATGATTTAGTATCTATGTTATTACTCAATGGTACTTTATAATAGGCAAATAAAGGTTTTTCTATATTTTGAATTACAGTTTTTTCAGATAATTTTTCCCACTCTAAAACTTCAGACAAAGGAACACTTTTACCTAACATAGAACTATTATAACTTTTCGATACAAAAGCTTTATTTTCTATAATATAATTATTATCCTGTAATGTATGAGTTTCAAGCCTCGTATAAATTTCATCACCTTTTGTTATCTGACTAGTAAATACCATACTTGTTATATTTCCAGCACTATCAAATTTTAAAGGTTTGCAATCTGTTTGTGGTATATAATCTATATAAAATTTATTATTTTTTACATATGGTTTAAAAAAACCACCTCCAACTGCATTAAATATAGCAAGTTGTGGTTTCAAATTTTCTAATACTTTTTGATATATTTCATTTATATAATCTGCTCTTTTACTTCCTGTTACTTCTGATTTCATTTCCAAAGTAACAAGCCTTGCAAATTCTTCAGCTATACTAGCACCTAATTGCAAACTTTTTACTTCTTCATTAAGCCATGGTGCATTATTTGTAAATATTTTTAACCATAGCTCCATTGCTCTTTCCATTTCATTTGAAATAGCAGTTTTTACTTTTAGAGCTTCTTCTATAGTAGACTTACTTAACATTTTGTCTATCCCCCTTAAAAACCATTCTTTTATCTTTTCAAACATTATTGTCCTCTCCTTTTCCAAATTTTTTCTAACGCATATCTAACTGCATCTATATGATGATTATTTTTATCAGGATAACCTGTGATAACATTACCATCTTTATCTTTCTCATATTCGTACTCTGAAAATTCCTTCATTGTATTTGGACATCTTTTAGGATCAATAACTATTTTATTTAAACTTGCTAACCATTTCATACTATATTCCACACTACCAGGACCTTTCTCTGCACCTCTTATAAATGCTCCATAATTTTTATAATCTCCTATTGACTTTTTTTCAGCAGAATCTGCAGTAATTAAATCTTCATTTGTAACTCCTTTTTCTTGTAACATTTCCCACGTTTGTTTATTTGAAGTTTTATTACATCTTAATTCATCAAATATATAAAGTGTTCTTCTAGCACTATCATAATGCATATTATTATATGCAAAAGGATCAGGATACCAACCCCAGTCAATACCTTTATATAATCTATCAAATTTTTTTATCTCTTCATCTATAATTTCTCTTATTTCTAAATTTTCAAATACATTTCCACCGTCACCTGTTTCATTTCCTATATATTCATTTTCATATATTGTAGGTGCAGTTTCTTTTATATATTCTGCTTCATCAATAAAAGCCTGCCCTAACCATTCTTTAGGTGCAGACCTATAGTCTGATAGATGTATTAATCTATTTTTCTTTATTACTTTTTTCTCTTTATTAACAAAATGTTGCCTACTAGCAGGAGTATTACAAGTATATAGTTGTATAAAATCTTCTCCACCTCTTACAATGGACTGATTAATTTTCCTTATTGCATTCATCCCTTGCATTTGATCAAATTCTTCATACCATATAATACCTATATACATTCCTTTTGGAGGCTTTATTGATTTAATTTTTCCTGGATCGTCAGCACCTCTAAAATATATTTTTTGACCTGTACTCTTCTTTGTTATTTCCATTGGACTAACTTTAAAATCATACGTATCAATTAATGCCTCAAAAGTTTCACTAAATTGTGATATAGTCCATTCTGTTTGAGCATAAACAGAATCCCTTAAAGTATTAGTATATCTTCGGATTATAATTGCACACATTTTAGGATTATTTTCAAGTAAATCAATTAATATTTCACTTGCAAAAGTAGACTTAATGCTACCTCTTCCACCAAATAACCAATATTCAAGATGCCCTCTATTTAAGATATCTCTATATACATTTATAAAAGATGGTGGTATATCTTTTGCAGGTATACATACATTATATAATTTTGTTTCTTCTTTTTCTTCTTCAGCTCCTACATATTCCCCAGCTGTATCTCTAACAAATTTTGCGCTATCAAGATTACCATTTAAAGCTTTTTCTACTTGATTAGTAAGTATTGCAGTTTGTATTGTTAAATCTTCATCCTCTATTCCTATTTCTTTTAATTTTTCTTTTCCTTCCGACTCTGGCAAATTTAAGTTTAATAACATTTTCATTGTTTCTTTCATTGCTTTTTTCTTACGTCTTACTTCACCAGATTTTTTACCACCTTTTTTGGCATTTTCTCTCTGTTCACTCTCTGTTTGTTTATTAAAAGGTATTAAATTTTTTTCATTTGCCAATTACCTCACCTGCTTTATTTTTTGCTCCTTACTGATAATAGACATATAGCAAATATAGTTGCACATATTATAAAAGTAATAGTTACTGCTGTAGTATTCATACTTACTTCACTCCTTTTTATAATTAATACATTTACAATCCTGTATATTTAATCTACAACGTATAGTATTACGTTTTAAACACTTTATACATTGCTCTTGTTTTATTTCTTTTTCATTTATTAAAAACTCTTTGTTCATTTTTTCTCTTATTATTTGCTCATATATATAATTTTTATATTGTCTTGATTTCTTACTCATTTGTTTTATCACTACCTTTTTATTACCCATTTTTAGGAGAGAAAATAGGCATTAAAAAAGACACCGAAATTAATCGATGTCTCTTATTTTTTTAATCGTGATGACCATATTCATTTGTATTGCTATTATACCAGTCATGTGAATGTCCTTTTGAAGAATCACTTGAACCATATACATCAATACGATCATCTGTCTGTCTTACTGTTCCACCATTACTTGTTGGATAACAAAATTTTCCCATACCAGCATCCAGTATGTCCTGTTCCAGACTTTGAGTACTTTCTTTGGTACTTGAATAACTTCCATCCCACTTACTCATAAAAAGTCAATCCTTTCAAAAAAATAATTATTTTTTTGCTATATTTTATAGCACCTTAATTATATCATTTTTTATTATTTTGTCAATAGAATTTATATAATTTGTATAAATTTAATAGCACTAACATAATAGATAGTGCTATATAATTATTTAAGAGGTCGATATACGTTTGCATTTGGTAGTGGATTTATTTTACCTTGCTCCACTAACAAGTGTTAATTTCCTTTAAAAAGTATATTTCATACTTCTCACTATACTAATTATACCACTTGACAAGGTCAAAAAACTGTCACTTTTTTGTCACACTATATATATCCTAATTCTTCAGCAAGTTTATTTATAATGTATTTTTTATATCTATAATACGTCTTTTCCGCAATAGGCATTTCCATACATATTTTAACTTTGCTTTGTCTTTTTTCAAAACATCTAATATAAAATTCATATCTTATATCATCTAACTCACTTAACACATTTTCTATTTTACGACAAATTGTTTGTAATCTATTTATCATATTATTAGTTATTAACTCGTATACTTTAGAGGTTTGTCCCTCATTTCCTTTGTTTGGACTACCAGGAACACCTAAAGTTATATTTGGACTAGAATCTATTATATCAAGTCTTAATTCCTTGATTAATTCTTTATTTTCTCTATAATCTTTTAATTCTCTCTCTAAGTATCTTCTAACCTCTTTACTTATTTTTTTATCCATATACCATCCTCCAATTTTTATTTTTCTATTTTTTCTAACGTATTTATATTTTGATACATACTAAAAAATTGCATTCTATATCCTGTCGTT
>CANRGL010000022.1 GCA_947630145.1 uncultured Clostridia bacterium | reverse complement strand
ATATAAAGACAAACTGACCACTGTCAGATAAATTAGTTATATAGTTTATACAAAAATGGAGTTTGAATAAATGTAAAAGTTTGTATTGTATATTAATGTATAAAAAGAAATGTAAAAGTAATATTAATAGCATTGTTAATATCATATATATAGATATAAAATATAAGAATGTATGAATAGAAAAAATATATCATACATTCTTTTTGTAATTTTTATTCTTTTTTTCTCTTTACAATAAAAATATAATAGGATATAATAACAGTAGTAAAAATGGGAGGAAATATGTCATTAAATATAGTATTAGTAGAACCAGAAATACCACAAAATACAGGTAATATAGCAAGAACTTGTGCTGCACTTGGTGCAACGTTACATTTAGTGCATCCTTTAGAATTTGATATTTCAGAAAAAGCAGTAAAAAGAGCAGGGCTTGATTATTGGGATAAAGTAAAAATAATAGAATATTCTAGTTTTGATGAATTTAAAAGTAAAATAAATGGTAATGATGTATTTTTGTTATCTACAAAAGCAAATAAGACATACACTGATGTTCGTTATACAGATGATTCATATTTGATATTTGGACCTGAAACAAGGGGACTTCCAGAAGATTATATACTTGAAAACTTTGAAAATACAGTAAGAATACCTATGAGAAATAATATTCGTTCATTAAATCTTTCTAATAGTGTTGCAATAGTTGCATATGAGGCTGAAAGACAAATTTGTTATAAAGGACTTGAAAAGAAAAGTAATTATTTTGAAATAAAAGATAAATAATATATTAATATGTTTACTTTTTGTAGAATTAGTGATATAATTCTTTTACATAAATTAATTTATTTGATTAATATTTAAAATCAAGGAGGAAATTTTTATGAACAGAGTAGACAAGCACAATTATTATTTAGATGTTGCTGATACTATTTTATCTAGGGCAACTTGCCTTAGAAGAAACTATGGTGCAGTAATTGTAAATAATGATGAAATTATCTCAACTGGATATAATGGTGCACCACGAGGTAGAGCAAACTGCATAGATCTTGGGTACTGTGCAAGAGAAAAGCTTAAAATAAAACAAGGGCAGAATTATGAATTATGCAGAAGCGTTCATGCAGAACAAAATGCTATAATATCAGCTAGAAGAAAAGATATTATAGGTGCAACGTTATATATGGTAGGACGCGATGTAAAGACAGGTAATGTTTTAGAACACATTGATTCTTGTATTATGTGTAAAAGAGTTATAATAAATGCAGGAATAAAATATGTTGTAGTAAGAGATATAAAATCCGATGAAGGCTATAAAATAATTAATGTGGATGATTGGGTTGCTTATGATGAAGTTTTAGAAAATCATATAAAACCACTTTTTAATAGTGAGAAATAAGTAAAAAAAAGAGAGTGCTAGATTAATTTCTAGCACTTTTTTGGTAGCGGCAACAGGAGTCGAACCTGTGACCTTTCGGGTATGAACCGAACGCTCTAGCCAACTAAGCTATGCCGCCATACTGTATATATTATCTATAAAGACAATAATAATTATACACTAACAGATAAAAGTTGTCAATAATTTTTTCTAAAAAAGTATTTTTTGTAAATTCATTACATAGTATGTTATAGGTGATAAAAAATGTATAATACATATCCTTTTAAGTTAAATCCATTGCCATATGAATATGATGAGATGGAGCCATATATAGATAAGGAAACAATGTTTCTTCATCATGATAAACATTTAAAAAACTATATTGATAAATTGAATTTAGCTATATCAAAATATCCAAAATTATATAACTGGCCTTTGGAGAAACTTTTAACAAGTATAATGTTTTTGCCAGAAGATATTAAAACAGATATAAAAAATAATGCTGGAGGAGTGTATAATCATAATTTATATTTTGAAGGTTTAAAAAAAGTTGGAAAAGGCAATATTCCTATAGGTAAACTCGCTAGAAAAATAGATTTTCAATATACAAACTTTAATGATTTTTATAATAAATTTAAAGAAAAAGCATTAAGTGTATTTGGTTCTGGATATGCGTGGCTTGTACTAAATAATGAATGTAAATTAGATATAGTTACAACAAAAAATCAAGATACAGTATTAAGTCTAAATTTATGTCCAATTATACTGATTGATGTTTGGGAACATGCTTATTATTTAAAATATAATAATAGAAGGGAAGAATATATAGAAAATTACAAAAATATTATTGATTGGCAAAAAGCTGAACAAAGGTATGAAAAATGCCTAAAAAACTGTATTAAGTAAAATTGACTTAATACAGTTTTTAAATTTATACTATATTAAATATTTCAAGTAAAAATCCAAAAAATACAGCAATAAAATATATTAATATAAGTATACGAATATTTTCTTTAATATTTTTATTTTCTTTAAATAAAATTGCAATTCCAAGACCAGAACCACAGCTAAGGCCTGATATTATAGAAGCAAATGATATTTTACCAGCTAAGAATAATTCTGTAAGAACAACAGAAGATGCACAATTAGGTATCATACCAATAAGGCTTGTAATTAAAGGTTGGAAAATACTTCCTGACATAAGCACTTTAGATAAGTTTTCCTCACCAATTAAAAATATAATTAAATTAAGCAAAAAATTAAAAATAATAATAAATATAAAAACATTAAAAGTATGTTTTAATGTTGGTTTTAAAATACCTTCAGTTTTGCAGTTACAGTTAGAACACATAGTATGTATATGTTCTGTTGTATTTTTAAACTCATCTTTTGGAGTATGTTTTTTTCTATAAACTAAATCAATAATAAATCCACATATAATTCCTATAACTAACTTAAATAAAATTATTTTAAGTAATATACCAAAGCTACCAGGAGTGGATAATAACACAGGTATAGCTTCATCAGAAGTCGTTAAAAATACAGCTATAAGAGTTCCAAGAGTAATTACTCTACTAGCATAAAGAGTAGAAGCTGTAACTGAAAAACCACATTGTGGTATTATACCTAAAACTCCACCAATTATAGGTCCGAATTTTCCAGATTTACTTAATGTATTTTTTATTTTCTTTGAAGACTTATGTTCAATAAACTCTATAATTAAATAGGAAATAAACAAAAAAGGAAGTATTTTTAAAGAATCTATTAAAGTATCTGTTATTAAATCTAACATATATTACCTCACTAAAAATATTTTGCATTTAAAATTATATAATTAAATTTTATTTTTGTCAACTAAAACTAATATATCTTTGATTATTTAAGAAAAATATGATATAATCCCATCTTAAACACTTTTGAAAGAGTAAAACTCTCCAATCCATTGAATATCAAGGATTTGGAGAGTTAATTATTTAATAAAAAAATGCGTGATTTTTTTATTTTTTGGTCTGCTTTAAAATTTTTTTAATATTTTTTTTACTAATAACTTCAAAGTCAGTTCTGAAACCAAATTTATCATGGAGATCATCTGTTAAATCAGTTCTAGTGTAATTTGGAGCATATGAGTCATCATTTTCTAATTTTAATTCCATTTCTTTTAGTTTATCTATAATTTCTGATACGGTATATTTTTCATCTAGTCTTTTTTCTAGATATCTATATATAATTAAAGCAAGGAAACAAATTACAAAATGAGCTTTTATCATTTCATCTTTAGAATGGAAAACAGGTCTTGACTTGAATTCACTTTTCATAATTCTAAAACTTTCCTCAATCTCCCAACGCCTATGATTTACTTTTACAATATCTTCAACGGAATCTTCTAGGTTAGTACAAACAGCATAAAGTCCATCATATTTAGCTTCTTCGTCAATTATACTTTGGTCAATAGAGTATTTAGAACTTTCAGCAACTTTACCATCTTTTGTAATGTTAATTGTTTTGATAAATCTCTTTGGGTCGTTTTGCTTTGCTTTCCCTATTTTCTTAGGATTAGTTTCGATTAATTTTTTAGCTCTATTAATTTGACATTCTCTAATATGTTTCTGATACTCTTGATATTTTACAGAAAATGTAACAATTAATTTTTGTTCAAGGCCATTTTCATTAATCCATCTTTCTTTGTAGAAAGTTTTATCTTTATATTGTTCTATTAGTTTTTCATCAGTACGTAATTTAGAAATATCGTATGTTTTCTTTTCATTAGGTAAATGCCAACCTTTTGTTAAATCAAGAGCATCATCTTTTAAGTGTGTTTTTAGTTTTTTGATAGATTGAGTAGTGATAAATTTTCTGTTATTTGTATTATTAAATTTGCGATTAGCAATAGAAGCAAGTCCTGCATCAGTACAAACAACAAAATTTGCATTTTTAAAATCTTTAATTATTTTTTCTTCTAAAGGTTTAAGAGTTGTTTGCTCATTAGTATTTCCAGGTGTAATGTCAAAAGCTAAAGGAATACCATTACCATCCATAAAAAGCCCCATTTGAACAATAGGATTAGGTCTATGTTCTTTGGAAGGACCATATTGTTTTAGGCCATCTTCTTGTTCAATTTCAAAGTAGTAATTAGTACAATCATAATACAAAACATTGTTATTTCTTTCCATATATTTACAACTGCTCTTGTAAAGTTCAGATTGGATAAAATCAATTTCTTCACAAATAATTGGTAAAGCTCTTTCAATATGTTGATAATCAAAATTAGGTTGCTCTAAAAACTTCTTTGAAAGTTCTAAAGTTTTCAATTTAGAAGCAGGAAAGATAACTCTAGAATATATTAGTTTAGACAAAATATCATTTAAATCAAATTTAAATTGATGTTTGTCAGATATGTCTTTACAAATATTATTAATACCAAGCTTGTAATATATGTCTTGCAAGAAAAGATAACCAATATTAAAAGAATATTGCATATTTTTTTCAATAATTTTTGAAGGATCTTTTTTTATTATGACAGGCAACTTTTCTTCTTTATATATTTTTTTTAATTCAGCAACCTGTTTTTGTGCCCATTCGATTGGTGGCATACCGTTAGAAATTTTAGCAATTTCTTGTTCATTACCCAAACGTTTATACACTTTTGTTGAACGTTTTCCATCCTTAGTTTTAGTATCTATAATAGCATAGTAATTTATTGTATTTTTTGATTTGTTTATTTTTAATCTCATATATTTTTCCCCTTTTTATTTTTTCTATATTATATCACATCACGATAAATCACGCAATACTTTTTTAAAAAAATTGACAAAAAAATTAACCATTTTCAATGGTTAGCTTAATTTTAGTTATTCAAAAGTGTTTAAGTTCCGATTAAAGTATCTGTTATTAAATCTAACATATATTACCTCACTAAAAATATTTTGCATTTAAAATTATATAATTAAATTTTATTTTTGTCAACTAAAACTAATATATCTTTGATTATTTAAGAAAAATATGATATAATAAAAACAAGGATAGGTGTTTAATATGAGTAATGTAAGATTAAAGCCAATAGATGATTCAAAAAACAAAAAAATTGTTATAATATCTATTATTTTAATTATTTTATTTGTTGTTATTTTACTTTTTAATCCTATTATGAATTTAAGAGATTTATTCCTTAAAAAAAGAGAGCAAGCTATGAATAAAACACCTGATTATGAATCGTTAAAAGATTTAAAACTAATAGGAGATAATGGAAAATATAATATTCCTGTAGTTGAAGGAAAAGTAGTTGCTGTTTCAAATAATATAGTTACAGTTAGAGCACCTATTGGAAATATTGTAAGAAGTATAGATGAGGGAGTAATTACAAAAGTTGGAGTAAATAATGTAAATGGCAAATATGTAGAAATATCATATGGTGGTATAAATAAGAGAGACTTTTATATTATTTATGGAAATTTAGATGATGTAATTAGTGGAGAAGTGATACCAGTTCAAGGCGGACAAAAACTTGGCAAAATAGGTAAGAGCGGAAATATAACAATAGAAATTATGGATGAGAACAAAAATAGAGTAAATCCATATGAATATATGAATTTTGATGTATATTAATAAAAATAAAAAAATATCGAAAACGTTATGCTTTCGATATTTTTATGGTTGCGGGGGCAAGACTCGAACTTGCGACCTCAGGGTTATGAGCCCTACGAGCTGCCAACTGCTCTACCCCGCGATTCACATATAATTAGTATATTACATTCAATATGAAATGTCAATACTTTTATTGAATTTTGTATAAATAATTATTGTAACTTGCTTAAAATATAAGTTTAATATATAATATACATGGTGAAATTATGAAAATAGAAGGAAAAGTATCTACAATAATTTTTAAAAATGATGCAAATTCATGGACAGTAATGCTTTTAAAGAATAAATCTGGATATATTACAGCAGTCGGCGAAACTGATAAAATAGAAGTTGGCGATGAAATAGAACTTGATGGAGATTTAGTAACGCATAAAGTATATGGAGAACAGTTTAAGTTTACAACATATAAAAAAAAGTTACCAAAAGATGAAGCAACATTAATACAATATATAGCTGATAATGTAAAAGGTATAGGTAAAAAAACTGCACAAAACATTTTAAATGAATTTGGCGAAGAGACAATTAATATAATAAGATTTAAACCTCAATCATTAGTTAATATAAAAGGACTTAATGATGAAAAAATTGAAAATTTAAATCAATTTTTTAATGAGGAATATGATAGATGGAACGTAATAAATTTTTTAACTGATTTTGGAATTTCAGTTGTAACAGCAAGTAAAGTTTATCAAAATTTAGGAAATGATACTATAGATATAGTAAAAGAAAATCCGTATAGTTTATTAAATTTTGTAAAAAGTTTAGATTTTAAACAAGTAGATAATATAACAATAAAATTAGGTTTACCTCTTAATTCAAATGAAAGGATCGAAGCAGGGATAATATATTCATTAAATAATGCTACAGACTTTGGTCATACTTGTCTTAACGAAGAAGAATTAATTGAGTATTCTTCTAAAATTTTAAATGTAGATAAGATGGACATACAAAATGGAATAATAAGACTTGAAATAAATGAAAAGTTGTATAGACAAACAATAGATGAAAATGAGTATATTTTTAATAGAAGTTATTATCTTGCTGAAGAAAATATATCAAATTATATAATTAAAAAAATTTCTAATAAAATAATTGATAATACAAAATATAATAATTATTTAGATTATATAAATGAGGATGAAAATATAGTTTTATCACAAGAACAAAAAGAGGCGATTATTACATCTTTAAAAAATGATATTACGATAATAACTGGTGGTCCTGGTACTGGAAAAACGACTATAATTAAATGTATAATTCAAATATTAGAATATTTAGATAAGAAATATGTTTTATGCGCACCTACAGGAAGAGCAGCAAAAAGAATAACAGAAACTACACAAAAAGAGGCTAAAACAATACATAGACTATTGGAGATAACAAAACTTGATAGTTCTGATATTGATAGTATGTATAATATGGAAGTAAAAAAAATAGAAGAAGAATATGTAATTATAGATGAAGCATCTATGATTGATACAATTATGATGAATAATTTGTTAAAAGCAGTAAGAAAAGATGCAAAGATAATTTTTGTAGGTGATGTAGATCAATTACCGTCAGTTGGACCTGGAAATGTATTAAAAGATATAATATCAACAAATTTAGTAGATACAGTATATTTAAAACAAATCTATAGGCAAAGTGCTAAGAGTGATATTATTCTAAATGCACATAGAGTAAATGAAGGAAAATATCCGGAATTTAAAAATAAAGATACTGATTTATATTTTATACAAACAAAAAGTATAGAAGATACCTTAACAGAAATATCATCACTTGTTACATATAGATTAGACACATTTGACGATTTTGATAAGAAAAAAAATTTGCAAATACTTACTCCTATGAAAAAAACGGCACTTGGAACAATTCAGTTAAATGAACTTTTACAAGAGCTATTAAACCCTAAATCTATATCTAAATCAGAAAAATCAGTAGGTGAAAAAGTATTTAGAGTTGGAGATAAAGTTATGCAAATTCAAAATAACTATGATAAAAGATTTGATATAAAAGGTGAGGCAAAGCAAAATATTGAAGGTGTATATAATGGAGATATTGGATATATAACAGATATCGATATAGAAAATGAAGAATTAATTGTTAACTATGATGATACAAGAGAGATATCATATGATTTTGATGAACTAGATCAATTAGAACATGCCTATGCAATAACTGTTCATAAAAGTCAGGGAAGTGAATTTGACTATATAATTTTACCATTATTTACAGGATATCAAAAACTTTTTACTAGAAATTTATTATATACGGCAATGACTAGAGCTAAAAAAATGTTGATTCTTATTGGGAGTAAAAAAATGATTGAATTTATGGTAGATAATATAGATTCTAAAAAAAGAATGACAGGTTTAAAATATAAGATTATAGAAAAAGCAAGTAAAATATCTAAAAAAAAGGAATGAACTTTTTAGTCCATTCCTTAAAATTATTACGATTTAGTTTTAAAAGGAAATTCTTTTTTTGTAAGAAGAGAATAATCCGTAGCACAAAGGCTAGTAGTATAATATCTAATACTTTTTGCAAACATACCTAATCTTACATCTTTATATATTTCATGTCGCTTAGGCCATCTCTTAAAAGTATCAAAAAATTCTAATAGTAATAAAACTTTCTTGTGTTTTTTTTCATTAGTACTAATAAAGAATTCTTTACTTTCAAGAAGGTGTCGATCGTTATCAGAAATTTTAGTACCTTTAGATTTAAGGTTATTTGCAAACATACCTAAAGTTGTACCTTTATATGTTTCTCTTTGCTTAGGCCATCTTTTAAAAGTATCAAAAAACTCTAATAGTAACAAAACTTTATTATGCTTTTTTTCATTAATACCATTAAAGAATCCTTTACTTTCAAGAAGCTTTCGATCGTTATCAGAAATTTTAGTATGGCTAAACTTAATGTTATTTGCAAACATACCTAATTTTATATCTTTATACACATCTTCTGTTTTAGGCCATCTGCCAAAAATATCATAGAATTCTAATAGCAATAAAATTTTTTTATGATGCCTAGTACCACTATCAAAGAATCCTTTACTTTTAAGAAGATTACGATCGTTATCAGAAATTTTAGTTTTGTCAAACTTAACGTTATTTGCAAACATACCTAATTTTATATCTTTATATACATCTTTTTGCATAGGCCATCTTTCAAAAGTATCATAGAACTCTAATAACAGTAAAACTTTGTTATGATGTTTAGTATCACTATCAAAGAATCCTTTACTTTTAAGAAGTTTCCGGTCGTTATCAGAAACTTTAGTATTGTTAAACTTAACGTTATGTGCAAATATACCTAATTTTATATCCTTGTATGTTTCTTTTCGCTTAGGCCATCTCCCAAAAGTATCATAAAACTCTAATAACAATGATACTTTGTTATAATCTTTATTATTACTATTAAAGAATCCTTTACTTTCAAGAAGCTTGCGATCGTTGTCAGAAATTTTAGTTTTGCTATACTTAACGTCACGTGCAAACATACCTAATTTTATATCGTTGTATGTTTCTTTTTGCTTAGGCCATCTCCCAAAAGTATCATAGAATTCTAATAACAATAAAACTTTATCATGTTTAGATAGTCCTATAGTTTTATTATTAAAAAATCCTTTGTCCTTAAGAGATAAAAAGTCTTCAGTAGATAGCCTAATATATGAGTATTTAATTTCATTTGCAAATACACCTAATTTTACATCTTTATATACATCTTTTTGCATAGGCCATCTGCCAAAGATATCAAAAAATTCTAATAGTAATAAAACTTTATTATGCTTTTTTTCATTAGTACTAATAAAGAATCCTTTACTTTCAAGAAGCTTTCGATCATTATCAGAGATTTTATTATTTCCAGATTTAACGTTATTTGTAAACATGCCTAATTTTACATCTTTGTATGTTTCTCTTTGCTTAGGCCATCTTCCAAAAGTATCATAAAATTCTAACAGTAAAGAAACTTTTTGGTTGTTGGCAAAATAATTTTTGCTATTCATAAATACATCACTACTTTCTTAATTATAATAGAGTTTTTAAACTTACTGCTAATATTATATCACACAAGTAAACATAAATCAATTATTTAAATGAATTTTTTAGTACATAAAAAAGGAATGAACTTTTTAGTCCATCCCTTAAAAAGATTATTACGATATAGGTTTAAATGGAAAATTCTTTTCAATAAGAAGAGAATAATCCTTAGCACAAAGTCTAGTAGTATAATATCTAATATTCTTTGAAAATATACCTAAATTTATATCTTTATATATTTCTTTTTGCTTAGGCCATCTGCCAAAAGTATCATAGAATTCTAATAGTAACAAAACCTTGCTATGATGATTAGTACCACTATCAAAGAATCCTTTACTTTTAAGAAGCTTAAGATCGTTATCAGAAACTTTAGTATTGCCACGCTTAACGTTAATTGCAAATACACCTAACTTTACATCTTTATAAACATCTTTTGATTTAGGCCATCTCCCAAAAGTATCATAGAATTCTAATAGCAATAGGACTCTGTTATGATGTTTAGTACCCTTGTCAAAGAATCCTTTATTTTTAAGAAGCTTGAGATCGTTATCAGAAATTCTAGTTTTGCTAAACTTAATGCTATTTTCAAATATACCTAATTTTATATCTTTATATACTTCTTTTTGCATAGGCCATCTTCCAAAAATATCATAGAATTCTAATAGCAATAAGACTTTGTTATGATGTTTAGTACCACTATCAAAAAATCCTTTACTTTTAAGAAGCTTGAGATCCTTATCAGAAACTTTAGTATTGTTAGATTTAATGTTACGTACGAACATACCTAACTTTATATCTTTATATACTTCTTTTGGATAAGGCCATCTTCCAAAAATATCATAGAACTCTAATAGTAACAAAACCTTGCTATGATGTTTAGTACCCCTGTCAAAGAATCCTTTATTTTTAAGAAGCTTTTGATCGTTATCAGAAATTTTAGTTTTGCCATACTTAACGCTACTTGCAAATACACCTAATTTTACATCTTTATATACTTCTTTTTCTTTAGGCCATTTGCCAAAAATATCAAAAAATTCTAATAACAATAAAACTTTGGTATGTTTTTTTTCATTAATACTGATAAAGAATCCCTTACTTTCAAGAAGTTTCCGATCATTATCAGAAATTTTAGTTTTGTTAAACTTAACGTTATTTGCAAACATGCCTAATTTTACATCTTTGTATGTTTCTCTTTGATAAGGCCATCTTCCGAAAGTATCGAAAAATTCTAACAGTAAAGAAACTTTTTGGTTGTTGGCAGAATAATTTTTGCTCTTCATAATACATCACTACTTTCTTAATTATAATAGAGTTTTTAAACTTACTGCTCATATTATATCACACAAGTAAACATAAATCAATTGTTTAAATAAATTTTTTAAATACTAGACATAAATGATAAAATAAGATATAATAATGTGTAGTTTAATATTAATGGAGGGAATATGGCTAGAAGATTTATTGTAGATAATAAAGATATAAAATACTTTTCAAAAGAAGAGAATATAATGGAGATAAAAGGAAAGGAAGTAAAACATATTCAGGTATTAAGATATAATAATGATGATATGATAATAGTTAATGAATATGTATGCAAGATTATAAAAATGCATAGTAATTATATTGAACTTGAAATCATAAGTAATGCAAAAAAACAAGGTGAGCCTAATGTTAATTTAACATTATTTGTTGCTTTGTTAAAAGGCGATAAGATGGATTTAGTTATACAAAAATCTGTAGAATTGGGGGTAAAGTCTATTGTACCTTTTATATCTTGTAATACAATTGTAAGATTAGACGAAAAATCTAAGATTAAGAAAAAAGAAAAATTACAAATTATTGCAAATGAGGCTTGTAAGCAGTGTGGTAGAACTGATACAGTTGAGATAAAAGATATTTTAACATTTGATGATGTTATAAAAAATATAAAATCTAAATATGATATTAACATTTTTGCATATGAAAATGAACATAATAAATATAGTTTTAATGAAACCATGAATTATGTTAAGAAAAAAGAATATAAAAATATAGCAGTTTTTATTGGCCCTGAAGGAGGCTTTAAAGTAGAAGAAGCTAATCAATTAAAAGAATTTGAAAATACAAAATGCATAAGTTTAGGTACTAGGATTTTAAGGGCTGAAACAGCAGTAATTAATGTAATATCAATTATAATGTATGAACTAGATATTTGATTTGAGGTGGTAATTTGAATAATACAGTATATTCATTAAAAAATGTAAAAAAAATATATAAAAGTCAAGCAGGTAAAACTTATGCACTTGATGATATAACTTTTGATATACAAAAAGGAGAGGTTGTAGTAATTCTTGGGCCTTCCGGATCTGGTAAATCAACTATGCTAAATGTACTTTCTGGTATTGATGTACCAACTAGTGGCAAAATCAAATATTTTGATACAGATATAAGCAAATTATCTGATATAGAGTTAACAAATTATAGAAAAGAAAATTTAGGTTTTATATTTCAATCATATAATTTAATACCTAATCTTACAATATACGAAAATGTTGAACTAGGTGCACATTTATCAAAATCTCCTCTTGATATTGATAAATTACTTAAAATAGTAGGATTAGTTGATATGAAAAATAAGTTTCCATATCAGTTATCTGGCGGTCAAATGCAAAGAGTAGCTATTGCAAGGGCAGTTGCTAAAAATCCAAATGTTCTTTTTTGTGATGAACCAACAGGAGCATTAGATGAAAAAATGGGTAAACAAACTTTAAGATTACTTCAAGATATAAATGAAAAATATGGTACAACTATAATTATTGTTACACATAATCCTTCAATTGCATATCTTGCAAATACTGTAATTAAAATGAATAGTGGAAAGGTATCTGATATTCATAAAAATGATAAAATTATGAATGCTGAAGATATAAGGTGGGCATAATGGGATTGTTATTTTTAAATGCATTAAAGGGATTAAGAAAAAAGAAAGTTCAGATGATTGGAATAATATTTTGTATTATTCTTGCAACAGGTATATATACTGCTATGAATTGTGCATTAGATAGGATGGAGGATAGATATCATAATTATTTACGAGAGCAAAATGTAGAAGATTTTGCATTTACTCCAAAAATTGATTATTCTAAGGATTATACCAAAGAAGAAATAGAAGACTTAAAGAATAATGAACTAAAAAATATACCTAGCGATCAAATGGATATAGTAAATAAATATCAAATGACAATAGGTATGGGAGATTTTCCAAATTCAGCTAATCTATATTCATACATCGATTATATTTTTAATACAAACTTAGCTAATCAAAAAAAGTTAGAAGAGAAGGTAGGACCTGCTACTTTAAAATATGATTTTTCTTATTATACAGAAATAGCCAAAGTTGATACTGAAGATAAAAAAATATATAAGGCAATACCATATGATAAAGATAGAAAAATAAACATTCCATATCTTGTTGATGGAAAAATGCCTGAAAATGACAACGAAATAACTTTACTTCCAAGTTTTGCTAAAAACAACAACATAAATATAGGTGATAATTATATAATAGGAGATAATGAATATAAAGTGGTAGGATATGCTTATTCTCCAGAGCATATATTACCTATGATTTCAGTTAATAGTCCTATATTTAGTGAAAAAAATCATAATATATCATATATGACAGAAAACACATATAACAATTTTCCTGGAACTAGAGAAACAGCATATGTAGCAGCTTTTAATGATAAAGATAAAACTTTAGATTTAGAAACAATTTCCGATATGTTAAAAGATGATCAAAACATTGCTATTGATATGATGTCATTTATGAGAATAGGCCGTGTAAATACTTTAGATCTTTCACTAGCTACAAATAGGATATTTGCTAAGTATTTTATGTATTTATTACTTGCAATATCTGTATTTGTAATAATTGTTGTTACCAAAAAAAGAATAGAGGATGAAAAGCTTCAAATAGGAGTTCTTAAGGCTTTAGGGTATAAAAGAATAAAAATTGCTGTAAGTTATCTTGTTTATCCTATTATTGGAAGTATAATTGGAGGAATAATTGGTTTTTTACTTGGAATATTTGCCTCAGGATTTCTTTCAAAAATATACTTAAGTTATTTTAATATGCCAATTAATGGATATAAATTTAATATATTGTATTTAGCAGAAGATATATTGATACCACTTATTGTATTATCAATACTTTCGTTTATAATTGCTATGTTTATGTTAAGAAAGAAACCTTTAAAACTTCTTAAAGAGGGAAGTAATTTAAAGGTAAATATCTTTAGTAAATTTATTACTTTTATAACAAAAAAATTATCTTTTAAAACGAGATTTAGATATTCACTTGCTTCTAGATCTCTTGGAAAATTAATAATAGTTACGCTTACTTCTTTTTGTACAGGACTTCTTATTGTTTTAATACTCATTGGACTAAATATGTTTTCTTCAATGATTGATAAAACGTTTGATGGTATGAAACTTAAAAATCAAGTATCGTATATTGGTAAAATGAGCGGAACAAGTAATACAGAAGATTATATATATTCTACTAGTATGTCAGTAGATTCTGTAATAGATAAAGAGGGAAATACACGTAAATTTGAAAGAAAAAAAGAAGAAAATGATAACGACGATGAATATACTGTAAATATAAACGGTATTGATAATGAATTAAAACTTTTAGAATCTAAAGATGATAAAGGAAATAGTAATTATACTAAGTTAGTAAATGATGATGATGCTATAATAAATCAAAATATTTCTAAGATAGTTAATGTAAATGTTGGAGATACTTTAGTATTAAAATCAGCAGATGTAGAATATAGATATAAAGTTGTAGCAATAGATAATTCTTTTATGGGCGCAGCTATGTATGTTAAAAGAGGACCTCTTGCACTTTCATTTGAAAATGATGAATTTGCATATAATGTAAAATTTACTGATGATAGTAAATATTCTAGTATGTCTAATCTATCAGAAGAAGAAACAGAAAAAATTTCTAATATACTTAGTGTTGAAGATTTAAAAGAAAATCTTGAAAATCAGATGTCTTCTTCAAATGGAGCAATTTATGTCGTAATCTTCTTTGCTACAATTATGGCATTTGTAATAATTTTAGTCATTGCTAATATTGTAATTGAAGAAAATAAAAAAACAATTTCTCTTATGAAGGTAATGGGATATGATGATAAAAGTGTAAGTTCAATTGTATTAAATATATATACTCCATTTATAATTATTGCATATTTATTATCGATTCCAGCAATGAAGAAACTTCTTGAATTTATTGTAAGTAAATTAACTAACAGTATGGATTTTGCAATACCTATCGAATTTTCTTTTATTAAGGCAATTATAGGGCTTATAGCACTTTTAATTTCATATTTTATTGCAATATTTATATCAAGACGTTCTTTGAACAAAGTGCCACTTTCTGTAGCACTTAAAAGAGAGTAGGTGTTGTGTTGAATAATAAAAATAATAAAGCAAATAATATATTAAATAATAAAACCTCAAAACAAAGTAAAGACAAAAAGGAAAATAAGAAAGAAAATAAGAAAGTTATACTACAACTTAATAATGTATATAAAACATATTATTTAGGGCAAGTTCCAAATAACGCTTTAGATGGGGTAAATCTTGAAATATATGAAGGCGAAATATTAGTAATTTTAGGGCCTTCAGGTTCAGGTAAAACTACACTTTTAAATGTTTTATCTGGACTTGACAGGCCAACAAGTGGTGATATTATATATATTAAAAAATATAATATTGCAAAATATAGTGAAGCTAAAATTACTAAATTTAGAAAAGAACATTTAGGATTTATATTTCAAACATATAATCTACTTGAACATTTAAATGTAAAGGAAAATATTATTGTAGGTCAAAAACTTGGTAAAAGTAAAGTTGATATTGATGAAATAATTAATGTAGTTGGATTATCACAACATAAGAAAAAGTATATGCATGAATTATCAGGAGGAGAGCAACAACGAGTCTCTATTGCAAGAGCTATTGCAAAAAGACCTGACATAATGTTTGCAGATGAACCAACTGGTGCATTAGATGAAAAAACAGGAAAAAAAGTTCTAAAAACACTTGTTGATATAAATAAAAAATATAATACTACTATGATAATAGTAACACATAATCCTGGTATTGCTGAACTTGCTGATAGAGTAATACATGTAAATAGTGGAAAAATTGATAAATTGATAATAAATGATATTAAGGTAGATCCTAAAGATATAACTTGGGGATAATAGGAGGTATGATGTTATATAATAATATTAGTGTAATACAAAAAGAAAAGTTAACAAACTTTATGGCAGTTAAAAGTTTAAAAGAAGTATTAAACAAATTATTTGATGACGAAGAATATTTAAGTATGAATAATTATATACAACATGGCAATACTAATTGTATTTTACATTTAGTAGCAGTAACACATTATAGTTTAATGCTTTCTAGTAAATTGCATATTAGGGTAAGTTATAGGAGTCTTGTTGTTGGTTCATTACTTCATGATTACTTTCTTTATGATTGGCATGAGAAGAATGAAGCACATAAGTGGCATGGCTTTAGACATCCATCATTTGCTTTAAAAAATGCACTAAAAAAATGGAAGTTAAATTGTATAGAAAGAAATATAATTAAAACTCATATGTTTCCACTTACTCTTTTTTCAATACCAAAATATCGAGAAAGTATTATAGTATGTTTAATAGATAAAATCTGTGCAACATATGAAATATTTGCAAGAAAAAATCCATATAAAAAGATAAGATTATTATATAAGATATAAAAAAGTATGACTATTCTAGTTTGGAATAGTCATCTTTTGCTTCAAAAATATCTTTTGTAAGTTCATTAATTTTTTCTTTCCTTAAATTGATTTTTTCTTTATCTATATAAAATACATTATCTTTTTTTGTTATAATATCACTTTCTTTTATATCTTTTGGAAGTTCTAAAATAGGGATGTTTATAATTTCTTTTGTTTTTAAGTTTTCACATACAGCATAATTACCTTCAAATCTATCTATGCTATATGAGGTATTAGATATTTTATTTTTTATTAACTTAGTAATAGAGTTTAAAATATTTTTGATATTAAAAATATCATTTATATTATTTGTAATGTCAAGTTTTATGTTTATCACCTCTTTAACATAAGTATACATTTTAATATATTGCATGTCAAGAGTATGATAAAAGTTTACAAAAGGTTACAAAAAGTTACAAAAAATTAAGATTTCATTTCATTTTTTATTCTTAAAAATTCACTAACTGTTACAAATGTATAACACTTATTTTGAAGAGTATCAATAATTAAAGTTGCAGCCTCAATACTTGTTTTAAAACTATCGTGCATAAGAATTATATCATTTCCTTTAAACTTTTTCATAACATAGTCATAAATTTTTTGTGTATTTCGTAATTTCCAATCTAAAGAATCAACGTTCCATAGTACACTTGTAAGCTCATGATCAGATAATACTTTTTTTATTTTTTTGTTTATTGAACCATATGGAACTCTAATTAAGTTAGGTTTTTTTTCAGTTATATTAGAAATTATATCCTTAGCCTTAGATACTTGTAGTAATATTTCCTCTTCAGAAAGTTTAGTAAATAGTTTGTGTTCATAACTATGTATTCCTATTTCATTTCCTGTATCAAAAGCAAATTTTAAGGCTTCTGGCTTTTTTTCTACTTCTTTTCCTAGAACAAAGAAAGTGGCAACAACATTACGCTTTTTTAGTTCATCTATTAAAGTAGAAGTATATTCACTAGGTCCATCATCAAAGGTTAGTGCTACTAGTTTTTTATTTTTATATTGTTCCTTTAAAAATTCGTCATTTTCTTTCATTTTAGTTGAATCATTACACTCGCATTCTTCTTGAGGAATAATATTATCTAAAGAATGTAAATTGTTATCTTTTTTGTTAGTATTTATAACCAGTGTTACTGAAATTGTTATACCTAATAGCAGAATAATAGATAACATAAAAATATATCTTTTTTTAAAATAAAAAATTTTCAAGGTATCACCTCATATTTTAATTTTATGAATTAAAATTATAAAATAATACATAAAAATAAATTTTATTTAATTTTAAGTTTCGGGATTTTTTAAAAAAGTTATCCACAAAAATATTACAATTGTGTTAAATTGAATAAAAATATGGA
>CANRGL010000021.1 GCA_947630145.1 uncultured Clostridia bacterium | reverse complement strand
AGTTAAGAAATACAGGAATTATAAATGAAAATCCAGAATATTTAAGAAAAGGAATGTTTGACTGGACAGAGAAAGAAGAAAAAAGTTTTTATAATTCAAATATTCAAAATTTTGTTCAGAAGCTAAAACCAATAGAAGATTCACCATACTATATAAAAAAATTAAGAGAAGATGGGCATGAAATATATATTATAACTGGAAGAGATAATGGAGAATATACAAATCCTTATGAATTAACTAAAACATGGCTAAATAATTATAATATTGTTTATGATAAATTATTATTTACAAATGCTTATGCTAAACATGCTAAAACAGAAGTATGTTTAGAAAATAATATTGATTTAATGATTGAAGATAGCACTAGAATAAGTTTAGATTTAATAAATAATTGTATTAAAGTTTATACAATGAATACAAGGTATAATCAAAAAGAACAAACATTAGATAGAGTTTCAAATTGGAAAGAAATATATGAAAGAATATCTGAATTAAATAAAAAAGAAGATAACAAAAAAGAAAATGTCATATTAGATACAGATATATATAATGAATGTGATGACCAATTTGCTTTATCTTATTTGTTAAAATCACAAGATAAATTTAATATTGAGGCAATTACTGTAGCACCATATCATCATGACAATAATATATCAATAGAAGAAGGAACAGACAAAAGTTATAATGAAATCATCAAAATATGTAATTGGTTAAAATTTGATTGGACTAATAAAGTATTTAAGGGATCAACAGATTATATAGAAAATAACTATAATGAAGAAAATAATGCAGTAAATAAAATAATTGAAATTGCAAATAAAAATGATAAAACCTATATTTTAGCAATAGGGACAATAACAAATGTAGCTTTAGCTATAAAAAAAGAACCTAAAATAATAGATAAAATTGAAGTTGTTTGGCTTGGAGGACATAGTTTTTTAAGTAAAGATAATAAAGAGTTTAATTTTAGACAAGATGTTCAAGCTGTAAAAACTGTTTTCGAATCAAAAGTAAAATTAACTATTATTCCTTGCAAAAATGTGGCTTCAAATTTAAGAACTTCAATATATGAGTTAGAACATTTTTTAAAAGGTAAAAGTGAATTATGCGATTATTTATGTCAAAGATTTTATAATGATGGTGTACATGGTATTCAAGAAAGAAGAGTTATTTGGGATATTAGTGTTATAGCTTACATGATTAATAAAGAATGGTTTGAAACTGAAGAAATTAGTTGCCCTAATATCAATGATGATACATCTTACAAACTAATGACCAATAATCATAAAATAACTGTAGTTAACTATTTGAATGTTAATAAAATATATAAAGAATTATATAAAAGATTTTGCAAATACTGTTGCAACAGAGCAAATCCTAGTTCCAAATGGTGGACATATAAATAGTGAAAGTGGATATGATACTTTTGAAGATATTGTAAGTTTTCTATAGAGCTAAATATACTTATTTTTATATGTAACATTTTTTACATTATAATTATATTATATAACAAGGAGAGTGTTACATATGGACTGTCAAAAAATATTAAATGCAAAAGAATATTTGTGCAAATTTGATAAAATATTATCTGATATGTCATGTAAAATGTTTTCTCAAAAAATAACAAGTAATATAACAAAAGACTTTATAACATGTATGATACCACACCATGAAGCAGCAATATATATGTGTCAAAATTTATTAAAATATACAAATTATAATCCTTTAGAAAAAATTGCAAATAATATCATTATAATGCAAACTAAAGGCGTAAATCAAATGCAAAATATATTAAATACTACAAAAGACTGTATAAATTTAAGAGAAGATGTAAATTGTTACATATCAAAATATTTATCTATTGTTAAAAATATGATTTGTAAAATGGAAAATAGTGCAAAATGTGTAAATATTAATTTAAACTTTGTAAATGAAATGATACCACATCATGAAGGTGCTGTACTTATGTGTGAAAACTTACTTGACTATTTAATAGATCCAAGACTTGAAGAAGTAGCTAAAAGTATTATAATTGAACAAACTACTGGTATAATACAATTAAAGAGTATAAAAAAAGAACTATGCAAAATTAATAATTATTAAAATTAGAAATAATACATAAAATATGGCGTATTTTTGTACGCCATATTAATTATAAATATTTTTTTAAAATTTCAATACATTCTTCTTGATAATCAACAAATTCTTTTAAAATATCTTTTGTCTCATCAGAAATATCACTATTATTATGTAATAATTTTATTCCTTTAATTATTCCCATATTTGTTCCTTGTAGCATCATTTCAGCAATGTGAGATATACTGTTATCTGAAGTAGTATTAAGTTTTACTTCTATTGATCCCATCATTTTTTGCATTGCTGGAAGTTCCTTTGGAACTTTATTAAATTTTTGTAAATTTTTATCTACTTTATTTAAAATTTCGTTATACCTATTGTATTGTGAAAGTAGAATTTGTTTAAAATCATCATCTTTTACACTTTCTAAAACATTAGAAATAGAATCCATTCCCATTTTTATTCCTTTATTTAATTCGTTTAGAATATCTATTTCACTTTTACTTTTATCATCTTTCATTAAAATCACCTAATAATATTATTTCTTAAAATAATTAATATATTCATTTTTATCTTTATTTTAAAACAAAATTGTGATAAAATGATAAATGTATAGGGGTGAAATAATGTATATTATAGCGCAAGTACTTGGAATAGTAGGTGTAATAAGTTTATTTTTAAGTATACTGTATAATAATAAAAAACAAATAGTTATACTTCAAATTATATCTAGTTTGTTTTACGGTTTAGAATATTTATTTTTAAATGCAATTCCAGCAATGATAATGTCATTTATCTCACTTTTAAGATGTATAATTTTTTATTTATTTGAAAGAAAAAACAAGAAAGTTCCAGTAATTGTACTAATTATAATAATATTAGCAATTATATTAATTGCAAAATTTTTAAATTATGGTGTAATGGGGTACTTCCCAATTATTTGTACACTACTTTATACAATAGGAATATGGCAAAAGAATTTAAATCTATTTAGAATAATAACATTAATAGTTTCATGTATATGGATAGGATATAACATATATGTAGGTGCTTATCCATCATTGATTGAAAATATTGTTGAAATTATTACATCATTAACAGCAATATATAAATTTAATTTAGACGATAAAAAAAAGAAAAGAGGAAAAAGGTGAAAATAAAAAATATATTTAAGCATATAAAAATAATATTAACACATAAATACTATGTTTTTATATATGCATGTAAAGCTGGAATACCATTTAGGGGATTAATTCATGATATGTCAAAATTTTCTCCAACAGAATTTTTTGAATCTGTAAAATTCTATCAAGGTAATAAATCTCCAATAGAGGCGGCTAAAAGAAAATGTGGATATTCCAAAGCATGGCTTCATCATAAAGGAAGAAATAAACATCATTGGCAGTATTGGTATGACACTTTAACAAAAGACAAGACTCCAGTTATACCATATAAATATACTGTTGAGATGATTTGCGATACTTTAGCCGCAGGAAAAACGTATCAAAAAAAGAATTGGGATAAGTCATACCAGTTAAAATATTGGGAAAAAGAACAAAAAAATGTGCATATGCATGAATCTATACAAAATGTGCTTACTGAAGTATATACACAAGTGTCCGAATATGGTTTAAATAAAACATTAAATAAAAAGAATTTAAAAAATATATATGAAAAATATACAAAAAATTATAAAAATAATTAAAAGTATTTAAATTAGAAAATAAAAAAAATATTCAAAACAGATTGAGTTTTTCCAATCTGTTTTTTTCTTAATTAAGAATAAACAATATAATATTATCTATTTTGTAAATTTTCCTTTATTTTTATATAAATTTGTAGTAAAATGTAAATGTTAAATATTAATTCATTAAGAAAGGAGCATTTATGCAAAAAGTTTGGAATGTAAAAAAATATGATGAAGATAAAATAAAAGAGTTAATGACAAAGTATAACATATCAGATATGCTTTCAAAGTTAATATTATCAAGACAGATAGAAGATGTTGATATGTTCTTAAATGGTACTATTGACGATTTGAAAGATCCATATAAAATGAAAGATATGGAAAAGTTTATAAAAAGAGTAAAATATGCAATAGATAATAAAGAAAAAATTTGTATATATGGCGATTATGATGTAGATGGAATTACAAGTATAACAATAATGTATAAATTTTTAACCTCTATTGGTGCAGATGTAATATATTATTTGCCAGATAGGCTCATAGAAGGTTATGGATTAAATTTAAATGCATTAGATAATATAAAAAAGCAAGGAGCTAAATTAGTAATTACTGTAGACTGTGGAATAACTGCAGTAGAAGAAGTAAATTATGCAAAAAGTATAGGGCTAGATATGTGTATAACAGATCATCATGAATGTTCAGATAATTTACCAGATGCTGTTTGTATAGTAAATCCAAAACAAAAAGACGACAATACTTTTTCAATGCTTGCAGGAGTAGGAGTTGCTTTTAAATGTATAATGGCACTTGCAAAAAAGTATAATTTATCAGATAAGAGTTACCTTAAATATATAGATATAGTTGCTTTAGGAACAATTTCTGATATTGTCCCACTTGTAGACGAAAATAGGATAATATCAAAATATGGATTAGAAATGATGAAAAACACAAAAAATATTGGACTTAAAGCACTTATAAATATTATAAATTTTAAATCTGTAGATAGTTCTATGGTATCTTTTGGAATAGCACCTAGAATTAATGCATGTGGGAGAATGGGAAATGCAGGAGTTGCTGTAAAATTGCTATTAGAAGAAAATGAAAAAAATGCCAATGAACTTGCAATAAAATTAAATGGTCAAAATACTAAAAGACAACAAGTGGAAAAGAAAATTTTTGAAGAAGCAGAAAATATAATACAAAAGAATCATTTAGATTTAAAAAGTAGTATTGTATTATATAACGAAAACTGGCATAATGGTGTAATTGGTATTGTAGCATCACGTTTAGTTAATATATATTATAAGCCAGTAATACTTCTTACTAAAGAAAATGGAATAATAAGAGGCTCTGGACGATGCCCTGCAGAATTTTCTTTGTATGATAATTTAACAAAATGTAAAGATTTACTTATACAATTTGGTGGTCATGAATTAGCCGCAGGATTAAGTATAGAAGAAAACAAAATTGAAGAATTTATTAATAGATTTGAAAAGGTTGTATCAGAAAATATAAAAGGAGAAATAAAACAAATAATTCCTGTAGATGAGAAAATAGATTATAGGAATTTAAATGTTGAATTATTAAAAGATATTAATATCTTAAAACCTTATGGACAAGCAAACAAAGAACCTATTTTTATGTATAAAGGACTTAAAATTCAATCAATAAGAACTATTAAAGAAGATAAACATTTAAAATTAACATTAAGAGATGGCAAATATCAAATAGAAGCATTAGCTTTTTCTAAAGGAGATAGAAGAGACGAATTAAAACTTGGTGATAAAATAGATGTACTTTGTAACGTTGATATAAATACATACACAACTCCAAAAACTATACAATTAATATTGCAAGATTTTAAAAAATCTGTAAATTAAATAAAATTTTACAAAGTTAGCCCAAAGAAAAGGAGTTATGATATGTTCAAAAATATAAAAATCGAAAATAAGATATTAATAATGCTAGCTTTTTTTAGCATTTCAATTGGACTATGGGGAAATTTTAGGCAATTATGGTTACAAGATAATGGATTTAGTATATTAGAAATAAGTAATATATTAAGTTTAGGTGCTTTTATAAGTGTAATAGGAATAATTTTGGTTGGAAAGTTTGTTCCCTTAAATAAATTAAAGAATGTTATAACATTGTCATTAATTATTAAATTTATAACTTTGATATTATTATTTTTTTATAACAAAAGAGATTTAAATAATTTCAAAAGCATTTTATCTATAATAGATATAATAACAGAGTATATTGTAATAACTAGCATATATCCATTAATTGCAACAATAATAAAGAATAATGTAATATATAGTAAAAGAAAACTTACTGAATATTTATTTGAGGATGTAGGAATCTTAATAGGAGGAATTTTAATAGGAAAATATATTTTAGGTGTTAAAATAGGCTATAATATTTGTTTAGTCTTATCTAATATATTTTTACTAATTTCTATCATATTAATATTAAAAATTAAACCAATTAAAACAGAAGAGAAGATACATAAAAATAAGTCATCATTTAAAGAGGTATTTAAAAATAAAATTATTATCATTTATCTAATTTATGGCTTTTTTGCAGGAGTGGCAATTACAACTGGGTTAGGACTAAAAATATTGATATTAGAAAAATACTTTAATTTTACTGATAGTATTGCAACAGGATATGTTCTAATAGTAGAATTGCTTGGAGATGTTTTTGGAATATTAGCATTAAAATATTTAACTCCAAAAAATGATTATATTACTATGACAATTAAATTTGGAATAAGGTTTATAGGATATAGTATTGCTTTTTTATCTAATAATATATTATTAACATTTATAGCTATTACATGGTCACTTTTTATTGGACCAGCTTATGAGAATGTTTGCGATGGACCGTATATAAATTCAGTTGCTAATGTTCATCAATTGAAATTTACTAATTTAAGATATATAATCAAATATTTAGGAGAGGCAACAGGGGTAATGTTTTGTGGATTAATGTATAATATAGGACTTAGATATATATTTGGACTCTCAGCTTTCTTTATGATTTTTCAACTATGTCTATGCTATTTATTGATTTATATGAGAACTCATAATATAAAACAAATATGTAAAAAATAGCCTATATAGATATAACAAAAAGATCATATGTATCCTAAATAGTAGGAAATTATTTTAGAGAAATATTGAAAAAATTTTATAGGAGGAATAATATGTTAAATAAATTAAAAGGAAAATATGTATTTTTTGATTTGGATGGAACTTTATCAGAATATAGATTTAATGATCATGTAAGTGGAAATAATAATTGGGGTGGACAAACATTTAAAGAATTATTCTTTGGAAATGGTTTTGTAAATAACAGACCTTTAAAAACAATGGTAGAATTTATACAAAAACTTGACTTAGATAAAGTATATGTTTTAGGAGCAATAACAACAAATCATGAAATTAATGAAAAAAATATATGGCTTGAAAAATATTATCCATTTATAAAAAAAGAAAATGTTATTTTTGTTGCTAATGCTTCTTTAAATTTAAAATTAGTTGCAATTAAAGAATATCAAAAAAAATTAAATATTAAAAATGAAGATATAGTTTTTGTAGATGATACTCATGCAATTATTAGAGAAATAGAAGAGGCTGGCTACACTGCATACCATATAACATCATTTGTTAAATAAGGAGGATAAAAACAATGATAATAATAGTTTTAATTATATTAATCTGTATTTTAGCTTTTTTAATAATAATTTCAAAAAACAAGAAACTAAATTTAAAAGACAATATATTAAAAATAATTGTTATTTTTAATATTGTATTTGTGACTGCTTTAACAATTGTATCTCATGTTACAGATTTTGTTATATGGGCGGTAGTAGTGCTTATTTTGATTAATTTACTTGTACTTATATTTAATAAAAAATTGTCTAAAAACAAAATAATTTTAAGTATAAGTATAGTAGTATATTTTGCTATTATGATTTTACTTCCTACGTATAAAAATGAAGTACATAATCATTTAATTAATAATATTAAAGCTTCACCTGAAATAATTAAATATTATACCAATTATTATGATTGCTATCAAATAAGAATATATACAATACCAAAATAAAACTATACATTAAGTTATTATTGCTATTTTTTATAAAAAAGCATGATAAAGAGGTGATTTACATGAAAGAAATAATTTCAAAATTATCTTCTGTAATGGATGAATATGGAATAAAATATAAAAAAGAAGAACTAGAAAGAGTCGTTTCATATGCAGATCTTATTTATAAAAATAAAAAAAGAATTAGTGGAAAAAGTGTATTAGAGCACACATTAGGTGTAGCAGAATATGTAGCTACTCTTAAACTTGATGATAGCGCAATATATGCTGCACTTTTACATGAGACTATCAAATATGATGAATATAATAAAGAAGAAATGATAAAAGCATCTTCAAAAGAAGTTGTAGAAATGGTAAACACTATTTCCAAACTTTCATATTTTAATTTTAAGCATTCAGACAAAGTAGATAATGAAATATTAAGAAAAATGTTTATTGCCATTGCAAAAGATATTAGAACAGTAATCATAAAACTTGCTGATAGACTATATAATATGCAAAATATAAAAGAAGTAGATGAAAAAACGGCTAGAGCAATGGCTAAAGAATGCCTTGATATATATGCACCTATTGCACATAGACTTGGTATGTCAAAACTTAAAGCAGAACTTGAGGATATATCTTTTAGAACATTATATCCTGAAGAATATCAAGATATAAAAATGCAAATAGATGAAAAAAAATCAGAAAGAGAAGCATATATTAACGAAAGAATAAATGAAATAACAAAAGCTTTAGAAAAAGAGAAAATAGATGCTACGGTATATGGAAGGCCAAAACACTTTTATAGCATATACAAAAAAATAAGGCAAAAAAACTGTAAGGTAGAAGATTTATTTGACCTTTTGGCTATAAGAATAATTGTAAATTCAATTAAAGATTGTTATAGTGCACTTGGAATTATACATGATATGTATAAACCAATGCCAGGAAGGTTTAAAGATTACATAGCAGTTCCAAAGACTAATATGTATCAATCATTGCATAATACTGTATTTGGAGCAAATGGAATACCTTTTGAAGTTCAAATAAGAACATGGGATATGCATAAAGTGGCAGAAGAAGGTATAGCTGCACACTTTTCATATAAAGAAAAAACATCTAAAGTAAATGATGCGGACAAAAAACTTTTGTGGATAAGAAAAGCATTAGAATTACAACAAGAACTTGAAGATACAAGTGAAAATATGAGTAAAATGAAACAAGAATTATTTGGTGAAGAAGTATTTGTATTTACTCCAAAAGGAGAAATAAAATCATTACCAAAAGGTTCAACGCCAATTGACTTTGCATACTCTATACATCAAAAGGTCGCAGAGCAAATGATAGGTGCAAAGATAAATTCTAAAATGGTACCAATTAACACTACTCTTTCTAATACAGATATAGTCGAAATTATAACTTCTAAAAATTCAAAAGGCCCAAGTAGGGATTGGTTAAAATTTGTAAAAACATCAGGGGCAAAATCCAAAATATCTAGCTTTTTAAAAAAGCAAGGTAAAGAAATAAATATACAACATGGTAAAGAAATATTTGAAAAATATTTAAAAAAGCAAAAAATATCAAAAGATGAATTAACAAAGGAAAAATATATTGAATATATGCTAAAAAACTTTAGCTTTAAAACAATAGAAGATTGTTACGAAAATTTAGGATTTGGTAGTGTATCGCCACTTAAAGTAATGAATAAACTAAATGAAGCATATAAAAAAGATAACGTTAATAATATAGATAAAATTGTAAATAAATCAGGAAATTTAAATAAAAAAACAAATTCTGATTTAGTAGTAGTAGAAAACATCCCAAACTGTAAAATACAATTTGCTAAATGTTGCAATCCAATACCAGGAGATGAAATAATAGGATATATAACTAATTCAAATGGTGTATCAATACATACATTAAATTGTAACAATATAACAAAATTAACTACTAATTCAAGGAAAATAAAAGTATCTTGGGTAAAAAATAATATAAGCTCATTTATAACAAAAATAACAGTAAAAGCCAATAATAGAAATAACATATTAACTGATGTAATCAACAAATTAAATGAGTTAAAAATAAATATAGAAAGTATGAATACAAGAACAACTCAAGATAAAGAAAACATAATGGAATTCTTATTAAACATATCAGATTTAAATCAGCTCCAAAAAGTAATAAAACAAATAAAAAAAATAGATAGCGTATTTGAAGTAAAACGTTCCAAATAACTTAGGGCTAACTTTATAAAATTTTTATGAGGTAATGAAAGGAGATTGGGTATATTAAAGTTTTAAATATATCTTAAAATAAAAATGATAAATATTGAAAATATAAAAGTTGATGTTGCAGGAAGAGGTCACATAACTAATTCATACTTAATATATGATGATATAGAAAAAAAAGGTGTATTAATCGATCCTGGATATGAGTCTGAAAAAATTATACATACTACTGTAAAGCTTGGTATAAAAATAGAATATATTGTTTTGACACATGCACATGGCGATCATATAGGAGCACTTAAAGAAGTATACGAATATTCTAAATGCCCTATTTTAGTTCATGAAAAAGATTATGATATGTTAATAGGTAAAGTAGAAAGTTATAGCAAATTTCAAGGAGTAGCTTTACAAGATTTAAGTAAATGTGAGATTATGAAAATAAAGAATGGATTTTCATTTAAAGTAGGCATACTTAATTTTGAGATAATTCATACTCCAGGACATACAAGTGGTGGAATATGTTTATTTGAAAAGACAAGTAATAGTTTATTTACTGGTGATACAATATTTTACAATTGCTATGGAAGATGTGATCTTAAAACAGCAAATTTTGATGATATGGTAAATTCTATAAAAATGTTATTTAATAGATTTGATGATATAATAATATATCCAGGTCATGGAAAATCTATTAATATAAATATTGCAAAAAAATATATAAAAATATTATTAAAAAACAAAAATGTAGTTATAGATTAGGAGATAGAATATGGGAAGATTTAGTGAAATTTTAAAAGAAGAATCTGGCAAAGAATATTATAAAAAACTACATAGTTTTATAGAAAACGAATATGCTACAAAAACTATATTTCCACCAAAGCAAAATATATTTTTTGCACTTGAAAATACTCCTTATGAACATATACGTGTAGTAATTTTAGGACAAGATCCATATCATGGTATAGGAGAGGCACATGGCATGGCCTTTTCTGTGAATCCAGGAATAAAAATTCCACCTTCATTACAAAATATTTTTAAAGAATTAAATAAAGAATTAGGATGTTATATCCCTAATAATGGATATCTTCTTAAATGGGCAAAACAAGGAGTATTAATGTTAAACAGTGTGTTAACTGTTGAAAAGGACAAACCCGCGTCCCATCAAGGAAAAGGCTGGGAAATATTTACTGATAGAATAATAAAAGAAATAAATAATAAAGATACACCAGTTGTATTCATGTTATGGGGAAACTTTGCAAAAAAGAAACAAGAATTAATTACAAACCCAAAACATTTAGTATTAACTTCCTCACATCCAAGTCCATTTTCAGTGCATTATGGTTTTGAAGGATGCAATCATTTTATAAAAGCAAATAAATTTCTAAAAGAAAATAATATACATCCAATAAACTGGCAGATAGATAATATATAACCATAGGGCTAACTTTGTAAAAATTATAATGAGATTTTAATATAATTTAATTTTACAAAGTTAGCCCTAATAAGTTTACATTAATAATGGTAAATGATATAATATTGGTGATAAATTTATTAATCAAATTATAATTATGAAAGGGGAGAAAAGCTGGATAATTCCAGCTAAATTATGGAGTTAGGATATATAGATTTACATATTCACAGTAACTTTTCTGACGGGAAAGAAAGTGTAAAAAGTATTATAGATACTGCATTAAGTAATAATACAAGAGTTATATCACTTACAGAACACTACAATATTTCATCATACAATCTTGCCAAAAATATTGCAGGTAATAGACTTGAGGTAATTCCTGGTATAGAAATTGGATCAAGTTTATCAAGTTATGGAATATCAAAAAAACATGTATGCCATTTTACTGCTTATTTTATTAATCGGAAAATTTATTATATTCTTGATAAATATGAAGTGTTTAGAAAGAAAAGTATAGATAAAATAATACGAAAGTTAAATCAAAATGGTATAAGCTTAACGTCAGGACAAGTATATAGAGAAGTAAAAAAAGAAAGTATAGGAAGATATGATATTGCTTATATGCTTTTTAAAAAAGGATATGCAGTATCACCTGCACATGCATATTCAAAATATTTAGATATTGGGAGTGTCGCATATGTAGAAAGGGAAAAAATGTCACCAATTGAGCTTATAAATACTATAATAGAATGTGGGGGAGTACCAGTACTTGCACATCCCAAAAGTCTTAAATTTAATTTAACTGATATGGACAATTTTATTAAAATGTTAAAAGAGAGTGGACTTTGTGGTGTTGAAGTGTATAATCCACACAATTCTGCTGAAAAAAGAGATGAATTATTAGACCTATGTCTTAAATATGACTTAATTCCAACTGTAGGAAGTGATTTTCATTCTCATAAGGATAATATACAAATTGGTATTGGAATAGATGAAAACCTTAAAATATCTGACTATTCCATTATTACTAGACTAAAAGAAAAAAAGCATATTATAGACATAAATAATAAAAATAAAAATGGCTAAAATTTAGCCATTTTTTTACAACTTAGAATTATATAAATATTAAAACATTTTATAAAATACGAGATAACGATATAATGATAAAACCCTTTTATTTAAGGTGGGCATCCTGTCATATTTATTAGGATTCTCTGATAAAAAGAGCATTCAACACAAAATATGATTCCCGATTCCCGTATCATTGCTTGTAGATTTTCATATAATTCGTTATCTCTGCTTAAATTATATCATTTTTTATATAATAAGTAAAGCAAAAAATAATTTTTTTAAATAAAAATAAGTCCTAACAAAATTTAGAATTTATTTTGTATAAAGTTTTAATTATATATAGAGATATTTTTACTTTTTTATAAAGAAAAATAAATAACACAATTAATTTTATAGTTAGCATTAATGGTTTATATCACTTAATAAATCATTATAAACATTACATAAAATAACAAATGCATGTATAAAAAGAAAGGTAATATTTTAATTATATTAAAATTTACTATCTTTTTTTATAAATTTGTGTTATAATATGTAAAATGAAGGAGACTTTTTTATGAAAACTAGTGATTTTAATTATTATTTACCAAAAGAACTAATAGCTCAAACACCATTAAAACAAAGAGAAAAATCAAGAATGATGTTACTTGATAAAAAATCAGGAAAAATAAAAGATGAAATTTTTGAAAATATTGGAAACTATTTAAAAAAAGGAGATACCCTAGTATTAAATGATACAAAAGTAATACCTGCTAGAATATTTGGACATAGAGCTAATAAAGAAGAAATGATTGAAGTATTGCTTTTAAAACAAAATGAAGAAAATAGATGGCAATGTTTAGTAAAACCAGGGAAAAAAATGAAAATAGGTACTGAAATAATATTTGATGAAAAACTTTTAAGAGCAAATGTTGTAAATATCTTAGAGGATGGACAACGAATAATTGAATTTAAATATGAAGGAATATTTAATGAAATACTTGATAAGCTTGGTACAATGCCACTACCACCATATATAACAGAAAAGTTAGAAGATAAAGATATGTATCAAACTGTATACTGTAAAAATTTAGGATCTGCTGCTGCACCGACTGCTGGACTTCATTTTACGAAACAATTAATAAAAGAATTAGAAGAAAAAGGAATAAATATTGTGTATGTAACATTGCATGTAGGACTTGGAACATTCAGACCAGTAAAAGTAGAAGATGTAACAAAACATATAATGCACAGTGAATATTTTTTAATAGATAAAAAAGCATGTGATATAATTAACAATACAAAAAGACAAGGTAGACGTGTAATAGCAGTAGGAACAACATCGTGCAGAGTACTTGAAAGTGCGACAGATGAGAATGGCATAATACATCCAATGGCAAAAGAAACAAGCATATTTATATATCCAGGTTATAAATTTAAAATGTTGGACGCACTCATCACAAACTTTCATTTGCCAGAATCAACATTAATAATGTTAGTATCTGCACTCGCAGGAAAAGACAACATCATGTCTGCATATGATCATGCAATAAAACAAAAATACAGATTTTTTAGTTTTGGCGATTGTATGTTCATATCATAGGGCTAACTTTATAAAAAATATAGAAAAGAGGGTTTTTATGAAAGAATGGTTAAGAAAACTTATAGTTATAGTATTTATTTTTGTAATGATTTATATAATTTTATCTAATGTAATAAATATTGAGGAAGATATAAAATTACCAAAAGGTGCTATTATAAATACAACTGCAAATAAAAATATAGCAATATGTTCCTTAAGTGGAATCGTTACATGTGTAATAATAGAAATATACACTATTATTAAATATATAAATAATACTGTAAATCATGAGACTTTTAAATCGAATTTGTTGAAATTAATAGGGTTAACAGTAGCATTTATGGCTATTTGCTTTATTCTTTATTATATTTATTTTATGACAAGTGTAACAAGATATCAAATGCCACAATAAATTAAATATTTTAAAATTATTGCTGATTTTTTACAAAGTTAGCCCAAGGAGGAGAAATGGAAGCATTAAAATTTGAAGTGAAAAAAGTGGAGAAGGATACGGGGGCGAGGCTTGGAGTTTTACATTTACCACATGGTGATGTGGAAACACCTGTATTTATGCCAGTTGGGACACAAGCTACAGTAAAATCTATGACAACTGATGAAATGAAAGAAATGATAAATTCATATATAATTTTATCAAATACTTATCATTTATTTTTAAGACCAGGTGCTGAACTTATTAAAAATGCAGGTGGACTTCATAAATTTATGAATTGGGATAGGAATATTCTTACTGATAGCGGTGGATTTCAAGTTTTTAGTTTAAGTAAAATTAGAAAAATTACTGAAGATGGAGTGGAATTTAGATCACATATAGATGGATCTAAAAAGTTCATGTCACCTGAAGATTCAATGTACGTTCAAAATTGTTTAGGTTCGGATATTATGATGGCTTTTGATGAATGTGCACCTTATCCTTCAACGTATGATTATGTGAAAAATTCTATGGAAAGAACTATCCGTTGGGCAAAACGTTGCAAAGAATATCATAAAAATACCGATAAACAAGCTTTGTTTGGAATAGTACAAGGTGGAATGTTTGAAGATTTAAGAAAAATAAGTGTAAAAGAAACAGTTGCTCTAGATTTTCCTGGTTATGCAATAGGTGGTATTAGTGTAGGAGAGCCTAAAGAGGAATTTTTGAGAATTTTAAGATATACTGCACCTTTATTACCTGAAGACAAGCCAAGATATCTTATGGGAGTTGGAACGCCAGATTATTTATTAGAAGCTGTTCTTTCCGGTGTTGATATGTGTGATTGTGTACTTCCAACAAGAATGGCCAGAAATGGATCTGCAATAACTCATTATGGTAGAATTAATATGTTAAATGCTTGTCATACAGAAGATTTTACAACACTTGATCCGGATTGTGATTGTTATACATGCAAAAATTATACAAGAGCATACATTCATCATTTATTTAAATCAAAAGAAATATTAGGAGCAAGACTTTTATCAATTCACAATTTAAGATTCTTAGTTAATTTGATGGAAAATGTAAGACAAGCAATCAAAGAAGATAATCTTTTAAAGTTTAAAGATGAATTTTATAAAAAGTATGGTTATTTGGGCTAACTTTGTAAAAAAATAATTATTATTAAATGAAGTATAAATTTTTATGTAAAAAACAAACTAATATTAGAAAGAGGAATAATATGTCAGGTAAAGTTAATAATATAAAAAGAAAAGGTGAAAAAAATATATTTGTAACTGTTTTAAAGATTATCATAGTTGTATTATTATTTTTAATACAAATAGTGGGAATGTTCCTATTGTATACAACAGCACGTGTAATTTATATGTATGCTAGAGTTGTATATAATATTGCAAAAATAATAACAGTACTATATATAATATATCATCATGATAGTGCTTCATATAAAATATCTTGGATAATATTTATAATGTTTGTACCTATAGTAGGTATTCTAGCATATATTCTTTGGGGAAGAAGTAAAATGAGAATGAAAAAAGAACTTGAGCTTAGAAAAGTCAGAGTTTATTCTGAAAATTTACTTCAAGATTCAAAAAATATTTTAGATGAGATAAAAAAATGTGATAAATATAAATATAATCAAGTAGAGTATATGACAAAAATATCTGGTTATCCTTTATATAATAATCATGGGGTAGAATATTATGATATAGGAGAAAAGTTTTTTGACGCATTAAAAAAAGATTTATTAAAAGCTAAGAAATATATATTAATGGAATTCTTTATTTTTGATAGGGGAAAGTTGTGGGATGAAATCTTTGATATATTAAAAAATAAAGCTAAAGAGGGCGTGAAAGTAAAAATAATAATGGATTCTTTGGGATGCTTATTAAAAAATACTAAAAATATGAAAGAAGAATTAGAAAATGCAGGAATACAAGTATATAAATTTAATCCTTTTTCACCAGTAATTAGTGGATATATAAATTATAGAGATCATAGAAAAATAGTTGTAATAGATGGATGCTATGGATATACAGGTGGAGTAAACATCGCTGATGAATATGTAAATTTAGTATCTAAATTTGGACATTGGAAAGATGTTGGAATTAAGATAGAAGGAGAGGCGGTATGGAGCCTTACTATCATGTTTTTACGTACCCTTGAAAGTGTAACTAATGAAAACATAGATTATAACTGGTATAAGAAAAAATTTAAAGATCTTAAAAAACAAAATGGTTATGTATTGCCATTAGCTGATGGTCCTGATAATAGAAAATCTCCTATTGAAAATACATATATTCAAACTATAAACTATGCTAAAGATTATGTGTATATGACAACACCATACTTCATAATAAGTGAACAACTTTTAACAGCAATGCTAAATAGTGCAAGAGGTGGAGTTGATGTAAGAGTAATAGTACCACATATACCAGATAAAAAATTAGTATATCTTGCTACTAGATCATATTATGAAGTATTATTAGAAGCTGGAATAAAAGTATATGAGTATAAGCCAGGATTTATACATTCAAAAACTTTTGTAGCAGATGATAATACATCAATAGTTGGTACAGCAAATTTAGATTTTAGAAGTATGCACTTAAATTTTGAAGATATAATTTGGACCTATAAAACAGGTGAAGAAAAAAATATAAAGTATGATTTTGAAAGAATGTTAACTAACTGCATACAAATAAATTTAGATGAGTGGAAATCAAGATCTCGAATAACAAAAATGGCTGAAGCAGTAGTTGCAGCCTTTGCTCCAATGCTTTAGGGCTAACTTTGTAAAAAATAATGACATAAATCTTCGTTATGTCATTATTTTTTATGGTTAATAATTTTAGTCGAAATTTGCGATCGATTTTTCTTGACTTTAAATAGTTGAGTTGTTATAATAGTTTTACGTGGAGGACACGTTTTAATCTTGTGAAATTTATTCTAGAGATAGCCAATTATACTGGCATCCTACAAAGTTAGCCCATAGGCAAATATTAAAAAATACATTTTTATATTTTTTTATTCTTTAAATTTTCATTGTTAAAGGAGCACGTTTTTTATGTCTAAAATTATTTCGTTCAAATTTAGAATTTATCCAAATAAAATTCAAAGAGAAAAAATTGATTATAATATTGAATGTTCAAGATTCATATATAATAAATTACTTGATAGTAGAATATATAATTATGGTAAATATGTGCAATATTTAAAAAGATGTAAAAAAATAGGAATAAAGAAAAATCCTAAACAATTTTATAGTTTCTGTAAATTAGCATCGGTAAAGCAAATAAAAGATTCATATAAATTTTTGAAAAAAGCAGATAGTTTAGCCTTATGTGCAGAATATAATAATTTAAAGCATGCTTTTGAAAATTTCTTTTTAAAGTTAAGAAAATTTCCTAAACATAAAACAAGGAAAGATAAAAAAAGTTATATAACAAGTTTTGTGAATAATAATATAAGAATTGAGAAAAATAGAATTAGACTTCCAAAAATTGGATTTGTAAAAATAAAGGTTCATAGAGCTTTACCTAGTAATTATAAAATAAAAAGAGTAATTGTTTTAAATAAAGCTTGTTCTGAATATTTTGTGAATATTATATTTGAAGTTCCAGAAGAAATAAAACAAACAAAAATGGAAAAAGTAGTTGGACTAGATTTTAAAATAGGTGATATTTTTATCTCAAGTGATTTTGAAAAACCTGAGTATATAATGCCATATAGAAAAGCAATAGAAAGATTAGTTAAATTACAAAAAATTCAAAAAAATAAGAAAAAGTTTTCCAAAAATTGGTATAAAATATTAAGAAAAATACAGAATACTCATAAGAAAATTAGTGATAAAAGGAAAGATTTTCTACATAAATTATCATACGATTTATCAAAAAAATATGATGTTGTATGCATAGAAAATCTTTCAATGGTAGAAATATCACAAAAATTAGGTAATGGAAATAATACATATGACACAAGTTACTATAAATTTACTACTATGTTAAAGTATAAACTTGAAAGTCTTGGAAAAAAATTGGTTAAAATTGATAAGTGGTATCCATCAAGTAAACTTTGTAGTAATTGCGGTCATAAAAAAGAAGATTTAACTTTAGATGACAGAGTATATCATTGTACAAATTGTGGTATATCTATTGACAGGGATATAAATGCTGCAATTAATATAAGAAATGAAGGAATTAGAAATTTTATAGAAAGCTTAAATGTGTGATTTTGTCAAAAAATGTAGTTATATAATAAGAACAAATTAAACTTTTACAAAGTTAGCCCTGCATAAGGAAGAAGTAGTAGGAATATAATTATTTAGTGGTTATTTTGTGAGGTGAATTTGTTAATGAGTAAGAGAAAGTTTTGTATTATTGGTACAGATGATAGGAGCAATTATATTAGAATGATGTATAAAGATGAAGAAAGAAGAATTGTTGGGTATGAAGATGCAGATATAATTATTGGACCTACGCCTTTTTCTAAAGATGATATTAAAGTTAATGGTGAGAGTTTAGAGTGCAATGACATAATAAAAGTACTTAGTAATTCATCAAAAGTTTTGTATGCTGGGTCTATATCTGAGAATATGAAAAGTAAATTGAAAAAGAATAAAGTTAAATTTTTTGATTTATTAGATCAAGAGAATGTAGCAATTTTAAATGCAATTCCTACAGCAGAAGGTGCTATTGCTACTGCTATTAATATGACGGATTTTACTATACATGGATCTAATTGCTTAGTTTTAGGTTATGGAAAAATTGGCAAAATCTTATCAAAAATGTTATGTGGGTTTGGTGCAAATGTTTTTTGTGAAGCAAGAAAGAAAGAAGATATTGCATTTATTGATGCAATGGGGTATAATAGTGTAAGTCTTGATAAATTGGACGAATATTTAAGTAATATGGATATTATTTTTAATACTGTTCCAAGTATGATTTTAGATAGCTGTAGGTTGCAAAGTTTGAATAAAAAGTGCGCAATTATTGATCTTGCATCTAGTCCAGGTGGTGTTGATTTTTCAAAAGCTAAAGAACTTAAAATAAATACGACATGGGCTCTTGCTCTTCCTACTAAAGTAGCACCATATACTGCTGCTGTTTATCTAAAAAATACTATAGATGAATTGTTAAAGAAAGGATGAGTTTAGTATGGTAACAAATGAAGGTACTCTTATTGATGTAAAGAAAATAGTTGAGGATAAAAAATTAAATTTAAAATCTAGAGTAAATAGTCTAAAGAGAAAGGGAATTGTACCTAAGATTGCTGTTATTTTAGCTAATGATTTAGAAGCCTCAAGAATTTATATTAAGAAAAAAAGGCAGATGTGTAGCGAACTTGGTGTTGAGGAAGTAGAATATATGTTAGATGAAGATACTACAACAGATAAAGTTTTGGAAATAATTCAAAGGTTAAATGATGATAATAATGTACATGGAATTCTTGTACAACTTCCTGTTTTTAAACATCTTGATGAAAGAAAAATTTTAGAGTCAATTTCTCCTAAAAAGGATATAGATGGTTTTCATCCATTAAATATTGGAAAGCTAGTTATGGGAAATAATTGTGTTACTGCATGTACGCCTAAAGGAATTATGTCTATTATAAAAAATACAGGAATAAAGATAGAGTCAAAGACAGCTGTTGTAGTTGGAAGAAGTATTATTGTAGGTAAGCCTATATCTCAGCTTTTACTTAATGCAAATGCTACTGTTATAACTTGTCATTCTAAAACAAAAAATTTAAAAAAATATACTAAAATGGCTGACATCTTAGTTGTAGCAGCAGGTGTTCCACATCTTATAACTAAAGATATGGTAAAAAAAGGAGCTTTAGTTATTGATGTAGGAATTAATAGAATTGATGGCAAAGTTGTTGGAGATGTTGATACAAATGAAGTTTTAAAAGTTGCTAAGTTTGTTACACCTGTTCCAGGTGGCGTTGGTATTACTACAGTAGTATCGTTACTAGAAAATTTAATAGAAATAGTAGAAAATATTGATAATTAAATATAAAAAAATCGTTGAAAAATCAACGATTTTTTAGTCACTTTGACATATGTCTGGTAAATCAAACTTAAAGTTTGAGTTTGAAGTTAATGATGAAATTGGATAATACCAAAAGCCGTCATCATTTTCTTCAAAAATAAAGACAGAATCTTTTAAAATACGAAACTTCTCATTACCTTTTTTTAAAGGATTTTTAAAATGGTAGTAGGTTCCGTAATTACCAGTGTTTGCCCTAATATAGAGACATACGATGTAAAAAAGGACATTGACTCCAGAAAGATGAATATAGTCTCCACCTACGTATTTAAATAATGAAGTGGTGGTTATGTAGAAATTTTGTTGCTCATTAAACTTAGGAATGGGGAGAAATACATCATCTCTGTCTGAGTAATCTTCTTCAGGTTTGATAATTATTACTTTTTCTTTTCCAGATAAAAGAATGTGTTTTGCCTGGTTAAATACTGAAATTAATTGGTTATTATAATTATATAGATTCATGATTTTCCTCCTATTTGAAGTTTCAAATTTAATATATATTTCTGATGTAATATAATTATACCACATTATGTAAATTTTGTAAAGAGGTATTTATAATAAATAAAGAAAAAATAATATTTTTAATAAAAATATGTGATGATGAAGTGAAAAAATATAGGTTATAGTTTGAAAGAAATAATAAAAAAAATAAAACCAAAATAAGAAAAAAAGGCATAGTTCCCCCTTACCCCCAAAAAT
>CANRGL010000020.1 GCA_947630145.1 uncultured Clostridia bacterium | reverse complement strand
AAAAATATTCATATATTACTTTTTATAGTATATATGAATATTTCACTATTATTTTATAATTTACTTTTTATAACAACTTATATATAAAAAATGTACACACTGGATTGACCATGCTCAAAAAAATATAGTATCACATTTATTTTATCTATATTTACATTTATGCAAACTCTGTTTTTGTATAAACTATATAACTAATTATCTGACAGTGGTCAGTCTGTCTTTATATAAAGCCTAGGACGCATGCCTATACCGTCATGAGAATCACTACTACCATGACTGCTATTACGATACGACACTGGATTATACTTAGCACCATTAATGCAACTTCCACCACGACAAACGCTACTCGAGCTATATATCTCGTTCGTCCATTCATATACATTTCCTGCTAAATCATATATATTTTTTACCATCCATTTATCTGAATATCCTGCTTTTTGTTTTGTACCTGCCCCTGCAACATTTGCAGGAGATTCTGAGTCTTTAAAATTTCCATAATATCTACTATCTGTTAAAGTTGAACCTTTAGCTATCTTTGTTACATCATCTTTTATCCAGTGGCATGTTGTATCCCATGCTTTCCCTGTTAATAGTCCTGTTTGTACATAGTTATTATTTATCATTTTTTCTGCACTTTTCTTTGCATTGTAGTAATTTATATTAGTCCAAACTACTGCTCCTTTTTTTGATACTGGCGTAGTTCCATCTTCTGATTTTCCTGCCTCATATCTTCCTATATAAAAGCCTCCATATTTTTTAACATCTGCTGTTTCATCTGTTATTCCTTCTGGTAGTTCATCTTCAGATGTATTTGAATCATTCATGGTATCATCATATTTTGGAAAACTAAAATCTTTTGTATACTTACTTACATCATCTACTGGTATCCATACAAATTCATTTCCTTTATCATCTTTTATCACTGTTCCTGTTTCCTTTGTACCTTCTACATATGTAAATCCTTTTGGTACTGGTACTCCATCATCTGTCATTTCTCCTATATAATTTTCCCATTCCTCTGGTACTAGTATTTTGATTCCTAGTTCTTTTAACCATTTTTTCTCATTTTCTGTTACGTTTTCTTTATTATACACAAGTTCATCTTCTTGTATTGCAAATTTATCTTCATAGTCTTTAGTGAAGCTTGGTATGTATTTTTCTTTTATTGTTTTAAACTCTGTCGCGTTAAACTTATTTTTTCTATTCATTGTTTCTGCTACATAATCCTTTGATACACTTAGTGCTAATTCATCTTGGAAACTTCTTACATCTTCCATAAATCTTGCCTTTCTTGCACTTTCTACTGGATTATTTTTACTTAGTGTTAATACTACTACTGCAGCAAGAATTATTATAACGATTATCGTTACTATTAATACTATTAACGATATACCTCTTTTGTTGCTTTTCATATACTTTCCTCCTATTTTTATTTTTGCTATTTAAATCATATCATATACATTTTATTTTTAATATATTTTATTTTTTTAATGTATAAATGTATTTTTATATAATTTATTTTTATCCCTTATAGCATACACTAAAAAAAAAAAACGCAAGTTTTCATAACAAATTTATTATTAAATTTTTGTTACAGTTTAATGTTAGTTTTGTTACTTAAATAATTAAAAAAATCCCCTGATTATATCAGAGAATTCATATTTTTTATTATTTTAGTAATTTATTAATTTCTTTTTTAAACTCATTTATATCCTTAAATTGTCTATATACAGAAGCAAATCTAACATATGCTATTTCATCTAATTGTTTTAATTTTTCTATAACCATATCTCCTATTTTATTAGATTCAACTTCTTTTACCATCATATTATTAAGTTCATTTTCTATTTCATCTACTGCTTTTTCAATAGTCTGAGTAGATACAGGTCTTTTTTCACAAGACCTAATCATTCCATTTATTATCTTATCTCTATCAAATTGCTGTCTTACACCGTTTTTCTTTATAACCATAATTGGAGTATATTCAATTCTTTCATAAGTAGTAAATCTATTTTTACATTCTAAACACTCTCTCCTTCGTCTAATAGAATTAGATTCTTCTACCATTCTAGAATCAATAACTTTACTCTCTTCGCACCCACATTTTAAACAATGCATATTATCTCTCCTTTAAAACTCATGTTCTATAACTTTATTTTGTTTTAAACTAGATTTTACATCAATTGCCCTTTGATTTAAACTTCCTCTAAATTTTGCTTTATCACTTTTAAGAGCAATTTCAAACTTTCCATCTATTAGCACATCAGTAAGCTGTAATAAATCTAAATATCCATTTTCGTTATTTGAATTTTCAACTAAATATTCATATTTAAATCCTGTATATGTCATAACGGTGTATCTATTTAAATCTAACATTGATAATAACTTTGCTAATTTCTTAGCTTGCATAAATGGTTCTCCTCCACTTAAAGTAACTCCTTTTAATAGTGGATTTTTCTTTATATCTTCTACTAAAGATGTAATACTTTCTAATTTGCCACCATCCATTGCGTGAGTTTGTGGATTATGACATCCTTCACAATGATGAGGACAACCCTGAGTAAAGATTACATATCTAAACCCCGGGCCATCTACTGTAGATTCTTTTACAACTCCAGCAATTCTAATCATGTCATCATCTAACATTTTATTTTAACTCTCCTTTAGCAACAAACACTATGTTTTACTCTATCTTGTTCTTCTGCTCTTTTAGCATTATTAAATCTTTCTACTGTTCCTACTAAATAACCAGTTATTCTTCTTATTCTTTCAAATGGTACACTATCAAATGTATAGTCCATATCTACATAATCTCCATCAATTTTTAAGTTTAAAGTAGCAAGTTGTTTTGTAGGAAATTTATCCTTTAAATAATTAACGTAAGAATCAATCTCCTTTTGTTCCATTTCTCCACCAATAACATTTACTTTCATATAAAAAACCCCCTTAATATATATTTAGCAATAAATTGCTAATTAACTAAAACTTTCTAATGAAGAACATTCACCACATGTTATAAATCTCTTTAATCTTTCAGAACATTTCATTTCGTCTTCATTTTCTTTTCTTCCACAATGTGGACATTCATCTTTTATAATTCCAGTATAACCACATATTGGATCTCTATCTACTGGATGATTTATTGCTCCATATCCAATTCCATTTTCTTTCATACATCTTACGACAGCTTCAAAAGCTTCTAAATTTTGTGTTGGATCTCCATCAAGTTCAATATAACTTATATGTCCTCCGTTTGTTAAATTATGATATGGACCTTCTATTTTAATTTTTTCAAAAGCTGGTATTTTGTAATATACAGGTACGTGGAATGAATTTGTATAATAATCTTTATCTGTAACACCTTCAATTACACCAAATTTTTCTCTATCCATTTTTACAAATCTACCAGACAAACCTTCAGCAGGTGTAGCAATAAGTGAGAAATTAAGACCTCTTTTTTCAGATTCTTTATCCATTCTCTCTCTCATGTGTGAAACTATTGAAAGTCCTAATTCTTGTGATTCTTTTGATTCACCATGATGTTTACCAGTTAATACTTTTAAAGTTTCTGCAAGTCCTATAAATCCTGCTGTTAAAGTTCCATGTTTTAATACTTCTCTTACTTCATCTTCTGGATTTAACTTTTCTGAATCAAGCCATACTCCTTGTTGCATTAAGAAAGGATAATTCTTTGCTCTTTTCTTAGATTGAATTTCAAGTCTATCAAGTAATTGTTCTATAACTAAATCTAACTTTTCATCTAACATTTCAAAGAATTTATCTACATTGCCTTCAGAAAGAATAGCAAGTCTTGGTAAATTAATTGATGTAAAGCTTAAATTACCTCTTCCACATGTTACTTCACGTGATTTATCATAAACATTTGTCATTACCCTAGTTCTACATCCCATATATGATACCTCTGTATTATAATCTCCCTCTTTATAATATTTAAGATTAAATGGTGCATCAATAAATGAGAAATTAGGAAATAATCTTTTAGCAGATACCCTACATGCAAGTTTAAATAAATCATAATTAGGTTCTCCTGCATTAAAATTAATACCTTCTTTTACTTTAAATATTTGAACTGGGAATATTGGAGTTTCCCCTCTTCCAAGTCCAGCATCTGTAGCTAAAAGTACATTTTTTATTGCAAGTCTTCCTTCTGGTGTTGTATCAAGTCCATAATTTATTGATGAAAAAGGAACTTGTGCCCCTGCACGTGAATGCATTGTATTTAAATTATGTATAAAGCCTTCCATAGCTTGATATGTTTCTCTATCTATTTCTTTATCTGCATATTTTTTAGCAAAGTCTTGAATTTTTCTAGCTTTCATATCACCAAATTTCTTTCTTAACTCTACTCTTTCATATTCTATATATCCACTAGTATTTTCCAATGTTGGAACTACATTTTTCTCCTCTTTTATCTTATTCATTATAGATTTTGCAATATCTTCTGAACTTTCAATATTAGAAAGTAGTTCTATTGTTTTCTTTAATGATGGAATAATACTTTTTTCATTATTTAATTTTTTTATAATTTCATTTGCCACTTCTCTAGAATATTTTACTTCTTTTAATAGATTTACAGTTTTTTCTAATGCAGGAACTAAATTTTCTTCTTTTTTTATTTCATCTATAATAGTATTTGTAAGTGTATTAGAATCTTCTACATCTGTTAAAAGTTCAATAGCTTTTTGTAAATTCTTAGCATATAATTTTGTATATGACTTTCTTATACCTTGTGCCATTGCATATTCAAAGTTTGGTATACTTTGACCACCATGTTGATCATTTTGATTAGATTGAATGGCTATTGCTGCAAGTGCTGCATAACTACCTATACTTTGTGGCTCTCTTAAATGTCCCTCACCTGTACTAAATCCATTATGGAATAGTTTTATAAGATCAATTTGACAACATGTTGTAGTAAGTGTTAAAAAGTCTAAATCATGTATGTGTATATCACCATTTATATGTGCTTGAGCATGATCTTTTTTTAATACAAACATTTGATAGAATTTTTTAGCACCTTCTGAACCATATTTAAGCATAGTTCCCATTGCAGTATCTGCATTAATATTAGCATTTTCTCTTTTAACATCACTATCTTTTGCATCTTTAAAAGTAAGTTGTTCATATATTTTCATTATTTCTGAATTCATTTCTCTTTGTTTTGTTCTTTCAGCTCTATATAAAATATATGCTTTTGCTGTTGAAGCATGGCCTTCTTCAATTAATACATGTTCTACTGCATCTTGTATTTTTTCTACAGTAGGACATTCATCACTAGATTTTTCCTCTAAATATTTACAAACTTTAGCTGCAAGTTCTTCAGCTTCTTTATAATCATTTCCTCCGACAGCTTCTGCTGCTTTGTAAATTGCTTTAGTAATTTTTTCAATATTAAAAGGAACTTTTCTACCATCTCTTTTAATTATCATAGTAATCATAACATATACCACTCCTTGTATCTTTGTAACATAACATATACAACATGTTGTGTTTCTAGATATGATTATAGCATTAAGAAAATATTGTGTCAATATTTTTTTACAAATTTTTTTAAAAAATTTTTTCTATTTTTTTCCATATTTACTGGTATTTTTTTACATATACTTATATATAAATATTATATAATATAAAACACAACATAACGATATAACATTAATGAAATATTATAGTGTAAAAATTATACTTTATATTGTGTACATAAAATTTATATATACAATATAAAGTATATTATGTAATGATAATATATATTATTTCATAAACTATATATGTTATAAAAACAATGCTGTGTATAATTAAATCAAAAATAAAAATTCTTTTTAATACTTTAGTACTCATTTTTTTTATAAATATAATTAAAAATAATCTAAAAATTATTTCTAAAAATACAAAAATAATAACATATCCAAAAAAAGAGTTAAAATATGATAAATTATTTAAATTATATTTTATCCCTGCTATAAATCTAGTGCCACCACAAAGTGGACAAGGCTTACCAGTAATAGCTTTATATATACAAGTTGTAAGTTTAGGTGATATACTATTTAATATTTTTGCAAAATATGGAAAAAAAACTATATATAAACAAAGTACTAATATAGTAATACTTAAATATATATAGTTTTTTTTATTACAAATAGAAATTTTAATCATTTATAAAACACTATTGTTTTCTTTTTCAATTTCTACTTGTATATCATCACCTAAATTTTTTAATATATCTTGTAGTTTTTCAGGCTCAGAACTTGCTGCCATTCCAAGTATAAAAAACCAAAATATCATTATAACTATTGCAAGACTTGATAAAATAACACCTGCAATAGAAGTCCCTTTTGATTGGTTTTGTCTACTTTTTAATACAAGATCAACAATACCTAAAATAAGTCCTACCATTGCTGGAAGAAAAGCAATTATACCACAAAAAGGTACAAAAGAAACTATTATTGATATTATACCTAGTATTAATGCTGCAATTCCCATAAAAAACCTCCTTATAATATAATAAATATTATATTATAGTAAAAATTATTAGTCAATATCTTAATGTCATATTTTGTATTTTTATCTTACTTACTTTACTTATTTTATTTATACATTTTCTGTAAGAATTGGTATTATTTGTTTTTTACGAGATACAACACCTAGTAAAAGAGCAGTATTATCTTCTAGTTTTACATTATATGAACGTTCTACTAATTTGGCTTGTTCTCCTAATACTATTACTTGAGAATTACTATTTATTATATCAGTAATTGCAAATACAAATAAATCTAAACCTTTTCTTTCAATTTCTTTATTTATTTGTTCTTCTATTTTATCTTTTCTTTTTAACATATCAGGAATGCTTGCAGTATTTACTTGTGCTATTATTGTTTTGTAACTTCCAATATCAATTTGCTTAGCATCTAATGTTAAAAGTTCTTCTTCTGTTAAATCTGATAAATCAGTACCTGCTTTTAACATTTCAAGTCCATATTCTTCTATATTCAAATTTACAATTTTATTAAGTTCATAAACTGTATCTTTATCTTCATTTGTACAAGTTGGTGATTTAAACAACAATGTATCAGATATAATTGCTGATATCATAAGAGTAGCTAAAGTCTTATCAACTTCTATATTTTTTTCCTTAAACATTTTATATAAAATAGTTGCTGTACATCCGTACTGGCTCAGCTCTATAATATAAAGGTTCTGCTGTTAATATATCACATATTCTATGATGATCTACAACTTTAAGTATTTTTGCATTTTCTCTATTTTCTACACTTTGCTTAATCTCGTTGTGATCTACAAGTATAACTTTTTGACCATCTTCTACACTTTCTAGTAATTCTGGTTGTTCCATATGTAAATAATTTAATACATATTTTGTTTCTTTATTTAATTTTCCAAGAACGTATGCTTTTGCATCATTTCCAAGTTTTTTTTCAAATTCTGCCATAACTATTGCAGAAGTTACACTATCTGTATCTGGATTTTTATGTCCAAAAACTAAAATTTTATCCATTGTTTTTTCCCCCTTAATATTTTTTAATATTTAATATTTAATATCTAATATTTACTTTGCTAACATAAATAATATTAAACTTATTAATAAAAATAAATTAAATACTAATGACATTGTTGCTATTATAATTGAAAAAATATATTTATCCCTTCTAGATTTTATTTTTTTCTTATTTATTAAGCTTAATATTAAAGCTAATATAGAGATAATAACACCTACCGAAGATATTATTATCATATATTTATATGCAAGAAAATTAGCTATATCACAAAACACAACTACAAATCCTAAAAGTAGTGAAAAAATTGCCATATTACTCTCTTTTATCATATTTTAAATTTCTCCTTTACCATAATTTTTCTTCTTGACGTGTAATTATTCTTTTTATATTTGTTCTATGTTTAAAACAAATTATAGCACAAGCTATTATTATTGGTATTATATATTCTTTTTTGGTAAATATAGTAAATAAAACATAAGTAATAGTACCCAAAAAAGTTCCCATTGCAACCATTCTTGTTAATAATATTATAATTAAACCTACAACAACACATACAATTGCTGTTTTTGCATCTAAAATAAAAGCTGTGGTCATACCAACAATTACACCTTTACCACCTTTAAATTTATAATATATAGGATAACAATGCCCTACAACCGCAGAAACGATAAAAATTGATTTTAAGGTATTTAAATCGTCTTGCTTAAATATTCTATTTATTGCATATATTACAAAAAAAGAAATACATACTTTAAGCACATCGCAAATTACAACTAATATACCTAATGGCTTTCCAAGTACTCTCATAGCGTTTGCAGTTCCTGCATTTCCGCTACCAAGTTTTCTTATATCTTCTCCTGTTTTTAATTTACAAAATATTATAGCAGGATTTATACTACAAATTAAATATGTAATTAAAAATATGCAAATTTTATATACTGTCATATTTTTCCTCCTAAAAATATTATTTATCTTTCTTACTTTTTTCTCTTATTATCATATGTATAGGAGTACCTTTAAATTCAAAATGTTTTCTTAAGTGATTTTCTAAATATCTTACATAAGAAAAATGCATTAAAGGTTTTGAATTTACAAAAATAACAAATGTTGGAGGCCTTACTGATACTTGTGTAGCATAATATATTTTAAGTCTTTTTCCTTTATCAGAAGGTGGTTGAGTTATAGCTATTGCTTCTGATATTACATCATTTAAAAGTCCTGTTGGTACTCTTAAATTGTTATTTTTATCAACTTCATTTATAACCTTAAAAATATCATTTACTCTTTTTCCTGTTAAAACAGACATAAAAATTATAGGGGCATACTTTAAATATGCAAGTTTTTCATATACTTTATTTTTATAACTATTAAAAGTATAATTATCTTTTTCTATCAGATCCCACTTATTTATTACAATAATAATACCTTTTCCTGCTTCATGAGCAAGTCCTGCTATTTTTTCATCTTGCTCTGTAACACCTTCTACTGCATCTATTAATAAAAGGCATACATTAGCTCTATCAATTGCAAACTTTGCTTTAATAACAGAATATTCTTCTATATCTTCATAAATTTTGCTTTTTCTTCTTATTCCTGCTGTATCTATAAATGTATACTTGCCAAATTTATTATCAAGTTCTGTATCTATTGCATCTCTCGTAGTACCAGCAACATCAGATACTATAAGTCTTTCTTCTTTTAATATTTTATTAATTAAAGATGATTTTCCTGCATTTGGCTTACCAATAACAGCAACTTTTATTCTATCATCTTCTATATCTTCATTTGATATATCTCCTAGATTATCATAAATTTTATCTAGCATTTCGCCTATTCCTAGTTTTTTACCTGCAGATATTGCAAGTGGATCTCCAAGGCCAAGATCATAAAATTCATATACTTCTGGAGGTGTTGCACCTACTTTATCACATTTATTGCAAACTAAAATTATTGGCTTTTTTGTACGCTTTAACATAAGTGCTATTTCTTTATCTGAAGATGTGACACCTACTTTTACATCTGTTATAAACACAATAACATCTGCAATATCCATTGCAAGTTCTGCTTGCCTTCTCATTTGTTTTAAAATTATATCTTCAGACTCAGGCTCTATTCCACCAGTATCAACTATTCTAAAATTTATATTTCTCCAATTACAATCTGCATATATTCTATCTCTTGTAACACCTGGAGTATCTTTTATAATTGCAATTTTTTCTCCAGCTAATACATTAAATAATGTTGACTTTCCGACATTTGGTCTGCCTATTATTGCTACTGTCTTCTTTGCCATGATTTTCTCCTTACTTAAAAATAACTTTAATATATATTTTAACATTTTTATTTAAAAAAGTCAAAATTTATGTAATTATAATTTTTTCTTGTTATAATTTGCATAAAAATTAAGGCTAATTGTAATTACAATTAAAACACCGCTAATAACTCTTAAAGTTACTACATTATCTTTATATATACATGAAGCTATTGCAAATACAATAGTAATAAGAGCAAGAGTTAATACTATTATTTCTAATATCTTCTGTCTTAACATATATTTTCACCTCTAAAATTCATTACATATATTCTACTATGTAAAAAAAAATAAATCAATATATACAATTTAATAAAAGTTATATATATTGACTTAAATTATTATTTTATATTAATTTATAATATCTAGAATTTTACCAAAATATTTTTTATTATTTAAATATATATTATCATTTGGCCTTATCTTTCCAACCTTTTCATTATACTCATTTGCAAGAGTATAATTTTTTAATTTATCATAACAGACACATAAACCAAGATATGGTATATAATCGTAATAATCCAAAATTTCAAAACCACCATTTTCTATTTTTGGCTTTAGAGTTGTAGCTAATTTATACCAAAATATTGCTGTGTTAAAATTGTTTTTTAGGTAAAAATGTTTTGCAATATTGCAACATATACTTGCTCTTGGTTTATCATATTCAAAACTTTTTAATAATGTTTTTATTGCATTTTTTTCATCATTTAACAAAGTATAACATTCGTATTCATCAAGACATGCACTAATTTTATTTTCTATCCAAGCATTATCCATACTAAAAAATTTATCAAATTCTTTAATTGCTTTTTTATACATACTATTGTAATATAATTCTCTTGCATAATAAAATTGTTGCCTTGCATCTAAAATAATACCTTCTTTTAACATCTTATTAAATATTTTTAAATTTCTTTTTGTATACTGCTTTTTTTCTTTTTTATGAGATATAGCAATATCTGTATAAATAATATTACCATATGGCATTATAACCTCATGAATAGGGCTTACCCATTTATACCCATTATTATTTTTTAAAAGTCTTTCTCTATTATATGAGAATGTAGAATTTCCATTTTCATCAAAAGAAATATCATATCTCATCATAACCATATCAACATCTTTATTAAGATTTTCTTTTAAATTAATAAACTTTTCTTTATCTTTTTCTAAAATAACATCATCTGCATCAAGCCATAAAATATATTCTTTAGTAGCTTTTGAAAAAGAAAAATTCCTTGCTTTAGAAAAATCATCTACCCACTTAAAGTCATATATTTTATTAGTATATTCTTTTGCAATATTTTTAGTATTATCTTTAGAACCAGTATCTACTATTATTATTTCATCTACTATGTCTTTTACACTTTCTAAACATCTTTTTAATACAGCTTCCTCATCTTTTACTATCATACATAAACTTATACTAATCATAAAACTCCTCCTTAATAACTATGTTATTAAAAAAGAGTTAATTTAGACTTAATTATTTTTATTTTTTAAATTATATTTTTTTATTTCTTCATTAATACAATAACTAATTATTTTCGTTATTGATATATTGTACTTTTTTGTAAACTTAGAAATAGGCATATATATACTTTCCAATATTCTTAATTTTATTGCTTCTGATTCTTCTCTTTGATATATATTTATTTTTGTTATATTATCTTTAAAGTTATTCTTTATTGCTCTATTTATGAATTCATTAAAACTAATTTTTTCTGATTTAATTATATCATTAATTTTTTCTATATTACAAACAGAAATTTCCATAGTCATATGTACACGTTTTTCCTTAAATTCTTTCATAAGCTTCACCTAATCTTTAAAAATACAATTATATTATACATGCTTTATTATTTTTAAAATAGTGTCAAAAAAATACATTTTATTCCTTAATTATATTGATTTTATTTTTGTAAAGAATTATAATTAATTTAGAAAATTTATTTATACAAATTATTAAATTAATTATATGTAGTAAAAACATATAATATAATAAATTTACATATAATTTCTTAGCATATTTACCATAAATGTAAAAAAATGGTAAATAACATAAGGAGGGATTCTTCTGAATTTACATGAAGATTTAATAAAGTACTTAAATAGTATCAAATTAGGATATGGAATAGCAATAACAGATACCGAAAATTTGATATATAATAATATGAATGAAAATACACAAAAAGTAACGAAAAATTTTAAAGACTTATTAAATAAGATATTAAATGACAAAAAAATAATAGAATATTTTTATAACTTACCAAATTTAGAAAAAGATAATTTAAGAATTTCACATAATTATATAGTTAATAACGATTCAAAAAAGACACTGCCATTTAATTATTGTATTAAAGAGTTAATTATAAAAGAGCAAAATAAAGTAAATATATTAAATTTTAATAATTCTAAAAGTTATTCACTAAAATGTATTATACCAATAGTTTCAAAAAAATTTAATGGTTCTTTAATTGTTCTTTCAAAAGATTTATATATAACCAAAGATATTGAAGAAGCTTTTTTTAGGTTTTGTACAGGTTTATTTTTTATAATTATACACTATATTACTAACGATAATTAAACTAAAATTATAATACTATATGTAGCAAAATTTCTTTTTTTTCATTAAATATATTAAGGGATTATATTTAACGGAAGGAGGACAATTTTGTTTACGCTAATATCAAGTATACTATTTAGTATTGCATCGAATATTGATAATTTCCCTATAGGAATATCATATGGTATTAAAAAGATACATATTCCTTTAACAAAAAATATATTTATATGTGTTATAACTTCTATAGTTACTTTTTTTTCTATGTTAATTGGACAAAATATATCTAGTTTTTTTAATATAAAAATTGCAAATATAATTGGTTCATCATTATTAATATTACTAGGAATATACCCTATTATATCAAATATAATATTTAAAAAGAAAAATATAGACAAAAATGAAACTAAAAATATATTAAATAAAAATAAAAATAAAATTACAAATAATCATATATGTATAAAGGAACTATTATTAATTATATTAACAATATGTTTAAATAACATTGCTGCAGGTATAGCGGCAAGTATTACAGGTGTTAATATATTGTGTACCACAATATGTACCTTTATATTTGGTAGTATATTATTATATATTGGAAATAATTTAGGTAAAAAAATAAATAACAAATTAATTAAAAAATATTCCGAAATAATTTCTTCTGTTATATTAATTTTAATAGGTTTTATGGAAATTTTTATATAAAAGTGCCTCAGAAAAAAATTCTGAGGTATAATTATACTATTAAAATTTTTTAAAATCTAAACAAAAAAGTTGTAAAAAATACAACTCTTTATATAATTCTTATAGGAAATTTTGCAATTATTGATAAAATCTATAATTATATGGCACACTCAAAAGTATATTTACATTTTTATATAATATACTTTAGTTTATATTAATATAGTTTAATATAAGATTAATTATTTTACAAATGTTAAATTCAAAAATATTTTATTAAATTTTAAAAATGGTAAAATTAAAGCAAAACTATTGCAAAAAACAAAAAATAATGTTACAATATTTATTGTAGCATAAATATATAGGGGTGTAGTTCATCGGTAGAATAAGAGTCTCCAAAACTCCAGAGGAGGGTTCGACTCCTTCCACCCCTGCCAAGCTGGATGTTTTTATTGGATTTTGTGTTCTATGAAAACATCTTTTTATGTTATGCTGACAATTTTAATACGTATTTAACATTTATTCATTTTATGTATTTACAACAAGCGTCTTATATTAAAATTTAAAAAATTAAGGAAGGATATTAAAACTAATAGCCTTCCTTGTTTTTCTATTTTTCAGTTCTAACAGTTTTTATCATAGCATTTACTACTTCTGAAACTTCTTCTATTAATTCTGCTGATTGACTTTCATCTATTACTGAACCTATTATTTCATAAGATGTTCCACCTAAAATAAATGAATATCCTATTGCATATCCATCATGGATAGTATCTCTTCCATAATTGATTGTTCCTTCGAAATAATATGTTTTCAAATCTCCAATTGTTGTTTCTTTTTCATTCGTAATGTTAATAGAATTAACACCACCTTCATAATTTTGCATATTTAGAATGAACTCCTTAAATGTCTCATTATGTGCACTTTTCACATCTGTTGCAGCAGATTCAAAAGCTTCTGTAATAGCAACATATTTAGACTCATGAATAATAAATAACTCTGTAAAACCTTGTTCTATTTCCTGCCAGTTTGGAGTGTCAATATAAATATCTTTCATAGGTATTTTATAAGTTCCTCCTGATAAAATATTTGTACTACTATTATTTTGGGTATCTTGCATAGTATTTTCATCTTTATTTGTAGTAACTTGGCTATTATTATTAGAATTATTTGAATTTGAATTATTATCATTACCTTTATTTATAACTAATATAGTTGCTACTATTCCTACAACAATTATTGCAACAACAATTAAAACTATAGCTATTAAACTTATACCTTTCTTATCTTTGAACATATTTTTATCCCCCTTATTTTTATTTATTATAACATAAGTTTAAAAAATTATAAATACATTTATAAAACTTTTTATAATTTTACCAATTTAAAGCCTGTATAATCACACCCTACCATTACATACTCAATATTATTAATTATTCCTTCTTTTACCATTGTATGACCAAAACCATGTAAATGTCCATATATGCATTTTTTTACTTTATATTCTTCTAATATATTTTGAAAATTTGAAATAAATGGAGGAAAATGCATAGCAACAATAATATCTTTATTTATACCTTTATCTTTATAATCATTTTGTAATTTTTTACCTATATCAAGTGATATTTTTAGCCTTCCTTCTTCCCTTGCAATAATTTTTTTATCTAATTGTTTATCATTATTTTCTGTCTTTCCCCAACCTCTAGTTCCACAAACAATATATTCATCTGTATCAATTGCATCATTAAATAAAACTTTTATTGTATTAAATTTGTTATCTTCTAAAAATTCATTTACTTTTTTCTTTGTAGAAAAATAATAATCATGATTTCCTTTTAAAAATATCTTTTTACCTTTCATATTGTTTATATATTCAAAATCCTTAACTGCCTCTTTAAAAGTCATTGCCCATGATATATCTCCTGGAATTATAACAACATCATTATCATTTACTACTAAATCCCAATTTTCTTTTATTTTCTCTTCATAATTTTTCCATTTAGTACCAAATATATCCATAGGTTTATTAGTTCCAAAAGATAAATGAAGATCAGATATTGCATATGTTGCCATTTACTGACTCCTTTCTTATTTTAAAAAATTATTATCATTTACTTTTTCTGTAAGTGTTCTCCAATTTAAAATATATTCATTATACTTTTCATTAAACTTATCTTTACTTGTTATATCTATATCTAAACTCTCAAGGAAATTTCCAAGTTCTATTTTAGTAAGGTCAAACTTTTTACTATCATCTATTTTTTTAGATACTTCAATTATATATCCATATCCTACTGTATAATCTAAACAAATATTAATATCAAAATCAAGCTTTGCTGTACTTCGTGTTCTATACCATTTAACTTCGGGAACATATCCTAATTTATCTAAGATATATGTCATATTATCATTATATTTCGAATCTATTTTTACTGTTTTTTCTTCCTTTATATCATCATGTATATTTCCTTCTTTAATGCAAATTTCAGAATATGTTTTAGTTTTCATAAACCTAAAATCTTCTTCTAGGTTATAAAAATAACTAATTTGCTTTTCCGTATGAAGAACACTGTTATATTTTTCTATTAACTCTCTATATTTATCTTTATCTAAAAAAGCTCTTAATTGAACATCTAACACAATAATACACCTCAATGCTTTAAATACTAATTATCTATTTTTAAATTTGCTACTGCATTTAAATCTAATTTATCTTCTATTTTAAAATATTTATTTGCTTCATAGTTATAACTTGCTGCAACCCCAATCATAGCTGCATTATCTGTGCAGTATTTTAAATCTGGAATATATGCTGTAAATTTATTTTCTTTACACTTTTTTTGTAATAAATCTCGTAAATATATATTTGCTGATACTCCACCTGCAAGAGCAACTTCTTTTATATTCATATCTTTCATAACATTAATAGTCGTATCAACTAATTCTTCACATACAGTAGTTTGAAAACTGCAAGCTAAATCCTCTTTATTTAACTTTTCTTTTTCTTTATTTGCTATATTTATCACAGCTGTCTTTATTCCACTAAAGCTAAAATCATAATTTTCAAATTTTGTTTTAGGTAACTTATACGTACTTTTTCCACGTTGTGCTAATTTTGATACCTCAGGACCACCTGGATAAGGAAGTCCTAAAACTCTTGCTACTTTGTCAAAAGCTTCACCTACTGCATCATCCCTAGTTTTTGCTATCATTTTAAATTTAGTATAATCTTCAACATATACTAAATTAGTGTGTCCTCCAGATACAACAAGAGATAAAAATGGCGGTTTTAAATTAGGATATGTTATATAGTTTGCAGCTATATGTCCATGCATATGATTTGTAGGTACTATTGGTATATCTAGAACGTATGCTAACGCTTTTGCATAGGCAACACCAACAAGTAAAGCTCCAACAAGTCCTGGCCCATATGTTACTCCTATATAATCTATATCTTTAAAAGAGATATTAGCCGTATCTAAAGCTTCTTTTACTACAAATGGTATATGTAAGATATGTTCACGAGATGCAATTTCTGGAACTACTCCACCATATTTTTTATGTATATCTATTTGAGTAGATACTATATTTGCTAATACTTCTCTTTTATCTTTTATTATAGCAACAGCAGTTTCATCACAACTACTTTCTATACTTAAACAAATCATATGTTTTCTCCTTTTACAGTAATATAAATTTTGTAAGTAATGAAAGTACAAAATTTATAATAGGACTTACAATAAAACTTCCAATACCAGTTACAAGTATAACAAGTACAATTATAAAAGAATATCTTTCAATCATATACATCATTTCTCTACCTTTACTAGGCAAGAAGAAATAAAGAATCCTAGATCCATCAAATGGTGGTATTGGTATTAAATTAAATATTCCAAATACGACATTAAACTGTATTACAAGAATTAGCATATTTAAAATAATACTACCAACTGTAGAATTTACTGCTGTTGTTATTACTCCTGTAATAATCAAAATTTTCAATATTATAGTAAACACAACTGCCATAATTAAATTTGAAAGTGGACCTGCAAGAGCAACAATAGCATTTCCTGCTGCTTTATTTTTAAAATTCCTATCATCTATCATTACAGGTTTTCCCCAACCAAAGCCAAATAAAGCTATACATATAAAACCTGATATATCAATATGTGATAGTGGATTTAATGTAAGTCTTCCCATAGCTTTTTGAGATCTATCCCCTAGTTTATATGCTGTATATGAGTGTGCAAATTCATGAATTGCAAGGCAAAATAAAAGTGCAGGAAGTGTATATAAAAAAGATATTATACCTTCCCTTGTAAATAAATTAAACAAAATTATCAACTCCAATTAATACTATATATTATACCATTATAATTTAAATATGTAAATAACAAAAGACCTGAAACTATTAAAAGTTCAAGTCTTTTATTATATTATTTTGTATTTTTTCTAATTTTAGCATATTTAACTAAATCTCTAAATAATGGATGAGGTCTATTTGGTCTTGACTTAAGTTCTGGATGAAATTGCGCTCCTACAGACCATAAATTATCACTTATTTCAACCATTTCTACTAATTTATTATCAGGTGATGTACCAACAATATTAAGTCCGTTTTTTATTGCCATATCCCTATAATCATTATTAAATTCAAATCTATGTCTATGTCTTTCATATATTAGACTATCTTTATATGCATCAAAAGCCTTTGTATTTGCATCTAATGTACAAGGATATTTTCCAAGTCTCATAGTACCGCCTTTATCCTCAATGTTTACTTGATCTTCCATAATATTAATTACAGGGTTTTTAGTTGTAGCATTAAATTCTAAGCTATTAGCATCTTTAAGTCCTACCACATTTCTCATATATTCCACAACCATAAGTTGCATTCCAAGACAGATTCCAAGTGTAGGTATATTATTTATTCTTGCATATTCTAAAGCTTTTATCATACCTTCTATTCCTCTATTTCCAAATCCACCTGGAACAATCATTGCGTTAATTCCATCTAATACAGTTTCAGCTTTTTTCTTTTCTAATATTTCAGAATCTATCCAACGTATCTTTACATTTACATTGTTAGGAATTTCACTATGATGAAGTGCTTCATATATAGATATATACGCATCTTTTAATGATACATACTTACCTACAATGGCAATTTCCACATCTTCTTTTATATCATTTTGTTTTTTACAAAGTTTATGCCAATCTAAAAGATCATTTTTTGTCTCTTTTAGTTTAAATCTGTTCATTATTATACTTGCTACTGATTGCTGTTCAAACATCAAAGGTACATCATATATTGAATCCACATCTAAATTTTCAATAACATTTTGTGGACTAATATTACAAAAAAGTGATATTTTTTCTTTTAGTTCTTCATTTAACGAAAAACTTGTCCTAGCTACTATCATGTCTGGTACTATACCTATACTCATTAATTCTCTACAACTATGTTGTGTAGGTTTTGTTTTAAGTTCTTCTGATTTAGGAAGGTATGGAATTAAAGTTACATGTACAAACATTACATTATCAAAACCTTTTTCAGCTCTTACTTGCCTTATAGTTTCCAAAAATGGTTGAGATTCTATATCCCCAACTGTTCCTCCTATTTCTGTTATAACTACATCTGCACCTGAAATTTCTCCTGCTTTGTATATTGTTTCTTTAATTTCATTTGTTATATGTGGTATTACTTGTATTGTCTTACCAAGGTATTCTCCTTTTCTTTCTTTGTTTAAAACTTGCATATATATTTTTCCTGTAGTAATGTTGCTGTATCTATTTAAATTTTCATCAATGAATCTTTCATAATGACCTAAATCTAAATCACATTCTAAGCCATCATCTGTTACAAAAACTTCACCATGTTGACATGGATTCATAGTTCCAGGATCAACATTTAAATATGGATCAAGTTTTTGTATAGTTACCTTTATTCCTCTAGATTTTAAAAGTCTTCCTATTGAAGCTGCTGTTATTCCTTTTCCAAGACCAGATACAACACCACCTGTTACAAAAATATATTTTGTAGCCATAATATCACTTTCCTTCCTATTACAAAACTTAAGGTTATTATATTACATTATTCTTGTTTTTTCAACAATTTTATTTTTAAAAAAATAATATTACATATCTATGTAATCTACTAGTTTTATATCGCATATTATCATTAATTTAATATAAATAAAATTTAACAAAAAAAGATGAAATTAAATAATTATAATTTCATCTTTTTTGAGATTAGCCAACAATATCATTCATTTGCTCTTTACTTTTTAAAAAAGCTTGATAATATTTTCCCATTATTCTTTTTACTTCACTTTCGTTAATTTTAATTTTTCTTTTTGGCATACAAGTACCTTTTGATACAGGTTTTTGATATAAACTAGTCATTTTATTCATAGTTATCCTCCTTAATTAATTAGAATTTAATTTTTAAAAGTTATATAATAATATCACTTTATGTTTTCTTTGTCAATAGTTTTACTCTATTTTTACAATATTTGTCATTTTACGATAAAATTTTTAAATACTTTTTATTCTGTATATCCCCATTCAGTTGCAACATTCCCCCAATTCCAATATTTACTCCATCCATCTGGTTTTTCATTAGCACCACATTTAATTTTTTCAAGATAATAACACTCTGCAAAAGCATAGTTTTCTATTGTTTTTACTGTTGCAGGAATTATAACTTCACTAATATTAGTACCATCAAAAGCATATTCTTTAATTGTTTCTAAATTATTGTTTAATCTTAATGTACCTGTAACATTACGACGAAACATAAATGCACAAACTTCAATAACTCTTACATTATCTGGCAAAGTAAGATTATTAATTGTTAATCCCTCTGGCGCAAATAACAATGTAGATTTATCTTTGTTATATACAATTCCCTCTTGTGAACTATAATTTTGATTCCCTTCGTCTATATTTATTTTTGTTATTGCATAAGAAGAGCTAAAAGCAGATTTACCTAAAGAAGTTACACTTGATGGTATATTTACCTCTCCTGATAATCCAGTATCAGCAAAAGAACTACTTCCAATAGATTTTACTCCTTCTGGAATATTTAAAGATCCTGTTATATTTTCACAAGAGCTAAATGCATAGTCTGATATATTTTCTACACTATTAAGTATTGTTAAATTTTCTACACTTAATCCTGAAGGTGCAAAAATTAGATTAGTTTTATTCTTATCATATAATATTCCATCTTGCGAACTATAATTTGGATTATTACTATCAACTTCTATCTTTGTTATTTGTTTATTTTGACTAAGATTATTATATGTTAGACTAAAAGTCGTAAAAGTTTTTGGTATATTAAGTTGACCTTTTTTTCCGTAAGGAATATATACTATTTTTGTTAAATTTTTATCATACAAAACTCCATCATATGTATTGAAATAATTATTTTCTTTATCAACTTCAAATTCTGTTTGTGAATTACAAACGTAAAATGCATCATTTTCTATTTCTTTTACTTTTTTACCAAGTATTACTTTTGGTATATTATAACATTCATTAAAAGCATGACTTTCAATATATTCAACATTATCTGGTATTTTAATTGTTCCAGTTAAATTAGATTGAGAAAAAGCATACACTCCTATCCTAATTAAACTATCTGGAAACGTTATATTTTTTAAACTTTCACAATCTGCAAATGCCCAAGACCTAATTTCAGTTACCCCTTCAAAAAATTCCACTTCTCTTAATTTTTTACAACTATCAAATGAATACTCACCAATAATTTCTACTGTATCTGGAATCTTACATATCTCAATTGCACCAGGTGCTGTAATTAATGTAGTTTTATCCTTGTTATACAAAATTCCATCTTTAGAACTATAATTTGGATTTTCTTCATCTACTTCAATAGTTACTAAATTATCTAATCTATTAAATACAAGCTTGCCAATTAAAATTACTGTTTTTGAAATATGTACATTTCTTAAATTTTCACAATATCTAAAAGCCTGATTTTGTATAGATATTTCTTTTTCATCTTGAAAAATAACACTTGTAAATAAATCACAATTACTAAAAGCATATGTTCCTATATCATCACATCTTTTTGGAATTTTTAAAACTCCATTTGTCTCTTTTAAATATTCTTTTAATTTATCTTCATAATATCCTGTAATAGTATTACCTTTCCACTCAAAACAATCTTCGTATGCCTCATGTATTGTAAATCCTGCTGGCATTATTCCTAAATCATCTAGCCATTTCTTCTCTTTTGTAGATACTTC
>CANRGL010000019.1 GCA_947630145.1 uncultured Clostridia bacterium | reverse complement strand
CATTATTATTTTATCTGTATATTTTAATTTGAAAATATTTTTGATTTTCTATATATTTATATGCGTAAATCTACATTTATAGTTAAAGTAATTAATAAGGAGTGAAATATTAATATGGATATAACAATAGAAGTACAAGATTATATATTAAATGTTAGAGCAGCAGTGGTAATAATTCATAATGATAAAATTTTAGTACATAAAAATATAAATTCAGACCATTATGCTTTAGTTGGAGGAAGAGTTGAATTAGGAGAAGATTCAGAATCTACTGTAAAAAGAGAAATAAAAGAAGAAATTGGAAAAGAAATTGAAATAATAGATTATATATCCACAATAGAAAATTTTTTCAAAATGAATGGGAAAAAATATCATGAAATATCATTTGTATATTTAGCAGAATTTAAAGATGAAAAAGATAAACTAATACAAGATACGATTAAAAATATAGAAGGTAAAGATTATTTACAATATGAGTGGATACAAAGAGATAAAATTGATCAAATTCCATTAAGACCAGTAAAAATTCAAGAAGTTTTAAAGGAAGGAAAATATCCTGTACATGTAGTAAATAAAGATTAATATATAAATAAAAAATAACTAAAGGAATGTAAAATCCAATAGTTATTTTTTGTTATATTTTCTCCATTTTATAGTTTTAAATAAAATATAATGTTGTTAATACTTTTCATTATACATTACTAATTTTTTGTAAATAAAAAGAAAAAGGTTGACTGATAAAAAAATATATAATATAATCAAATTGTGTAGATATATGTAGAATTTTGTATATCAACATAAATAATGTAGAGGGGGTATATATGTAAAATGAAGTGGAAAAAACGGTATAAAAATTTTTGCGATTATTATGTTAGTTACAGTTATTTCTATACCTTCAGTTATATTTGCAGATGTTGGCAACATAAACAGATACGACAGTGGATCATCTAGTAGTTCATACTATAGTGGTAGTAGTCATGTAAGTTCTTCAGGTAGCAGTGGAGGAGGAGGCTCAATATTTGGTGCTATAGTTGTTTTGGTAGTTATCGGAATAATTGTATTTGTAGATGAAAAATCTAAAAGAAAAATAAATAATATAAAAGATATGACTGATTTAAATAAAGTAAAAGATGTACTAAATGACTTGCAAAGTGGAGTTGATGGAGTAAATACGGATACAAAAGGTATATCAGAACAAATTAGAACAACTGATCCAAACTTCTCTGAAGAAAAATTCTTGTCATGGGTTAGAGATGTATTTGTTAAAATACAACAAGCATGGACAGCTAGAGATTGGAAAGTAATAAGACCATTTGAGTCTAATGAACTTTTTGAACAACATAATGCTCAATTACAAGAATACATTAATAACAATAGAATAAACATGATAGAAAGAATATCAGTAGAATCAGCAGAACTTATGTCTCATAGAGTAGATGGAGATAAAGAAATAATCGAAGTATATTTAAAAGCTGTAATGAAAGATTATATAATCGATGCTACAACAAAAGCAGTTGTTGAAGGAAATAAGGATACGGATTGGCACATGAAGTATAAACTTACATTTGCAAGAAAAAACGGAGTAAAAACACATTTAGGAACAAGTAACAAATCAACAACTAACTGTCCAAATTGTGGTGCACCAACAGAAATAACATCAGCAGGACAATGTGAATACTGTGGAAGTGTTATAACAACAGGTGAACACGATTGGGTACTTACAGGACTTGAAGGAATAAAATAAATATTTTAATAATAAAATAGGCTAAGTAATTTAGCTTAGCCTATTTTTTAAAGGAGGAATAAAAAATGGGATTAATAAAAGCAGCAGTTGGAGCAATAGGCTCAACATTACATGATCAATGGAAAGAAGCTATAAGATGTGATGATATGCCAAATGATGTATTAATGGTTAAAAAAACTACACCAAATGGTGTTATATCAAATGGTAGTACAGTAATAGTAGCACCTGGACAATGTGCAATCATTTATGATAATGGTAGAATAATAGATGCATCAGCTGAGGAAGGTGTATATACATTTGATTCATCATCTACACCATCACTTTTTGCAGGACAATTTGGTGGTATGTTTAAAGAAATGTGGCAAAGATTTACATATAATGGAGCATCAGCTAAAGAACAAGCAGTATATTTCTTTAATATAAAAGAAATATTAGATAATAAATTTGGAACACCTGCACCAGTACCATATAAAGATTGGGGTCATCCAATAATGAATGCTAGAACAAATTCATATATTGCAATGAGTGTTGAAGTAAAATGTTTTGGTAAATACACATTTAAAATTGTTGATCCATTTCAATTCATGTCACAAATTGCAGGAACTGCAAGTGTTTATAGAAAATCTGATTTAGTAGAACAAATGAGATCTGAAGTAATTGGAGCATTTTCAAATGTAATGAATAGTTTAGGAAGTGATAAGTATAAAATAGAAGTATTAGAACTTCCAAATAAAACTGATGAAATAAAGCAAATAATGGATGAAAATGTCTTTGACGAACCTATTCGTAAAAGAGGTATAGCACTAGTTTCATTTATTGTAGAAAGTTTAACATTAGATGATAAATCTAAGGAAAAAATCGACAATTATGAAATTGGTGGAGATGCATATCAACAACAAGGTGTAATGACTGGAGCATATGCAAATGCTGTACAAAATGCTGCAAGTAATGCAAATGGAGCTGCTAATGGCTTTATGGGAATAGGCATGATGAATATGGCAAGTGGAGGAGCTTTTGGTGCAGTAGCAGGAGGAAATGGTGCTGCTCCTATGCAACCACAACCACAAGCTGCAGCTCAAGCTCAGACGCCTGAGCAAGCACCAGTTGAAGCACCAGCAACTCCAGATAATACAAATACTTCATCTTGGAAATGTCCAAAATGTGGTGCTGAGAATACAGGTAAATTCTGTAGTGAATGTGGTGAAAAGAAAGAAGAAGAAAAAACTTGTCCAAAATGTGGAAACAAATTAAGTGAAGGTTCTAAATTTTGTCCTGAATGTGGAACAAAAGTAGAATAAACTAGTAATATATATGTGTATAAATATTTTAGATGAGTAAATAGTCATATAACTTAAGGTAGATTGTATAAATTTATCTTAAGTTTTTTTATATAAAATTATTGAAAAAGAAATATAATACTGATATACTATATTTATATTTGTTATAAAGAGGGGATAGATATATGGCTAAATTATATTTTAGATATGGTACTATGGGATCTGGAAAATCAATAGATTTATTAAAAGTTGCATATAACTATGAAGAAAGAAATCAAAAATGCTTGCTTATGGTTCCATCAATTGATACAAGATACGGAAATGGAAAAATTACTACAAGAATAGGTTTACAAAGAGATGCTGTTATATGTTATCCTGATACAAATATATATGATTATATATTAAATCTTGAAAATAAACCTGATTGTGTTATAGTAGATGAATGTAACTTTTTAACAGAAAATCAAGTAAATGAATTATCTGACGTTGTTGATTTTTTAGATATACCAGTTATTTGTTATGGTTTAAGAGCTGACTTTAAATGTGAACTTTTTGAAGGTTCAAAGCGCCTTATGGCAATAGCAGATAAAATTGAAGAAATTAAAACTATATGTGAATGTGGGAAAAAAGCAACTATTAATATGAGATATAAAGATGGTAAAGCTATAATTAATGGAGATAAAATTCTATTAGGTGGTAATGAAATGTATAAAGCAGTTTGTAGAAAATGTTATAAAAAATATATAAGTAGGATAGATTAAACAAATTTAAATAATTAAAGTCAAAATTAGACATTTCTCTAATTTGACTTTTTTTGTATATAGGTGTATAATATATACGTTATATATGAGTTCGTGTTATAATTATTATATTTTGTAATATAGTAGTAGAAATACTATTTATATATTGTTCGTGGTAAATGTAAATTGAAAAATAAATATAAGGGGGAATAATAATTTAATGGAAGAAAAAAAAGAATACAAAAGAATAGGGAAAAGTGCGTCCGTAACAAAAAAGCCAACAATTAATAAAACAGTAAGGAAAACAAATAAAAGTAAAGATAGGATTGATATGTTAAATAATAAAGAATTATCAAAAGATACGAAAAGGAAAATGTTAAAAAGAGGACCAAATGTAGAGTTTTTAAATATGGACTCTAAACCTATAGTAGTTAAATCATCTAAACCTACTATTTTTGAAAAAGCTAAATTAAAGATAATTCCTTTAGGTGGTCTTAATGAAATAGGTAAAAATATGACCGTTTTTGAATATCAAGATGAAATAATAGTTGTAGATTGTGGGCTTGCTTTCCCGGAAGATGATATGTTGGGTGTTGATTTAGTAATACAAGATATATCATATTTAGAAAAAAATAAAGATAAAGTAAAAGCTTTATTTATAACACATGGACATGAAGATCATATAGGTGCAATACCATATTTTCTTAAAAAAATAAACGTTCCAATATATGGAACAAAACTTACTTTAGGATTAATAAATGCAAAATTAATTGAACATCATTTAGAAAAAAGTACAAAATTAAAACAAGTAAAACCACGTGACGTTATTTCTTTAAAACACTTTAAAGTTGAATTTATAAGAATGACACACTCAATAGCTGATTCAACAGGACTTGCAATAAAAACACCAGTAGGTACAATAATCCATACAGGAGATTTTAAAGTAGATTATACTCCAATTGATGGAAAACCAATGGATTTTGCAAGACTTGCAGAGCTTGGAGAAGAAGGAGTAACACTTCTTATGTCTGATAGTACAAATGCTCAAAGAGAAGGGTATACTATGTCAGAAAGTATTGTTGGGCGTGAATTTGACAAAATATTCACAAATTGTAAAAAAAGAATAATTGTTGCAACTTTTGCCTCTAATATACATAGAATGCAACAAATTATGAACTCTGCAGTAAAATTTAATAGAAAAGTATCTGTTGTAGGACGTAGTATGGTAAATGTTCTTCAGGTATCTCAAGAACTTGGATATTTAGATGTGCCAGAGGGTACAATCATAGATATTGATAAGATAAATAATTACAATCCAGAAGAACTGTTAATAATAACTACAGGAACACAAGGCGAACCTATGTCTGCACTTAGTCGTATGTCAGCAGGTGAACATAGAAAAGTACAAATAACACCAGATGATTTAGTTATATTCTCATCATCTGCTATACCAGGAAATGAAAAATCAATAGATAAAGTAATTGATGAACTTGAAAAATTAGGTGCTGAAGTTATATATAATCAACTTGCAGATGTGCATGTATCAGGGCATGCTTGTAAAGAAGAACTAAAATTAATTTTATCTTTAGTAAAACCAAAATATTTTATGCCAGTTCATGGTGAATATAGATTCCTTAAAACACATGGAGAACTTGCAGTAAGTACAGGAACTCCAAAAGAGAATATATTTATAATGGAAAATGGTAAAACTCTAGAGATAGGAAATGATGGTGCTAAAATAACAACTCAAGTTCCATCAGGAATGATACTTGTAGATGGACTTGGCGTAGGTGATGTAGGAAATATAGTAATTAGAGATAGACAACTTTTATCTGAAAATGGTATGATTATAGTTGTTGTAACTTTGGATAGAAGAACAGCTAAAGTAATATCTGGACCAGATATAGTTACTCGTGGATTTGTTTATGTTAGAGAAAGTGAAGATTTAATGGAAGAAATTAAATTTTTAGCAAAAGAAGAACTTGACAGATGTGATAGAGAAAATATTCGTGAATGGTCTAATATAAAATCAAATTTAAGAGATAGTCTAACACGTTATGTATATTCTAAAACAAAACGTCAACCAATGATACTTCCAATTTTAATGGATGTTGATTTAGATAAAAATAGGGGATGAAAAGTATGTTTGATGAATTAGGATATAGTATTTTTGAAATGATTCTAGATGAAGGATCTTTAAAAGTAAAAAAAGAATATAAATTCAAAGATTATTTAAAACAATATAAAAAAGATAGATTAATCTCTCAATTTGCTTCTATTCCTATGTATAATAACTTTGAAAATACAGATGAGTTAAATTTTAAAGTAATTAAAAGTAAGAATATGAAAAAAGCAGAAATTATTGATTTACTCTATTTTTATAAAGAATTATTAATTGATCTACAATTAAAAAATTCAGGAGATGAATATTTTAAATTATTAAAAACTATTGTAAAAAATAATGGATATATAGAAATTGATATAAGTAAAGTTAACAGTATTGATGACTCTTTTAATTACTTATTTGATATGATGTCTTTGTATGAATTAACAAAATTTTCATTAATTTTTATGGAGTATAACCTAAATGATGAAAAACTTATATATCATATACCAAATGATATATTTAATATCATTAAGTCAAAAATTAATAGTAAACAAATATTAAATTATAGACAAAAAATAAAAAAAGTAAAAGATTTGTTGTATTTTTGTATAAATGTTTATGGTGTAATTTCTTTACAAGAAATTGTAGATTTATATTATAATAGGTATAAACAGATTGATAAGGATGAATTTAAAAAATTATTGATTGTATCTGGTATTGTATACAAAGAGATTATGGATGTATCTTATATTGATGAAGAATTAGTAATATTTTTTTCTATAGAATTTGATAATGAGAATGAAGCTTTTGATTTCTATAACAGTAGAAAAGGTAATTATATAGTTTTTGGTAATAATGAAATAATAGGACTAAAAAATAATGATTTTATTCACAAAAGTAAATATTATATGCAATTAAAAGAATATTTAATAGTTAATTTTACCGATATTAATATGAAAGAAATAGATGAAATGCTAATTAATAATTATATAAATATTGCACAAGTAAATTTACATGAAGCTAGAATAAGTTTAAGTAAAATAATTGATGATAATTTTGAATATGAAGATATTATTCAAAAGAATAAAATTTTGAAATTAATTGATAATATAAGGCTTAGTTATCCATCATGGAAATTAAAAGGAAAAATAATTGATAAATAAAAAGGTGGTTAAATATGGATGATAATTTAAAATCAAAATACGAAGAACTTGCTGATTTAATATTTCCAGATGTAAAAGAAACACTTGAAGATTTAGAAAAAAGATATCCTAAAAGAAATTTAAAAGAGGGAGCATGCGTTACACGTTTTGCTCCATCTCCTACTGGTTTTCTTCATACAGGAGCACTTTTTACATCTATTGTAAATAAAAAACTTGCAAATCAGACTGGGGGAGTATTTTTCTTAAGAATAGAAGATACAGACAGAAAAAGAGAAGTAGAAGGTAGCGTTGAAGATTTAACTTCTCAGATGAAAAAATTTAATATTTTTCCAGATGAAGGCGTTATATCAAAAGATGAGGAAATAGGTAACTATGGGCCATATAAACAAAGTAAAAGAGCTGATATATATAGAATATGTGCTAAACATTTAATTTTGAAGGGCTTGGCATACCCATGTTTTTGTACTCCAGAAATGTTACAAAAAACTCATGATTATCAAGAAGCACATAAAATTGTACCAGGATATTATTCTGTTTATGCTAAATGTAGAAATATTTCAATAGATGATTATATTTCTAGAATAAAATCTGGAGAAAAGTACATTTTAAGATTTAGATCAATGGGATCTCATTTAAAAAAAGTAAGTTTTAAAGATGGCATTAAAGGAAAAATTGAAATTGCACAGAACGATCAAGATGTTGTAATTATGAAATCAGATGGACTACCTACTTATCATTTTGCACATGTTTGTGATGATCACTTTATGGGTACAACTCATGTAATACGTGGAGAAGAATGGGTATCATCAGTGCCAATACACTTAGAGTTATTCTATGCTATGGGATTTAAAGCTCCCGTTTATGTACATATACCAAATGTAATGATACTTGATGGTAATTCTAAAAGGAAACTTAGTAAAAGAAAGGATAAAGAAGCTGCTGTATCATACTTTTTAAAAGCAGGTTATCCAGTTGAGTCTGTAAACGAATATTTACTTACTATTATAAATTCTGATTTTGAAAATTGGAAAAGAGCAAATAGATTAGTATCTAACGATGAATTTGAAATGAAATTAAAAAAGATAAATACTTCTGGTGCATTATTTGATTTTGTTAAATTAAATGATGTATCAAAAGAAGTAATATCAAGAATGAATAGCGATGAAGTTTTAAAATATGTCTTGGATTGGTCAAAGGAATATAACAGCGAAGTATATGACATTATTTCAAGAGATTTAGAATATAGTAAAAAAATATTTGCTTTAGAAAGAGATGGAGCAAAAAAAATACGTAAAGATATATATAAATGGGAAGATATAATTCCAACATTCTTTTACTTTTTTGATGATTACTATAACGAAGATCTAAAAGATAAATATGATTTTAATATAGATAGTAAGATAACTAAAAAGTTAATAAAAGATGTTATAGAAAATTATATAAATGTGTATGATGAAAATAACGATAAAGACCAGTGGTTTTCTAATATGAAAGCTGTTGCAGAAAAACTTGGATTTTGTACAAATATGAAAGAGTACAAAGAAAGTCCAGATAGCTTTGTTGGAAGTATAGCTGATTTTTCAGATATAATTAGAGTCGCTATAACAAACAGACACAATACACCAGATATTTATTCTATAATGCAGATAATAGGAAAAGAAAATGTAATTAAAAGATTTGAAAATGCAAAAAATAGTATATAAATTTATTTTATATATTTTTTGTAAGAATAAAGGATGAGCTATAATATAAATAGTTCATCCTTTTATTCATCTAAATCGTCAAATAAGTTATCATTAAAAAAATCGCATATTTTCATATCTAAACCTTCGCATATATACTGTAATGTTTGAAGTGTAATGGTTTTTGTATTTTTTTTCATAAAATTATCAATTGTAGATTGTGTAATGCCAGATAAAGTACATAATTTATTAATAGTAATGTTTCTTTCTTTACATAGATTTAATAATTTTTTTCTAGTCGCATCACCAATATTCATAGACACCACCTTAATAATATAAAATATTATACCAAACTTTTTTGATAAAAATTAACCGAAAAAGGTTGACTAACACAAAAATATATAATATAATCATTTTTGTAGATATATGTAAAAATTTAATGTAATTTGGAGGTGAAAAAGTAAAAAACATATATAGCAAAGTAAAATGTATAAATAAAATACATAAAAAATATACAATATTTATTATTAATTAAGAGGGAGGTATATAATGAATAAAAAAAGAGTGTTAATGTCTTTAATATGTTTTGCATTAATAACAACTTTTAGTATTTTTATTGCAAATAACAAGGTATTTGCCGATGAAGAAACCGTAGATATAACATTTGAAGATGTGAACATGTACAATGCTGTAAAAGAAGAATTAAGTGATAAAATAAGTTCTTCAGTAGATGAAACAAAAACAATAAAAATGACACAAGAAAATATTGATGATGTTACTTTTATTAATATTTTTCAACAAAAAAATATTACTAGTTTAAAAGGAATAGAGAAATTTAAAAATTTGAAAACATTATGGATAAGCGGAACTCAAATAAGTGATATAAGTGTATTAAGTGAATTAACAAGCTTAACTTGGTTAGATTTATATAAAAATCAAATAAGTGATATAAGTACATTAAGCAAATTAACAAGTTTAACTAAGTTAGATTTAACAGATAATCAAATAAGTGATATAAATGTATTAAGCAAATTAACAAGTTTAACTGAGCTAGAATTAGAGTATAATAAAATAAGTGATATAAGTGCATTAAGTGATTTAACAAATTTAACTGTTTTAGCTTTAGATAATAATCAAATAAGTAACATAAGTGAATTAAGTAAATTAACAAATTTAACTGCTTTAAATTTATCTTATAATCAAATAAGTGATATAAATGTATTAAGCAAATTAACAAGTTTAACTCAGCTAGAATTATGGCATAATAAAATAAGTGATATAAGTGCATTAAGTAAATTAACAAGTTTAACTTGGTTAGGTTTAAGGTATAATCAAATAAGTGATATAAATGCATTAAGTGAATTAACAAGCTTAACTCAGCTAGAATTAGGGTATAATAAAATAAGTGATATAAGTGTATTAAGTGGACTTACAAATCTAACACTGTTGGATTTATTTAATAATCAAATAAGTGATATAAATGCATTAAGTAAATTAGAAAAATTAACTCGTTTATCGTTAAATGGTAATAAAATAAGTGATATAAGTCCACTAAGCAATTTAGATAGAAATAAATGTGATATTCTCTTAGAATCAAATAAATCTAATTTTGAAATATCAGGTGATAATGATAAATATGAATTACCAAGTATGTTTTTATTAGATGAAATAGAGAATTTAAAATGTAGTAACTGTAGGATTTCTGAAGATGGAAAATATATTATATTAAATAAAGGATTAAAGAAAGGTAATACAGTTAATGTTACTATTTATTCTCCACCAGGTGACCTATCAATTGCAAATGGAAACTATAATGTTAATGATTCAACAATAACTTTAACACTTACATCAGATCTTGTAGGAGGACAAGATCCAGAAACTCAACCAAAAGATGATGAAATTACTGATAATAATGGAAATGTTCCAGAAGAACAAGTTCAAACACCACAAGCAGTTGTTGAAAATTCTACTAATCCAAAAACAGGTGATTCTATGTTTTATATTGTAGTAGTATTATCACTTGCTGTAGTTTTATATGCAATATCTTTAAGAGTTTTAAAAGAAAGAAATTAGCAAATTAACATGATTGTTAAAAAATAAATGAGGTGGATATATAATGAATAAAAAAAGAGTGTTAATGTCTTTAATATGTTTTGCATTAATAACAACTTTTAGTATTTTTATTGCAAATAACAAGGTATTTGCTACAGAAACATATACTGGTGAAAATAGTCTTAATTTAGAGTACACAGTAAATTCTGAAGATAAGGTAGAAATTGTTAGTTGTACTAGTAAGGATCAATTAAGTGGAAGTGTAACAATACCTAATCAAATTAATAACAAAGATGTTGTTTTAATAGGAAGTAATGCTTTTAGTGGAGCTACTAATATTACTGGTATAACTATTCCAGATACAGTAAAAGAAATAGGAAAAGAAGCTTTTAAGGATTGTACTAGTTTAGCAAACGTAGATTTGTGCAATATAGAAACTTTAAGTGCAGGATCATTTGAAGGATGTACAGCTTTAAATAACATTACAATACCAAGTAGTCTAAAAAATGGACCAAGTATAGTAGATAAAGCTGTATTTAAAAATTGTACAAATTTAACAGAAATCACATTTGAAGAAGGACTAACAGTTATTCCAACAAGATTATGTATGGGAACAAATATAACAAGTATAAAAATACCAGATTCAGTAGAAACAATTGGAACAGAAGCTTTTAGGGATTGTACAAGTTTAACAGATGTAGATTTAGGAAATGTAATAGGACTAGCTACAGCAGCATTTGAAGGATGTACAGCTCTAAAAAATATTACAATACCAAGTAGTCTAAAAAATGGACCAAGTATAGTAGATAAAGCTGTATTTAGAAATTGTACAAATTTAACAGAAATCACATTTGAAGAAGGACTAACAATTATTCCAACAAGATTATTTTCAGGAATAGCAGCTGAGGAAATATTAGTACCTAATTCAGTAGAAACAATTGGATTTCAAGCATTTTCAAATTGTAGTAATTTAAAAAAGATTACTATACTTAATAATGTCACACATATGGGATCAAATATTGATGGTGAAGTTTTTCCAAATCATAATGATGATTTAACAATATATTGTTATAGAAATTCAGTTGCGGCAAAGCATGCTATTGATTATAATATAAAATATGTATACCTTGATAATCCTACTTCTGATAATGGTGGAAATACTAACAATGATACTGATGTTAATGAGAATGTAGATATTCCACAAGAACAAGTTCAAACACCACAAGCAGTTGTTGAAAATTCTACTAATCCAAAAACAGGTGATTCTATGTTTTATATTGTAGTAGTATTATCACTTGCTGTAGTTGGATATACAATATCTTTAAGAGTTTTAAAAACTAAAAAAAATAATTAGAATATTAATAAGGAGGCTTTAAGTTAAAATGATATATTTTATTAAAGCCTCTTTCTTAAGATTATATGAAAAAGTAGAAAGGAATGATATATAAATGCTAGCAGATATATTAAATATATTTAAGAAACCAGTAACAAAAACACTTGAATATGCAAATAGAGAGGATTTAAAGTTTTCTTTCATATTAACAGCGATTATTACAGGAATTTTTACAATATTAAATTCAATACAATTTGTAATTACGACTGTGGTAAAAAAATCATATTCGTATTCTAAAGAAAAGTATATAACAAAAATAGATTTTGATAATTTTGAGTTTGAAGAATTTATAAAAAATTTCTTTACAACAGCAGTAATAATTATTGTAGCAATATTACTTATAGCAACAATAATGTATATTATATCTAGAATATTAAAAAATGAAAATAGCTTTTCAAAATTATTAACTATAGCAAGTATATCAACAATACCAATGATATTTTCAACAGTCATTTCAATTTTAACATCATGGCTATATGCACCAATATCATATTTTGTTACAATTGCAACAACGTTGTATATGCTATTTATAATTATATATAGTTTTAGAAATACACTTACAATAGAAAATGAAGATACGCTAACAATATTAAATGTAATATCAGTAACAGCAACAATAATCGTTTTATATTATATTGTTATTAGTGCTTTAAAAGATAGTTTAAGTTTATTAGATATTTTTTAATGATAAATTAGTAATATAAAGAGAGGAGAATTTTTTTATAATGAAGAAAAAACTGGTGTTTGCTATAATTTTTGTATTAATGTTTATTTTTAATATTAAAATTGGAATTAATACTATAAAAGCTGATAGCAATGAATTAATAAAGATAAAGTTTGAAGATAAAAATTTATACAATTTAGTAAAAAGTCAAATTTTACTTAAATCATCAAATGATAATGAACTTACAATTGAAGTAAGTGAAGAAGATATAAAAAATTTTGAAAGTTTAAAATGTGAAGGAGAGGCAATAAAAAGTATAAAAGGAATAGAATACTTTAAAAATCTTACAAGTTTAAATTTAAGTGATAATGAAGGATTAACAGATTTTAGTCCAATTTCTAGTTTAACCAACTTATCATATTTAGATCTTGAAAAAACAGATTTCGAAAATTTAGATGTATTGAGTAATTTATCAAATTTAAAAGAATTAGATATATCTTATAGTAATATAACTGATTTAAAAGGAATTGAACATTTAACAAACTTAAAAGAATTAATTTTTTCTGACTGTCTTTTAGGAGAGGACGACGTTGATACTTTAAATAATATAATTAAAAATAATCAAAATTTAGAGTATATTTATGGCGGAATTAATATAACAGAAGATACTTTTAGATTACCAGATATATTTATGGATGAAGAAATTACTGATGACCTTTTTGAATTAACGGAAGATAAAACAAAATATATTTTTGAAAGAAATAGTTTAATAAATGATGTTGAAATTGAAGAGGGAAAATATAAAAACTCTACAATACATGTGCAAAAAGTTGATAAAGATTATATTAAAAACAAATTAAAAGAAAGCAAAAATAATTCTTTTAATACGTCATCAAATCAATTTACTTTCTATATTATTGTATCAATCACTATTATTAGTTTAGTTTTATTTATAATATTAATAAAGAAGAAAATAGTAAATAGTAAGATATTTTTAATAATAGCGGGGATTATTATATTATTATTTGTAATATTAAGTATATATTTTGGAATAAAAACTTTCTATAAAAACACTAATACTAAAGATAGTCAAAATAATGATAATATGATAGGCGCATCAGATAGTACAAATGAAATTAAAGCTATAAATATAAATGGATATGATGTTTATTTAGGACGCACTTCATATAATGAATTCATTAATAATACTAAATTTAATCAAGTTAAAATAAAAAAAGGATATAATTATGAAGAATCAGAAGCTTATTTCAACGCATATGTTTCAGATGGCTATTCTATAATAAGGATAAATGTTAAAAATAATGTTGTTGATACAATTAGGTTTGGAAACATAAAATTTTATGATAATGAAAATATAAATTTTGATAGTGCACATACAACGATTACTTTACCAAAAGGAATAAAAATAGGGGATAGTATTGATAAAGTAAATGAGACCTATATATCTGAAGATGAAAAAGGAAATATTTTTAATGATAGTACTTATAAAACGTGGTTAAGCTTAGATTTCTTTGGAGATGAATTAAAGTTATATTTATATATTGATAATGAAAGTGGTTTAATAGGAGAAGTACTTGCAGGAAAGAGTATATTCTAAAATGTTATATATTGTTAGTACAATATACTTAACTAAAAAATCAAACATTTTTTACTAAGTACTAGGCAAACTGGGAATGAACTCTGTATAATGCAGAGCTCATTCTTTTAATTTACCTTTTATTCTTTTGTTAGATAACAATCTATATTTTATTATATAATTTTTTTACTTTTTTATAGTTTTATACTATTTCATATAAAGTAATTTTTATTTTAAAAAACCCCAAAAAATTGCTAATTAATTATCTAAAAAATTTAAAAATAATATAGATAATAAATTGTGCATTTTTAGGGGAACTTTAACAATCAAATATTTAAAAATTATTGACAAAAAATAAAAAAATATATAAAATATATTTAAATAGAATTAAAAGGAGAAAATAATGCAAAATTTAAAAGAAAATATGGATAAACTAAAAATGTATTTAGAAAATAAAAATTACAATGATATAGATATTGTTGATCTAGTAAGGTATATATATAATAACTTTGGAGCAAATTTTCAAATTAGTGAAAATAAAGAAAAGACATTAAGTAAATATATAAATATGAATAATAAAGTACTTTTTGTTTTAGTAGATGGATTAGGATATTACAAAGTAAAAAGTTTATCTGACAATTCTATTTTAAAAAATAATTTAAAAAAAGATATAAGCACAGTAAATCCAACATCAACAGCATGTGTACTTTCAAGTATTGCAAGTGCTAGTTATCCATCAGAACACGGAATATTTGGTTGGTGGCAATATTTAAAAGATAAAAATATAAATTATTGTCCACTTTTATTTATTGAAAGAAAAACAGGCATAAATTTAAAAGAAAAAGATGTTAAAATAAGTGAAATATTTAAATTTGAAAGTATGCTAGATAAGTTAAATACAAATATAAATGTTTCAATGTCAAGAGAAATAATATCATCAGACTTTTCAAAATTCTTTATTGGTAAAAATGCAACTACTCATGGATATTATTCTATAAAAGAAGCATTTTTGAATATGTCAAAAAAAATAAAAAATACAGAGTCAAATTTTAATTATTTATATATTGATGGTTTAGATGAAAATTCTCATATATATGGAACTGAAAGTAAACAAGTAAAAGCAATTATTAATGAAATAGAAGAAGGATTAGAAAATTTAAAAGAAGAAAATAAAGATTTAACTATTATACTTACTTCAGATCATGGACAAGTTGATATGGCAAGTATGATATATTTAAATAAAATAAATGATTATACAAAATATTTTTATGCTCTTCCTAGTATTGATACAAGAACAATAAGTTTTTTTGTAAAAGAAAATATGATGAGTGAATTTAAAGATACATTTTTAAATGAATTTGGAAAAGATGTTATTCTTTTAACAAAAGAAGAAGTGGATAGATATAGATTGTTTGGAAATACTAAACTTAGCAAGTATGCAAAAGACTCTTTAGGTGAGTATATAGCTGTAATTGTAAATAATAAATACATGGTATGTGATAAAATAAATTTGGAAGATAAACTATATACTAAAGGTAATCATTCAGGACTTACTAAACAAGAAACAACAATACCACTTATTGTAATTTGAGGTGAGCTATATGGATATAAATAATAATGAAAAAATAATTAAAAATATAGAGGCAAGTATGGCAATGGAAGGAATGTTTTTAGAACAAAGTGATATAGATTTAATAAATAGTTATTTAAATAGTAACATAACTTCAGAAGAAGGAATAAGTAAAATAAAAGAAGAATTTAAAAATATATGAAAAGTGAGGAATAAAAAGTGTATGATGTTGTAAATTCTAGATATACATATAAAGGGACTGACATACTTGTAAACAAACTTGATATAAAAGATAAAGCAAAATTACAAAGATATGAAAAAAAGATGGTTGCTTTTAAGCTTGCTACTATAAACGAGGTGGAGTTTCCAAATAAATTTGATGAGAAAAGATTAAAATTTATTCATAATTATCTTTTTTGTGATGTATACGATTTTGCAGGAATGTACAGACTTGAAAATATAATAAAAGAAAACTTTGTTTTTTCACAATATGAATATATAGAAGAAAATTTAAAAAAACTTACAAATGAAATTAATGTGGAGAGCTTAAAAAAGCTATCTTTTGATGAATTTATAAAAAAAATATCATATTTTATGACAGAGTTAAATGTTATTCATCCATTTCGTGAAGGAAATGGCAGAGCAATTCGTGAATTTATACGTGAGCTTATGTTAGAATGTGGCTATGAAATAGATTTTTCAAAGATTAATTATGATGAAATACTTGAAGCAAGTAGAAAAGCTATTTTAGATGATAGTTATCAAATAGAAATATTAAATAAGAGTTGTAAAAAAATTTTTTAAAAAGTATTGCAAATTTATTACTAAATTTAACTTTGAATTTAATAGTAATATAAATTTAATAGTATAAAAAATATTTTTATATTATTAAATATTTACATTGATATAATATTGTGGTATAATTATGTAGAAAAAATAAAAATATATAAAAACTATGACGAGAAAGAGTAGTTATAAGCCAAATACATAGCGAGCTAGGGATGGTGTAAGCCTAGTTAGATTAACTTATAGCGAAAATCATCTCCGAGTTGCTAGCTGAAATAATAGTAAGCGTCGCCGTATTCCTTACGTAACAAAGGACACATATGTTGGTATGTTGTATATTAAGGTATAGATATTTTCGCACGTAACCTTTATATACAGGTATGTGCGTTTTTTATATGTTTTTTATTATTTGGAAGGAGAAAAGATTATGGAAGAAAAAAAAGATTATTCAAAAACTCTTAATTTACCAAAAACAGATTTTGAAATGAGAGGAAATTTACCAAAAAAAGAGCCTGCTATACTTGATAAATTCATAAATGATAAAGTTTATTATCTAGCCTTAGAAAAAAATAAAAATACTGGTAAAAGATTTATACTTCATGATGGACCACCATATGCAAATGGTGATATACATGCAGGTCATGCTCTAGATAAAATATTAAAAGATATAATAATTAGATATAAAACAATGAATGGATATTATTCTCCATACGTACCAGGTTGGGATACACATGGACTTCCAATAGAAAAAAAAGTACAACAAGAAAAAAATATTACAAAAGACGATGTGGGAGTTTCAAAATTTAGAGAAATTTGTAAAGACTTTGCACTTGATGCAGTAGAAAGAACAGCAAAACAATTTGAAAGATTAGGTGGACTTGGAGATTATAGAGATAAGTCTAAAAGATATCTTACTTTAAATAAAGATTTTGAAGCAAAACAGATTGGTGTCTTTGGAGATATGTATAAAAAAGGATACATATATAGAGATCTAAAACCTGTATATTGGTGTAGTGATTGTAAAACTGCTCTTGCAGAAGCAGAAATTGAGTATAAAGATGATACCTCTACTTCTATATATGTAAAATTTAAAGTAAAAGATGATAAATCCATGTTAAGTAATTATGTATCTTTAGATAATACATATATAGTTATATGGACAACTACACCTTGGACTTTACCTGGAAATCAAGCTATAACTTTAAATCCTGATTTTGATTATGTTCTAGTAGAGGCTATAAAAGATAATGTAAAAGAAAATTATATTTTAGCAAAAGATCTTCTTGAAGAAGTAATGACGATAGGTAATATAGAACAATACAATATAATTACTGAGTTTAAAGGAAGCAAATTAGAAAATATTATCTGTTTAAATCCTGTAATAGACAACAAAACTTCAAGAGTAATATTAGGTTCTGATAAAGATCTATATGTTACTTTGGATGCAGGTACTGGTTGTGTACATACAGCACCTGGACATGGACATGAGGACTATTTATGTTGTAAGAGATATAAAGATATAGATATAATTGTTCCTGTAGATGAAAATGGACATATGACAAAAGATGCTGGAAGATTTGAGGGTATGTTCTATGCAAAAGCAAATAAAGAGATAATAAAATATTTAGAAGAAACAAAATTTTTATTTGCTGCTAAGGAGCTTACTCACCAATATCCACATTGTTGGAGATGTAAAAAGCCTGTAATTTATAGAGCTACTACACAATGGTTTGCTTCTATAGATGGATTTAGACAAAAGGCCTTAGATGAAATACATAATGTAAAATGGTATCCTGATTGGGGAGTAGAAAGAATGACTAACATGATAAAGGATAGAAATGATTGGTGTATTTCAAGACAACGTTCATGGGGAGTTCCAATTCCAATATTTTATTGTGAAGAATGTGGAAAAGAATATATAGATGATGAGACTATATCAAAAGTAATAGATATGTTTGAACGTGAAGGCTCTAATTCTTGGTTTGAAAAAACACCTGAAGAAATACTTGGTAAAAAACATGTATGTGAATGTGGTTGTGATAGACTAGTAAAAGAAAAAGATATTATGGATGTTTGGTTTGATTCTGGTTCTTCACATGTAGGAGTATTAAATGATATTTATGGCTTACCAGAAGGCCCAGCTGATATGTATTTAGAAGGAAATGATCAATATAGAGGATGGTTCCAATCATCATTACTTACTTCTGTTGCTGTAAAGGGGTGCGCTCCATATAAAGAGGTAGTAACACATGGAATGGTAGTAGATGGAGAAGGAAAAAAAATGTCTAAATCTTTAGGCAATGGTATTGCACCACTTGACATTGTTGATGAATATGGAGCTGACATTTTAAGATTATGGGCTACTTCATCAGATTATCATAGTGAAATACGTTTATCAAAAGATATTTTAAAACAAATATCTGAAGTTTACAAAAAAATAAGAAATACTATTAGATTTTTAATTGGTAATACTAATGATTTTAATCCAAAGACAGACTATGTAGAGTATGAAAATAGAGATGAACTTGATAAATACATAATGTATAAATTAAATAAATTAGTAGAATATATAAATGAAGCATATAATTCATATGAATATCATTTAGTATATAATGAAATTCATAGATTCTGTACTAATGAACTTTCTAGTAAGTACTTAGATGTAATAAAAGATAGATTATATACTTTTAGAGTAGATCATAATTTAAGGAGAAGTTCACAATCATCTATGTATGATATTTTATATACATTAACAAGACTTATATCTCCAATACTAGCATTTACTTCTGAAGAAATATATAGTTTCATGAATACAAAAGAAGATAAAAAATTAAGTATATTACTTGAAGAGTTCCCAACTGAAGATAATAAATATATTGATGATGAACTAATTGAAAAATGGGATAAAATATTTGATATTAAAGAAAGCTTTGCAAAAGATATAGAAAATGCACGTGCAAATAAAGAAATAGGTAGTGCACTAGATAGCAAAATTACTATTTATACAAATGGAGAAGATTTCGAATTTATATCCAAGAATAAAAATAATATTGCACTTGTTGCAATAGTATCAGAACTTGATGTAGTAAATTCTAATGAAAAGAAAGTAGTAGTAGAAAAATCTGATGGTAATAAATGTCCTAGATGTTGGACTTATTCAAAAGATTTTTCTGATGAAGGAATTTGTATGAAATGTAAAAATAATATGTAAGTTAATAAGTTAAAAATGAGATAAAGTATTAATTTGTACTTTATCTCATTTTTTAGGATTTAATCTAAAGTTTTAGTAAAAACTGGTCTAGTTGCAAGAATTTTATCTGTTGATAAATTTGCCGCTTCTTGTAAAGAATGTACGCAATTTTCACAAAACTTATATTCTATGAATTCTCCATGTGATACTACATACATTTTTTCAAATTTTTTAATAGTCTTATTACAATTATTACATCTTGTCGTAAAAAGACTTCTTTTTTTAAAGGCTTTAATTTTCATTTTAGTAATCCTCCTAAAGTAATTTAATATATAGATTATATTTTCTAGAGCTGACCTTAAAAATTCACTAGTTTAAATATAACCTAGTTAACAATATTTATATTTTGTATTATAACATAATAAGTTATAAAAGTAAATATTGGATTGACTTTAAAATTTATTATTTACCCGTTGATCCAAATCCATTGATTCCTCTTTTTGTAGAGCTTAATTCTTTTACTTCTTTAAATGAAATTTCAGGATAAGGAAGTATAATAAGTTGAGCAATTCTTTCTTTGTTTTGTATAACTTTTGTTTTATCTGAATCATTAAATAGAGGAATAAAATATTCTCCTCTGTAATCTGAATCTATTATCCCTACACAATTTGCAGGTCTTAAACTTTCTTTTGTTGCAATTCCACTTCTAGCAAATATGCCTGCAAAATATCCATCAGGAATTTCAAGTGCAATACCAGTACCAATTTTTGTATTAGTATGTGGTAAAATTTCTACACTATCATTATCAAGACATGCATATAAGTCATAGCCTGCTGCTTGTAAAGATGAACGTGTAGGTATAACTGCATTATTGTTTAATTTTTTTATTTTAATTTCTAACACGTTTGTACCTCCTAATTTATTTGTATTATATAACAATATAAATTAAAATGCAATAATTGAATGTTAAGTTTTACAACTTTACATAAAACTTGATTTTTCGTAAGAAATTTGGTATAATAATAATAAGAAATAATAATAATTATTTTAAAAATATAAAATAAGGAGTGAATTTTTTTGATTAAAAAAATGTTATTAAAAAAATCAGCGCATGCAAAGAAAATTAAGTTGTCTAAAGAACTAAAGAAAGCAATTGGTTTAGGAATGCTTTTAAAGACAGTATATAGTGTTGTAAATCAAATGGGTGCTTTTGCTCTTACTCTAGCAACAATTACTTTTTCAAAGAATTTTGCATTATCTCTAGTTTTTCTTGTAATCTTTTTGTTAAGAGAGCCAATTATGAAACTTTTTTTTACAATAATTGATCGTAATGAAGCTTTTTTACAACTAAGAATTTCAGAATTTCTTGCAGATATAAAAACAAAGATTTTATCAAAGACAAGAGATAAAGTAAATGTAGTTAAAAATGGTAGAAAGCAGTTAATGTCATCAGCAGTTATACTTGATACTGTAACTGAATATTTAACTAAAAAGTATAACACTATAGTAAAGTTATTAATGTTCATTTTTGACATTACTATATTTATTTTTTCAATAACTACATTAATTACAATAGCAGTAAAACAAACCAATAATTTACCGCTTTTTATTTTTATCCTTGCTGCATCATCTATATCTATGATAATAGTCTCTGCTTTTGTATCAAAGTCTAGAAATAAACTTTGGGAAAAGTCAAAAGAAAAGTATGATAATTTAAAAAATGCAGAAAGAGATGTGCAAGAAATAAAGCCTATGTCTATTAAACACATACATTTTTTATTATCAAATATTGTAAAAGCTCAAAAAGAGATTACAGGGATAAATCTCAAGGACAGGAAAAAGAAAAATTTAGAGGAACTTTTAATAGCTTTAATCATCGCAGTTTCTTTAACTTTCATTGTTTTAAGTATGATGTTTACATCTAATGAGGAAAATATAACAAGTGCTGTGTTTATGTCTTCCATAGCTTTTGGACAAGCATTTTCTTCTGTATTATCTTCAATTACTGGTGAAATAAGTCTTTTATATACTATTATAAACCAGAAAAAAGAATATACATCAAAGTATGAGAAAGATTATAACGCTATAATGGATGTATACTCAAAAGAAGAGATGGTTGTTGAAAGAGCATATCAAGAAGAAAATTTAGTAATAAATCCATTTAAGTATACTTATCCTACTACTGGTTTTGAAATAGAACAACATGATAGGTTAACATTAAAAAGAGGAAAGGTTATCTTACTTGATGGAAAAAGTGGCACAGGAAAATCTACATTTATAAAAATAATTTCAGGAGAAATTAGAATATCAAGTATTAATTGGAAACTTAAGAGTATAAAGTATTTTAATGATACATCAATGCTTGGTACAAGAAATCTTTTGGAAGAAATAACACTTGAAGAAGATGAAAATAAAGTAGATGTAGATAAGTTATTTGAAATATTAGATGGTATACAATTATCTTCTAAATTTAAAACTTTAGAACAGCTAAAGAAAAATTCAGTAAAAGAACTTTCTAATGGACTAATGCAAAGAGCTCTGCTAGCTAGAACTTTGTATAACCTTGAAGATTCTGATCTTGTCTGCATTGATGAGCCGATAGGTTCTCTTGATGAAGAAAATGCGAAAAAAGTAATTTCTTTTACCAAAGAATATTGCAATAGGGAAAAGAGCAGATTTTTAATTTTATGTACACATCAGCATATTTTTGTAGAAGAGCTGATTGACATGAAAATCACATTGAAACCTGTCTCTGTATCTAAAAGTCAAATAGAATTCTAGTGGGATATTTCCTGCTAGAATTTTTTGCTTTTAATAAATTTATATAATTAAAAAAATATATAAAAATTTGTTATGAAAACTTGCGTTTTTTTTTTTTTAGTGTATGCTATAAGGGATAAAAATAAATTATATAA
>CANRGL010000018.1 GCA_947630145.1 uncultured Clostridia bacterium | reverse complement strand
GATAAGATGAAAAAGAACAAAAGAGGTATATCGCTAATAGTATTAATAGTAACGATAATCGTTATAATAATACTTGCTGCAGTAGTAATATTAACATTAAGTAAAAATAATCCAGTAGAAAGTGCAAGAAAGGCAAGATTTATGGAAGATGTAAGAAGTTTCCAAGATGAATTAGCACTAAGTGTATCAAAGGATTATGTAACAAAAAAAGAAAATAGGAATGAAAAGTTTAATGCAACAGAGTTTAATGATATGAAAAACTACATACCAAGTTTTACAAAAGATTATGATAAAAAGTTATATGTAAAAGACGATGAATTAATGTATGTAGAAGATGAAGTAACAGAAAATGAGAAAAAATGGCTAGAAGAATTAGGAATAGGAACAAAAGCTACAGCAAAAGTACCAGATGATTGGAAAGATTTTATAGCTAGTTTAACAGAAGATGGAGTACCTGTACCAAAAGGCTTTACACACGTAGAAGGCACAAAAGAGATTGGGACGGTAATACAAGATGATAAAGGTAATGAATTTGTATGGATACCAGTAGATAATATAAATGATTACAAAAAAGATTTTGATTTTCCAAAATATAGTAGTAGTATGACTGAGTCAAGTGTATCTGAAGATAAACTACCAGAAGGAATAGAAGATGAAACAGCGGATGTAAAAAAATATAAAGGCTTCTATATAGGAAGATATGAGGCAGGTGTTCCAGAAGGAGAAAGTACGCCTACTAATAAAGTAGGAATACCAGTATCTAAAAAAGATGCTGTAGTTTGGACTAATATAAATTATACTAATGCAAAAAGTAGCGTAGAACAAATGATAAATAGTGACTCTGTACAAACAGGACTATTAACAGGAAAAGCGTGGGATACAACATGCCACTGGATAGAAGATGATGTAAAAAAGATAGCTGAAGGATCAACTTTAACAGATAGTAGATATTATGGAAATCATTCTGATTCAGAGTATCCAGCAGATGTTGAAGGATCAGGTACAAAACAAAAAGCAGGATATTCAGATAAATGGATGGTAAAAAATATATATGATTTAGCAGGAAATGTATTTGAATGGACAAACGAAATATATAATAGCTCAGATCGCGTTCGTCGTGGTGGAAGTTATAATGTTAGTGCTAAGGGTTATCCAGTGTCGTATCGTAATCACGATAATAGCAGTTATTCTTATGGCAGTATAGGCATGCGTCCTAGGCTTTATATAAAGACAAACTGACCACTGTCAGATAAATTAGTTATATAGTTTATACAAAAATGGAGTTTGCATAGATGTAAACATAGATAAAATAAATATCAATAATTGAAGTAATTAAATATAGAATAGATATGTGAGTTAGATAGGATTTACACATATTTGCTTGCAAATATGTGAAAGAAGGCTATTAAAAAAATAGCGAAAGCATTTTTTGAATAGTCTTTTAAGGAATCCTATCTAATTTAGCTTTAAAAGGGATTTTTAATATTGTATTTTTTTATCAAATCTATATTGAATTTTAAATAATAAAAAAATCGGAGTAAATTATCACAAAATGATAATGAATTAATACGTAGGGCATCAGCAAATGGGCATACATAAATAGTAGAATTATTAAAAAAATAAATAAATTATACTAATAGTATAACTATTAAATAGAGCAATAACAAATAATAAATCAAAGTGTTACAGTGTGTATTACTGTGGCACTTTTTGTATTTAGAATAAAATAAATTTAATATTATATTTATAAAATATTTATATTTATTATCTATAAAAAATATAGACAAATTTGTTAAAAAAGAGTATAATATTTTAAGAAAAAAGGAGTGAAAAAAGTTGCCAAGATCTGTAAAAGATGTATTTTTTAATTGCGTATCGAATGTAGAAAAGTTTAAAGATGCAAATGTAGATGAAATAAAATTTTCAAAAAAACTTAATTCAGTTATTTTGTATGCATCAAGCAATGATAATATTTCACTTCTTGAAATTGAACGTTTTAAAAATGATGCAAAATCAATTTATGACTTAAATTCTTTTAAAATAGAATATAAATTTTTAGGGAAAAAAGAGAAGTTAAATGTTGATGATATAAATAATATACTAGATGATGTAAAAGAAAAGTATGAATACACAAAGCATGTTTTTGATAATTGTAGTATAGATATAACAGATAAGTTAGTTATATCTCTTAATCTTCCATATGCTAATTTTTTAAGAATAAAAAAGATAGATGAATATATATCACAAGATATTAAAGTAAAATACGGTATAGAGATAAAAGTTATAATAGATGAAAAGTTAGGAATAAAAAATGAAGTATCTAATGATATAAAATTTGTAAAAGTTGAAAAAACTACTTCTAATAAAATACAAACTTCTGATAATTCTAGTAATAATAATGTTAATGAAAAAAAGCCATTTACTCCAAGAAAGCCACTTACTGAAGATGAAAAATTAGATAGAAAATTTGCAAAAGAACCTCAACCAGATAATGTTATATTTGGTGTAGATATTAGGGATAAGAATATAAAAAAAATAATAGATTTAATTCCAAGTGATGCTAGAATATGCATTGAGGGAGAAATATTTAAAAGAGAAGATAGAGAATTAAAAAGTGGTAAAACTTTAGTATGTTTAGATGTAACAGATAAGACTAGTACAATATGTTGTAAGATGTTTTTAGATAAGAAAAAATTAGACCAATTAAAAGAAAAAAAAGCTCTTAATAAAGGTGATTATATATTACTTCAAGGAAAAGCTGACATTGATTCTTTTTCAAATGAATTAACGATAATGATTCACAATATTGTAAAGGCAGAAAAAGAAAATGAGGTATTAAGAGAAGATAATGCAAAAGAAAAAAGAGTAGAGTTACATATGCATACTCAAATGAGTGCAATGGATGGAGTAAGTAGTGCTTCTGATATAATAAATCAAGCAATAAGATGGGGACACAAAGCTGTTGCAATTACAGATCATGGAGTAGTTCAATCTTTCCCTGATGCAATTCATCTTATGACAGGAAAATTTTCTAAACTTGTAAAAAAAGAAAAAGGGTATCCTACTACTCAAGAAATAATAGACGCTGCACCTATAAAAATACTGTATGGTGTAGAGGGATATTTAGTTCAGGATATAGAGCCAAATGTAAAAAAGCCAGATAGTTTTTGTGTATTTGATATTGAAACTACAGGACTTAATAAAAAATATGAAAAAATTACTGAAATTGCAGTATGTAAAGTAAAAGATGGAAAAATAATAGACGAATTTACTACTTTTGTAAATCCAGAAAAACCAATACCAAAAGAAGTTCAGGAACTTACTCATATAACTGATGAGTTAGTAAAAGATGCACCTACGATTGAAGAGGTTTTACCTAAGTTTATAGAATTTACAAAAGATAGTGTTTTAGTTGCACATAATTCAAGCTTTGATGTGGGATTTATATCATATTTTGCAAAACAAGAAAAATTAGATTTTAATCCTTATGTTATAGATACTTTAACTATAGCAAGAGAAATATATACTAGTGTAGAAAATCATAAATTAGGCACTTTAGCTGAGTTTTTAGGAGTAGAACTAGAAGGTGCACATAGAGCAATAAATGATACTAGAGCAACAGCTAAGGTATTTATAAAAATGATAGAAGATTTAAAAGAAAAAGGAATAGATGTATATGGTTATATGTATTCAAATATAGAAGAAGAGCCAAGAAAACTACCATATTATCATATAATAATATTTGCTAAAAATTATGTAGGACTTAAAAATTTATATAAAATAATATCATTTTCTCATATAAGATATTTTAATAGAAGGCCAAGAATACCTAGATCACTTTTAAATAGATATAAAGAGGGTCTAATAATTGGTTCTGCCTGTGAAAGAGGAGAACTTTATCAAGCTATATATGAAAAAAAGCCACAAGAAGAAATCGAAAATATTGCAAATTATTATGATTACTTAGAGGTACAGCCTTTAGGTAATAATGAATTTTATATAAGAGAAGGGTTGTTAAATAGCAAAGATGATTTAATAAAAATAAATAAAGATATAGTAGAACTTGGAGATAAATTAAATAAACCTGTAGTTGCAACCTGTGATGTGCATTTCTTAAATCCAGAGGATGAAATATATAGAAGAATAATAATGGCAGGACAAGGATATGATGATGCAGATATGCAAGCGCCATTATATTTCAGAACTACTGAAGAAATGTTAAAAGAATTTGATTATTTACCTGAAGAAAAAGCTTATGAAATTGTAGTTACAAATACCAATAAAATAGCTGATATGTGTGAGAGAATAAGTCCAATATCAGATGAGAAATGTCCTCCACATATTGATGGATGCGAAAAGATGATTGAAGATATTGCAACAACTAGAGCAAAAGAACTATATGGAGATCCACTTCCAGATATTGTAAAAGAAAGATTAGATAAAGAGCTTGATTCAATAATTAAAAATGGATTTTCTGTTATGTATATAATAGCACAAAAACTTGTTTGGAAATCAAATGAGGATGGTTATTTAGTTGGATCAAGAGGTTCAGTTGGATCATCATTTGTTGCTAATATGACTGGAATTACAGAGGTTAATTCTTTAAAAGCACACTATCGATGTCCAAAATGTAAATATTCAGATTTTTCTGATTATGGTGTTAAAAATGGATTTGATCTTCCAGATAAAAATTGCCCTAAATGTGGAGAAAAACTTGAAAAAGATGGTATGGATATTCCTTTTGAAACTTTCCTTGGCTTTAATGGAGATAAAGAGCCAGATATAGATCTTAACTTTTCAGGTGAGTATCAAGCAAAGGCACATAGATATACTGAGGTTATATTTGGTAAAGGAACTACTTTTAAAGCAGGTACAATAGGTACTGTGGCAGATAAAACAGCATATGGATTTGTATTAAAGTATTTAGAGGAAAGAAATAAAAAAATGCTATCTCCTGAAATAAATAGGATATCTCAAGGATGTACAGGAATAAAAAGGACATCAGGACAACATCCAGGTGGAATTATAGTAGTACCAAAAGGAAGAGAAATTTATGAATTTTGTCCTGTACAACACCCTGCTGATGATCCAAGATCTGATATAATAACTACTCATTTTGATTATCACTCTATAGATAAAAATCTGTTAAAATTAGATATTTTAGGACATGATGATCCTACTATGATTAGAATGCTACAAGATATTACAGGAGTAGATCCTAAAAAAATACCACTTGATGATAAAGATACAATGTCTATTTTTTCATCTACAAAAGCTTTAGGACTTACACCAGATCAGATTAATTCTGAAGTTGGAACTTTTGGAGTTCCAGAATTTGGTACAAAATTTGTAAGAGGAATGTTAATAGACACAAGGCCTTCAACATTTGAAGAATTAATAAGAATATCAGGGCTTTCACATGGTACTGATGTTTGGCTAAACAACGCACAAGAATTAATTGAGCAAGGTATAGTTACTTTAAGTGAAGCTATATGTACAAGAGATGATATTATGATATATTTAATATCAAAAGGTCTTCCACCAAATCCTGCATTTAAAATAATGGAAACAGTTCGTAAAGGAAAGGCACTAAAAGATCCAGAAAAATGGGCTGAATACAAAGAACTTATGAAAGCACATGATGTACCAGACTGGTATATAAAATCATGTGAGAAAATAAAGTATATGTTCCCTAAAGCTCATGCTGCAGCATATGTTACTATGGCTTTTAGAATAGCATGGTTTAAAGTACATATTCCTAAGGCATACTATGCAGCATTTTTCTCAATTAGAGCAGATGACTTTGAAGGTGAAAGTATGCTTTACGGAAAAGAAAAAGTAAAAGCTAAAATGAAAGAAATTGACAATTTGGGGAATTCTGCATCTAATAAAGATAAAAATATGTATCCAATACTTGAAATAGTGTTAGAAATGAATGAAAGAGGAATAAATTTCTTACCAGTAGATTTATATAAATCTGATGCTGTTAAATTTTTAGTAGAAGATGATGGTATTAGACCTCCTTTATCAGCATTAGACGGATTAGGTGAGGTAGATGCAAATAAAGTTGCAAATGCTAGAGGTGATGATCCATTTACTTCTATGGAGCAGATGGCGTATAAAGCTAGAATTGGTAAAGTTGCACTCGAAATATTAAAGAAAAGTGGGTGCTTAGATGGCCTACCTCGTTCTGAACAAATGGATATGTTTGATATATTAGGTTAGATATATAATCAATTAGAGGAGTTATATAATGTATAGAAATATTTATCTTATAAGACATTCAGAGCAATTAAAACTAAAAGGTAAAAAACATATAAATGAAGAAAGTAATATAAGTAATGAAAAAATAATTTTATCTATTGATGGTGAAAGAAAAGCAGAAGATGTCAGTAAATTAGACTGCATGAGAAATATTGATTTAATATGGTGTAGTAATTATGTAAGAGCAATAGCTACCTCAAAATATATAGCTTATGAAAATAACATTAATATAAATATTGATGAAAGATTAAATGAAAGAAAATTACGGTGATTTAAAAAGTTTAGAAGATTTAGGTAAAACAAAAACAAGACCTTTTACTGATGAACAATTATTAGATGAAAATTTAAAAAATATAGATGGGGAAAGTTTAATAGAAGTAAGAAATAGAATGAATAATTTTTTTAATGATTTAATTAATGATACTAGTTGGAATAATGTAGCTGTTGTTAGTCATGGAGCTAGTATCAAGTTTTTCTTAAGTCAGTATTGTGATGTAGATAAAAATTTGATTTTTAATTATAAAGATAAAATTATAAACATAACATCTCCATGTGTATTAGAGATAAAAATAGAAGACAAATTGATTAAAGATATAGAACAAATTTACTAAAAAGTATATCCTAGAAAAATCTAGGATATATTTTTTTAATTTGTGATAGATTGGATAATTCTGCAGACTGATGAAATATGATATTTCATGTTAACAATTTGATCAGAGTAATTAGAATAATAGGCCTTTCCGTAAGTACAAAGAGGATATATAAATTCTGTATTTTCTAATATATATTCCTTTCTTTCACTTTCATTTAAAACACTAAGTCTTGTGCAAGTATTAGCTCTGTTTGATAGTTTTATAAGTAAAGCTTTATAATTAGTTCTTAATGTTTTGTAATATTCTTCATTTGTTATATCATCTGGTTTTGAAACAAGCCTAATAAGTTCTAATACTTCACTATCTAACCCATATTTATCTACTAAGTCATTGCTATTTCTATCTAAGCCACAATGTTTAAATATTTCATGAAGTAGGGCAGCAGCTATAGTTGCATCGTCATTTATTTTTAAAGAGATAAGATAAGATGCAACTCTTAAAGGGTGAATTATAAAAGGATCGCCACACTTTCTAAGCTGACCTTCATGTAGTCTTTCTGAAAGAGCAAGAGCTTTTAGAGTGTTAGGCATATTTTTTCCTTTTGCATATCCTCTAATAAATAGCAATGTTTTCCGATATTTTGTAGGACTAGTAGGAATAGGAGCAATATCGAAAACACTTTCTATTGTTTCACAAATGGATACCATTTGGTATTTCATAATGGTAATTGCATTTGAAAACTCAGGATAGTATGATTTAGCATATTTACATAAAGGAAAAATTAAGTTTTTCGTTTCATTTATATACTCAATCATTTTTTCCTTAGTAAAAGCATTTATAGTAGATAAATTATTTGCTCTATCAGATAGTTTTATTATAAGAGCTTTCTTGTTAGATTTTATACCTGAGTAATATTTAGTTAAATCTGGGTCAGTTTTTTTGTAATCTTTAGGTTTACTAAGTAAAAGTACAATATCAACTATTTCTTTAGATATGCCAAATTTTTCTACTAAATCTTTATACGGATCTGTAATATCACAATCTTCTACTACATCATGTAAAATAGCAGCTGCACACGTGATATCATCATCGATTCCAAGATTTATAAGATAAGAAGTTACTTCGAGTGGATGAATAATGTATGGCGCTCCACCTTTTCTTTTTTGATGTTCATGAAGTTGGCTTGCTAGACTAAGTGATATAAGAGTGTTCTGCATTTCTTTTGCAATAGCAAATCCTTTTAAAAATAGGTAAATTTCTTCCCAATTTTCAAGATGAATGTTACTAGGTTGCAAGAGTATAGACTGATTTTTCATTTTTATCCCCCTTATTAATTAATTTAGAGTGTGTCCTGACATTATGTTAATTATAGCAAATATGTAAAAAAATGTCAATAATTGATATTTTAAAAATTATATTATTTTACTTGAAAAATTAAAAATTTATTGTATAATATTAATGTGGGGTGATACTATGAAATTAGATTTAACAGGACTTCGTATTGAAGTTACAGATGCCATAAGAGAATTTGTTGATAAAAAAATACAAAAGCTAAATAAATTCTTCGAAGAAGATACTCTTTGCCATGTTACATATACAGCTCCAACAAAAGGAAAGCAACACGTTGACATGAGAATTGAGTATAAATCTCATACATATCTTGCAGAAGATGATGTTGAAGATTTATATTATGGAATAGAGTCTTTAATTAGTAAAATCGAAAGACAATGTAGAAAAGTAAAAGATGAAAACATTGGTAAAAAAAGAAATGAAACTGTTGAAACAGATTCTGAAGATCAAATAGAAGAATAAAATATTATAATTATATAATAATATAATAATTAAGGTACTTATCTTTTGGATAGGTATCTTTTTATTTGACATAATCTTAAAAATGTGATAAAATAAAAATGTAAACATTAAATATTTTTTAAATAATTATTTATTAGGAGGAATTTTTATGAGTACAAAAATTTATTTAGGGTTTGCTGGAACAAATAAAGTACCTTTTGGTCGGACATTAAATATCATAAGATTCTATTATTCTGTTATTAAAAAATCTAATTTAAATATAAATACTAGTAACTTTCAACATTTTTTTGGAAATGCATATACTATGTATAACCTAGAGTCAATATAACAAGTTGTAAAAGTAGCAAATTATTGCACTGGTAATCAAGTATTTATTTCTAATGTTGACAATAATGAAGTAAAAGAGTATTTTAAAATGTTTAAGGGAAAGGAAGAAATATATAGAGTAGAATTTAGTGTTTTTAATTTTTTTAACGAAAAAGTATGGCCTATGATTTTTAAAAGTTTTCTTAGTGAAATAGAAAATGGAGGTAAATCTTTTGTTTTAAAGGCTAATATTTCTTTACAATTATTGCAAAAGTTATATCCTAATATTGATGTTGACAATGCTATTTATAACATGATCGATGATATGCATAAATTCTTATATTTTCAATATATTGGTGGTGTAAAAGACTATGTGATATTAGACGACAAGCTTTCTGTAGAAATGAAAGTAATGTTTTAGAAAAAAGGAGACTGCTTTTAATTAAGCAGTTTCTTTTTTCTTTATAATATGGTATAATAAAAAAAGTTGAATTATGACAAAAATATATGATTTTAAAAATAATATAGATAGTAGTGCTATAAAAGAATTGTCTGAAGGATTAAAAAACTATAAATATAAAAGGGGAATTTTCTATGTTAATAATAACAGTAATAGTATTTATAATTTTATTTATTATAATTTCGTTAATAAATTTAAAATGGAAAAGTATATTAAAGATAATACTTGTATCAATATTTGTAGAAATTTGTATATTTAATTTTAATAGTTTTAGAACAAGTTTAGGACATTACAATGAAAAAGAATTAGACTTATCTAATATAAAAATATCAAATTTAGATGTAGATGACAAATCAAAAACATATACATTTAAAAGTAAAGATGCAAGTGTAGAAATAAAAGATATAAATGAAGAAATAGCAACTTTAAAAATAGATATAACATTAATAAATAATCCATTATTAGAATTATCTAGCATAGATTATACTGATGAAACTTGTAAAGAGTATAGTAAAATGCCAGGAAAAACTATAACTAGTGGTATTGAAAATAGTAAATATATAACATGTTATCTATCTGGGAAAAGTGAAAAAATTAAATTAAATTTTTTAGGAACTGAAGGATCAGTAATAAAAATTAATAGTATAAAAATAAATGAGGTTGTGCCATTTAATTTTAATATAATAAGATTTTTAATATTATTAATGTCATCACTTTTAATTTATTTAATGATTAAAAGTGAAACTTTTAAAATTCCTTATAGTTCAAAAAATAAAAAGCAAGTTACTGTTTTAATCTTAATAACTTTGTTGTTTTTAGGCATATTTGCATGGATAGCTAAAACTACTCCAACAGTAAGTGAGAGGTATAATTTAATTGTGGAAAGCTTTGCAAAAGGAAAACCATATTTAGATAAAGAACCATCAGAACAATTAAAAAATTTAGAGGATCCTTATGATAATACTGTTAGAGATAGAAATAGTTATTTATGGGATATGACTTATTATAATCAAAAATATTATTCATATTTTGGTGCAGTGCCATATTTGGTATTACCAGTACTTTTAAAATTGTTAACAGGTAAAGTATTGCAAATTAATCTAGCAGTATTTGCGTATACCATACCAATAGTAATAATTTTAGTAAAAATGTTAATATTATTGTATAAAAGATGGTTTAAAAACTTAAGTTTTAATTATTTATTACTTTCTATAATTGGAACAATATCAGGCTCACTTTTGTTTTGGGTAAATAGAAGACCAGAAATATATGAGTTTACAATGATAGGAGGAATATTTTTTGCAACATTAGGAATATATTTGATGTTAAAAGCTATAGAAACACAAGAAGTAAAATATAGATATGTATTTTTAAGTGCTTTAAGCCTTGCATTAGTTGTAGGATGTAGACCTAATATGTTATTAGTATCTGTAATAGCTTTGCCAATATTTATAAAACTTTTAATAAAAAATATAAAAGAGAAAAGAAATGTAGTAAAATTAGTATTATTGGTTATAATACCGTATATTGTAGTTGGAATAGCATTGATGGTTTATAACTATGTAAGATTTCAAAATCCATTTGAGTTTGGATTAAGTTATCAATTAACAGCCACAGATATGGGTGATTTAAAATATAGATTATTCACATTACCAACAGGAATACTTACACAGTTATTTAAATTACCACTAATACAAGATACATTTCCATTTATAAAACTTCAAACCTCACCTATAATACCATTTTATGGTTACTATTATTCAAAATGGTTCTTCTGTGGATTATTTATATTAAATCCAATTAATTTCATATTAATATTATTAATAGGATTAAAGAAAAAAGTAAAAGAAAAAGAGGCATATAAATTTACAATATTATTAGTAATTGTTTCATTAATATTATGTACTATGACTATATGGGTTGCAGGAACAATACAAAGATATTCAGCAGAATATGCATGGATGTTAAATATAGCAAGTTATTTAACAATTTTTATGATAGTAAGTAATGTAAAAAGCAAAGAAATAAAAAAATATATATTGACATTTACAATAGTAATAACAATATTTATGTTAGGAATTAATTTTGTTGTAGGAGGCGTTATTTCAGAAAACTCACTTTTAGAAGAAAAATCTCCAGAAACATATAATAAAATAAAACAATCTATATGTTTTTGGGAATAAGATGAAATACTTTTTAAATACATGAAATTTTAATTTTTTCTTTATTAATGTGACTGCTTTTAATTAAGCAGTTTCTTTTTTCTTTGTAATATGATATAATAAAAAAGGTGGAATTATGACAAAAATATATGATTTTAAAAATAATATAGATAGTAGTGCTATAAAAGAATTATCTGAAGCTTTAAAAAATGGAAAATTAGTTGTATTTCCTACAGAAACTGTATATGGAATAGGAGCAAATGCTCTTGATTATGATGCGGTAAACAAAATATTTAAAGCCAAGGGAAGACCAACAGATAATCCATTAATTGTACATGTAAGCAATAAAGAAATGATAAACAATATAGCTAAAGATATCTCAAATATAGAACAAAAATTAATAGATAACTTTATGCCAGGACCTATAACTATAATTTTAAATAAAAAAAATAATATTCCTTCAAATGTTACTTGTAATCTTGACACAGTTGGAATAAGAATGCCAGAAAATATTATTGCAAGAAAAATTATAGAAAGTTCAGGAGTTCCAATTGCTGCACCTAGTGCAAATATATCTGGTAAACCTAGTGGTACTAATATACAAGATATAAAAAAAGAACTTGATAATAAGGTAGATTATATAGTTGATGGTGGAGAATGTGAAATTGGACTAGAATCTACAGTTGTAAAAGTTGAAAATGGTATTGTAAATATATTAAGGCCTGGAAAAATATCTCCTGAAGATATACAAAATCTAGGTTTAAGTGTTAAATTGGATTCGCACATATTTAATGAAGTAAAAAATGAAGAAAAGGTGCAATCTCCAGGTATGAAACATAAACATTATGCTCCTAATGCAAAAGCTGTTTTAGTCTGTTCTGATAATGAAGAAAGAAAGATTGAACAAATAAAAGAATTAATAAAAGAAAATAAAGATAATTATAAAAATATATTTGTATTAGGTTTTGAAGAACACAGTAAATATTTTAATGATGTAAATTTTTTATCTTTTGGTACAAATAATGATTTAAATTTAGTATCTAAAAATATATTTAGCTCTCTTAGAAAATTAGATAAACAAAAATGTGATTTTTGTATTGTTGAAGGTGTAAAAAAACAGGGAATTGGAATTGCTATATTAAATAGACTTATTAGGGCATGTGGATATAATAAAATAGAAGTATAAAAACAGGATCGTAAAATTTACAATCCTGTTTAAACTAATTAGTCAAGTTTTGTTACCATATCTTCTGGTATAAAAATATAGTAATATGATTCAACTTCTGTATAGGTAGCATTTTGTTTATCTTTTAACTCATAATCATATTTTGTATATGTAATTGTTGTCTTTTTTATATCCAAATTATCACTATTTTCAAAAACTTTTACTTGTTTAGATTCTATTTTTTCTATTTTTTGTTTTCCATTTTTGCTATAATCAATAATATAATTCGATACGTTGGTTTTATCAGTATACTCAAAGAAATTCCTTATTTCTGTTATATTATACGAAGTTTCTTTAGTTTCTAATGTAGTAACAGAAATAGAAGGTAATGAAACTATTATAAATATAGTAGCAAAAACTATTCCAATTAATGAAGTATAAATAAAAAATTTATAATCAAACTTATTATTATTATTAGTATGCATACATAGACACCAAAAAATGTAAATTAAAATAATAAGTGAGGTTATTATTATTTTATTCCAATATAGAAATATATAGTTTGGATATATAAATATAAATAATAGTACTAATAATATATCAAAAACTATATTTTCAATTATTGAAATTATCAAATAGTTATGTGGACTAGATATAAAAAGATTATCGACTTGTTGTTTTACATGTTTTTCAAATTCTTTTTTTGTGTTAAAAATTTGAAATAAGATTAATCCGCTAAATGAAATAGCTAACAATGCTATTTTAAAAAATGTACTCATTAGAAAGTCCTCCTTAAAAGTAAAATATATTGTACATCATAAAAATTTTTTATGGAGTTATTATATCATATTTTATAATCAAAGTAAAGTTTGAAAATACAAAGATGATAGATTTTACTTGATTTTTTGATGTTTTTATGTAATAATATATATGTTATATGAAAATATAATTAATAAAAAGGAGTGGTAATAATGATATATGTTATAACAGGAGGGCCTGCAACAGGAAAAGGAACAAGGTCTGATATTTTATCAAAGGCACTTGGTATTGCTCATATTTCAACAGGGGATATGTTAAGAGAAGTAGCAAAAACTAATGAGGATATAAAAAACAGACTATCACAAGGTATGCTTATATCTGATGAGATAATAACTGATTTACTTAAAGATAGACTTTCACAAGATGATTGTAAAAAAGGATTTATACTTGATGGTTATCCAAGAACTTTAAATCAAATTCATCTTTTAAATAATCTATTAGATCAGATGGGAAGAAAAATAGATAAAGTTATTGAACTTACTGCACCTGATGAATTAGTATTTAAAAGAATATTAGAAAGAAAGAGTTGTGCAAAGTGTGGAAAAATGTATGGAATTGATTTTCCACCAAAAGTAGATAATGTATGTGATGATTGTGGTGGAAATTTAGTTGTTAGAACTGATGACACTAAAGAAACATTAAAAGCAAGAATTGATACATACAAAAAGAATTCTAAAGAAATTTTAGACTATTATAGAAATGCGGGGCTTCTTAAAACTGTAGATTCTTCTGCTCATCCAGAAGAAATTGTAGAGCAAGCAACAGAAGATTAGAAAGAGTGATATAAATGATAAGTATAAAAAACACGCATGAAATTGAACTTATGAGAGAGTCAGCAGTAGCACTTAAGGCTGCTTTAAAAGCAATAGAAGAAAATATTAGACCTGGAGTTACTACTATGCATTTAAATAATGTTGCACATAAAGCTATGGTAGATAATGGTGCTATTCCTGCATTTATTGGAGAAAGATGTCCATATAGAGGAGGTAAAACATATAAATGGGCTATATGTACATCTGTAAATGATGAAATAATACATGGAATTCCAAGTGATAAAGTTGTTTTAAAACAAGGTGATATAGTATCAGTTGATCTAGGAACATATAAAAATGGTTGGGCCTCTGATGCAGGTAGAACATATGCCGTAGGAGAAATATCACCTGTTTGTGAAAAATTAATTAAAGTAGCAAAAGACGCTTTTTTTGCTGCATGTGATGTTGCAAAAGAAGGAAATAGAATTGGAGATATATCAAATGCAGTTGAAACTTATGTTAAAAAAAATGGTTTTTCTTTATTAAGAGAGTATCAAGGACATGGTATAGGTGAGAAAATGCATGAAGATCCTGGTGTTCCAAATATTGGTAGAAAAGGTACAGGACCTAGACTTCAATCTGGAATGGCACTTGCAATAGAGCCAATGATTTGTGAAGATAAACCGGATGTATATGTAAAACCTGATATGTGGACTGTAGCAACATGTGATGGAAAAATGACAGCATATTATGAAAATACTATTGTTATAACAAAAGATCAACCTATGATTTTAACTTTAGATTAAAATAGTGGTTCTAAAAGAATCACTTTTTTTAATAAATAATAAAAATTGTATAAAATTGTATAATTTTAAAAAAAGTATTAACATTGCTAAACTTTAAGTGATATAATATGTTTATTAAATTAGAAAGAGGGGAAATGATATGAAAGATTTTAAGGAGAATGATGATCAAAGTATGGAAATGGAATTAAAATTAAATGATCCAGATTTTTTTGAAATTTATGAAAATTTTACAGGTAAAGAAGTATTGAAAAATTGTACATTATCTCAAAGAAGTATGATGTTAGTTATTTTAGCCTCATTAATTACTAGTAGGTCAATAGATGAATACAAAGTAATAGTAAATCAAGCTATAAGTATAGTAGGCATTAGCCCTATAGAAATTAAAGAAGTACTATATCAATCAATTCCATATGTTGGTATGTCTAAGATTTTTGAATTTTTAAAAGAAACTAATAATATTTTAAAGGATAATAATATAACTTTGCCACTTGAGTCACAGTCTACAACTACCAACGATAATAGAATACAAAAAGGATATGAAAAACAAATAGAAATATTTGGTAAAGAAACAATTGATAGTATGACTAAAAACTCACCTAAAGGTCAAGAACATTTTCAAACTTTTCTTCAGGGTTATTGCTTTGGAGACTTTTATACTAGAACAGGACTTGATGTAAAAGATAGAGAATTAATTACTTTTAGTATTATATCAACTCTTGGCGGTTGTGAAAATCAATTAAGAGGCCATGTACAAGGAAACTTAAATGTAGGAAATGATAAAGAAACTCTAGTTGGAGTAGCTACAATATTAATGCCATATATTGGATTTCCAAGAACACTTAATACTTTAAATATAATAAATGAAATATGTAAATAATAATGTAATAAGGGGGAGTTTAGTATGTCTTTTGTTGATGACAAATTAAAGAGAAGTTTAATAATTTATTTTTCACACACAGGAGAAAACACATCAAACGAATGGTTAGAACCTGTAATAGATGAAGAATATAGAAAGATGGTGTAAGTAAAATGATAATTGAATATAATTATCAATATGATGAAGATGTTAAAGATTTATTAGTTGAATTACAAGAATATATCGCAAGTATAGATAAAGAAAAATACTGTATTATAACAGAAGATTATAGAGAAGAGTATTTTAAAAAAACTATAGAAGAAGTAAAAAAATGTAAGGGTAAAATATTATTATATAGTGAAAATCAAAAAATAGTTGGATTGATAGTAGGATTAATAAATAATGAAGAAACTTTTGAATATGATTTTAAGGTCCCTAAAAGAGGTAGAATTACTGAGTTAATTATATCAAAAAAGTTTAGGGGACAAGGATATGGAAAAAAATTATTAAATTTTATGGAGCAATATTTAATTGATAATGGGTGTAAAGATATTTTGCTTGGAGTATTTGGATATAATGAAAATGCTATCAGATTTTATAAAGAAAATGGTTATCATATTAGAACTATAGATATGACAAAAAAATTATAATAGATTTGATAAAATACTAGCCTCTTATCAAGAATTGGAAAAATAAGCAAGAAGTTTAAAGCTGGGTGATGTAGTAACTATTCTTGCAAACGTAAAACACTTTCATGCTGCAAAAAAGACTTTTGGTTTAGTTGTATTGCAGTAGAAGTACCAGGAGAAAACACATCAAACGAATGGTTAGAGCCTGTAATGGATGAAGAATATGATAAGTTATAATTATTTTGTTAAATTACAATTATTATGGGAGATCTAAATTATGAGTATTGAAGAAGAAATCTTTGATAAATATATAATTAATAAAGAAAAATTAATAAGATATGGTTTTAAAGCAAAAGATAATAAACTAATATATTCTACTTATATTTTAAATGATAGTTTTAATATTGTAATTGAATTTGATAAAAATATTAAAGGTAAAATTATTGAAGTGGAGTATAATGAAGAATATATAAATTATAGGTTAGATACTTTAGGTAAATTTAATTCTAATATAAAAAATGAATTTATAAAAATTCTTACTGATATTAGAGATAAATGTGCTCAAAAACAACTTTTTAAATATGAACAAACTAAAAGAATAAATAAGTTTATATATTTAAAATATGGTATAAGTCCTGAGTTTTTATGGGATAAACTTCCAAATTATTGTGTATATAGATATAATAAAAAATGGTTTGGTGTTATTGGAAATATTCCAAGAAATAAAGTTGATAAGAATACAGATTCAAAAGAAGAAGTTGAGGTTATAAATGTTAAAGTAAATGAAAGTAAAGTTGATGGCTTATTAAATAAAATGGGTTATTACGAGGCCTTCCATATGAATAAAAAAAATTGGGTATCAATCATTTTAGATGAAACATTATCAGATATACAGATACAAAATTTAATATGTAATAGTTATGAAAATATTAAGTGACTCATAAAGTGTAAAACCACAAGCTATAAAAGTAACAAAAGTAATAAATTATTAAAAATAGGTTATAATACTCATTTAATTAGGGAGCCACATAAAGAATATAATATTTACTTATATATCTTCAAATTTATTAAATTTGATTAGTATTTGGATAAATATCAAATATTAACCTTTTTAAATTGTTTAAATCATTATTGTAACACATCATTCTTTTATTTTTTTCTTTTTACTGAATCATCTAATTTTATTAAATTATAGCATATCTTCCTTAATAATAAAAAATTATGTATTCTTTGTATCTTGTGATGTACCAAGATTTTAAAGAACTGAAATTCAATATTGTAAATAGCTTTATAGATTATATTGAAATTGATAAAAAGACAAAAAATGAAATCACAAGATATTTTATTCATTGGAATTTTTAAAAAATAATAGTATTTTAAATGATTTTGTGTTATACTATTATTAGAATTTTCAAAGAAAGGATAGTGAAAATTATGATTAATGAAAAAAAAGAAATTCTTGCAACAGTAAATACTTTACCTGATGATACTACTTGGGATGATGCAATTTATACTTTATATTTACATTCAAAATTACAAAAAAGTCAAGATGATATTAAACATAGTAGAGTAATGACTATTGAAGAATCTAAAGAAAGGATGAGAAAAAAATATGCAAGTTTTGATGTCAAATGAGGCACATCAAGATATAGATTCTATTTTTAAATATATATCGCGTGACTCTATTAAATATGCAAACGAAACTTCAGAAAATATTTATTCTCGTATATATGAACTAGAAAATGCTCCTTATTTAGGTAGATATGTTCCCGAACTTTCGGACAAGCATTTTAGAGAACTTATTTATAAAAGTTATCGAATAGTTTATGATGTTTCTGAAGATTCAAATACCGTTTACATACATTTTGTCGTTCATGGCAAAAAAGATTTTAAATCATTTTATAAATATTACATTAAAAATAAATTTTAATTCAAATTATTATTAAATTCTTTTAGGATATATTCCAAACCCACCCCTATTTAGTGTATTTTCTCCATTTATTTTGTCTGTTGATGTTTTACTACCTTACAATCTATTGCTTTCTTAGTAAAGTATCTGCTGATGGTACTCCATATCTTTTGTCCTTATAGGATTTGTTGCAATATCTTTAATTGTATCATCAATAATGATTGCTATAATCACATATATTTCAGTCCTTGAGAAAATAAAAGAAATAGGTATTTTAAGAGCAGTAGGTGCTAGAAAAAAAGATGTTTCAAGAGTATTTAAGGCAGAAACTATTATTGAGGGCTTAATATCTGGTGGTATTGGTGTTATTGTAACAGTACTATTAAATTTTGCTATTAATTCGATTGCTAAGATTACTTCTCCAGATTTAGGAGCAAATATAGCAAGTTTATCTGGAATTCAAGCTTTAATACTTATAGCTCTAAGTGTGGTGTTAACATTAATTGCAGGTTTACTTCCAGCAAAAATGGCAAGTAAAAAAGAACCTGTAGAAGCTTTAAGAACAGAATAATTTATATGTTGTAATTATAATAATAATATTTAAATAAAAATCCCTAACTTTCGATATAATAGTAAAGATTACTATATATTAATATAAGAAAGATGGGGATTTTTTAATAAAAAATAAAAGTTAAATGGATTAAGACTTGTATAATAAAGATATAATAAAATAGAGTGTATAAAATACATATAATACTTCAAATTTGTATTAACTTGACTATTTTATTTTATATATGTTAAAATACATTTGAAGATATAACAAACATGTAGTTAAAATAATAAGTGCGTATAAATAAAGGGTGATAATTTGAAAAATTATAAAAGGTCATTAAAAAATTTTGGAAAAGGTTTAAAAGCAACTGGTATAGTAGTTGCTTCATTGCCTTTAATGGTGCTACCATATACAGCACCACTTGCAGTGTTAACTTTTTCTAAAGGAGTTAATTCTATATGTAATAGTCTATATGGAAACTATATAGATAATTCGATGATTCAAGTTCAAAGAAATAGAATTTTAAATAAATTACAGAAACATCCTAGTAATTATATAGTTCAAGGACTTCCATCAGTAAAACAATTTTTAGAAGCAAAACTTACATCTAATAAAATGGATTTTTTAAAATTACAAGAGTTAAATATGTTGTTACAATTAGACAGTAAAGATAAAGATGGAAATGATATTAAATATTCTACTACTACGCATTCAGGTAACTATATGTTATTAAAAAAATTAGAAAAATTTGGAATTATAAAAAATTTAAGTAAAACTTCTGCAAAAATGAGTAGTTTAAAAATAGAAAAAAGTTTAATTGCTAATTCAAAAGATAAAAATGTAGAATATAAAAAAAGAAGAAAGCAGGAAATAAAAAGTAGGGTGGCCTCCCAACCAGGTATATTTGATAAAATGAAAGTCTTAAAGGAAGAATTAAAAATGGGAATAGATAAGAAAAATCAGATGTATATGGTTAATTTTGAAAAATCTGATAAAGATTTTAATTTGTCAAGTATAGTAGATTTCTTAGGATTCGTTGGAAAAGATGGGAATTTAAATGAAGATAAATATTATGCAATTAAAAATAAGGATGGTAAAGTTAAGGCTATAGATTATAAAAAAGAATATATATTAGGATTACTTAAACAAAAATCAATAAGTAAACTTGAAAAATTAAGGCAACGTAGTAATAATTTTAGACAAAATTTAAGAGGAATGATTGATAATAAATTACCAAACCTTAAAAGTAAAGTTAATATACAACCACCAACAAAAAATATCTCTACTAATGATAAAAATATTGAACAAGAAAGAGTATAGTTAAGATGATTTATCATAATAGAAAATCATTAATCATTGTATTAAATATTAAATAGAGGTGCAAGTTAATGGATTTTGAACAAATTGAAAATAAGCATAAAAATATTATAGATATTGCTAAAAATTACATGATTAAAATTAAAGATAATGAGCATGATATAAACCATATGAATGATGTAGTAAAATATACTAAAGAACTTTTAAGTAAAGTAGATGATGATTTAGATAAAGAGGTATGTGTAATAGCAGCCTATTGGCACGATGTAGGTAGAATTAAGATAAATGTTGGTCATGAAAAAATATCTGCTGAAATGTTAAAAGAATATTTAGAAAAGAATAGTTATAATAGTGAATTTATTCTTAAATGCTACAAGGCTATAGAAAATCACAAATGGAATATGACCCCACAAACAAAAGAAGGATTAATAGTAAAAGATGCAGATAAACTAGCCTGGATTGGAAGTGGTAGATGGAGCTCTTGTTTAAAAAATAAACAAAGAATTGACTCTATAATTGAATTACTTCCAAGATTAAGATCTGAGATACTTTACTTTGATGAGTCTAAGAAAATTTATGATAGAGATATTGTTAATTTAATAAAAGTATTATATAAAAATATATTTAGTAATTTTTAAGGTTAATGGAATATACAAAAATGATAATTTAGGAGTAGGAGAATATTAATATGTTTGAAATAGAAAAAATACAGCAGGAATTAAAAAATAATTTATCACAAAGAAGATATGAACATAGTATAAAAGTAGCAAAGTGTGCAAGAAGACTAGCAAAACATTATGGCATAAATGAAGAAAAAGCATATGTTGCAGGGCTTGTTCATGATATAGCAAAGGAATTTAGTAGTTTAGAAAATGAAAAATGGATTCAAAAGTATAATTTATCAAAAGATTTACTTAATCCTAAATATAGTAAAATTATTCATGCTGATATTGGTGCAGTAGTTGTAAAACAATTATATGGCTTAGATGATGAAATTTGTGAAGCTATTCGCTTTCATACTATTGGAAATAAATCAATGAATTTATTAGATAAAATTATTTTTATATCCGATAAAATTGCAAGAGATAAAGTTGACTTAGTAGTAAAAAAAGCAAAAGATATTGTATATGATGATATTGATAAAGCTATGTTAATTTTACTTAATGCACAAAAAGAACATCTAAATAAAATTGGTCAAGATATACATCCTGATACTTTTGAGTTGATTAATTTTTTAGAAGATAAGAATATGTAATAATATAATAAAATATAATAAAATTCAATTATTATACTATTTGCAATTTTAAATATATATATATAATTATAACTTTAAACAAATTTATAGTAAAATAATGTAAAAGGAGTGATAAGTTATGAAAACGGATATTTTTTTTGAAGATATAAAAAGTAGAGATAATATTAAGTTAATTGATAAAGTAGATGAGAATATAAATAAAAAATTTGAAAATAAATATCAACAATTTAAAGGTGATTTTTTCTTTGAACAATTTACTAAATGTGGTGGTATTATAATAGATAATTGGATTAGAATATATGGTTGTGGTGAGCTAAATGTTATTTTAAAAAATGAAAAATATAATAATTTAAATAAAGTAGATATAATAATAGGAGAAGATATTATAGGAGGATTATTTGCTCTAAAATCTGGACAAGTATACTATTTTGCACCAGATACAAATTGTTGGGAAAATTTAAAGATTTATTATACTCAATTTATAGATTGGTTAATTAATAATTCAGATGGTGTAAATGAGTTTTATAAACTATATAGATGGAGTACATGGAAAGAAGACTGTAAAAAATTGGAATTAACGCAAGGTTATCATTTTTATCCATTATTACAAACAAGTTATGATATAGAAAAAAGAGATAGAAAAATAATTTCTATTGATGAACTTATTAGATTTAATTTAAACATATAAAAAGGAGAAATTTTAATGGTTATACTATTTATAGTTTTATTTTTAGTGTTAATAATAATTAATATTTATTTCTTAATTAAGGCGATTAAGATAAAAAATAATGCAAATTGGTTAATGTTATTTTCACTAAATATATTTTCTATAGTAAGTGGAGTATTTATTATATATTACTCCTTATCTAATCAATATTTAGGTTGGAATTTTTTAGAATATTTATTATTAGGTTTTGTATCGCTATGTATTTATATTATTATATTAATTATTAGTAGTATCTTCAAAATTTTAGAATCTAATAAAAATAAAAAACAAAATATTATTAAAGAAAAATTACATAAAGGTGTTATAATAAAGTCAATAACAATATCATTAATTTTTGTACTTGTTTTAACAACTCTTGTTTGTGGAATTGATTATTCAAAATATGTTTTACAAAAAAGAGGAGAAATTAATACATATAACAATGTAAAAAATAATGAAATATCTAAAATGGCTAGTTTTTTAAATGATAAATATAATATGAATATTAATGAAAGTGATTTAATTTATTATCGCGAGCAAGATTATACTAGGCATTCGGATATATTTGGTAATGGCTCTACATATAATATACCTTATATTGCTGTGTTTGAAGTTAATAATGAAAAAATTACTGTTGTTGATAGAAAAGGATTTATTTCAGATAATAAACAACTAAAAGACTTAAATAAACTTATAGTAGATTACTATCAAAACAAAACAGGAATAAAATTTGATTATATAGAATTTCGTAAATCATATGTTGGTAGTTGGAGTGGAAATGATAATATTATTAATATAGTTCTACAAACAAAATTTAATAAACTGATTAATGATAAAAATATTGAAGAATTTATTAATTATATTTTAGAAGAAAAAGACTTATCAATTAAATTTTACATTGAAGAAAATGATAATAATAGGGATATACTAATAGACAGTATAACTAAAAACTTAGGCTATTTAAAAGAATATTCTAATATAAAAGAAATAGAAGTTTATGGTTATAATGGAGATTTAAATATTAAAAATAAAGAAATAAGTTTCCCTATTGAGCATAAAGATTATGGAAATTCAAGTGAAGATATTGATGATAGTTATAAATTTGGATGTTATTATGTAGATCCTGATTTTAAAAGTTTTACCTTTTCTTTAATAATGGATTTAGATAGAGGTTATGATTCTATGACTGGCGATTTAATTAATGGGTGGAGATATATTTTGTTAGATAAATAATATTGTGTATGTAGATTAGGTTAAGCAAAACAAGGGGCTGTAAAAAAAGTCTAATAAAAAATTAGGTTTGTATCAAAAATATGATACAAATCTAATTTTTTTG
>CANRGL010000017.1 GCA_947630145.1 uncultured Clostridia bacterium | reverse complement strand
TAAGATGATTTTTACATATTAATTTAATTTTAGCCCTTTTTATTATTTATTTTTTAAAAAATCTCGAAACTTAAAATCATTTATTCCTTGACATAATATTAAAAAAGTGTTATAATATAAATATATATATTTTTTTATTTATTAATTGATTATATTAAAGGAGTGTTAAAACATGCTAAACGTTACTAACCGTTCAGCTACCGAAATTGCATTAACCATTATTTCTGAAAATCCTCTCACAACTTCCTTTGCTTATTCTGTTGATGGTAAAACACCTTTGTTAATTTCACGTAAAAATTGTTACGAGCTTGTTTTACCAGCTGGATGTTATGTATGTGAAAATGATCATTGTCAGTATATCACAAACAAAGGAAATACCATTGATGGCAACTATTGTGCCATTCCAATTTTGGAAGGTTAACAAAATGACTCCACCATTAATTTGGCGGAGTCATTATTTATATATCTAAATTTGTAACATATTTAGCATTTTCTTCAATAAATTTTCTTCTTGGTTCAACATTTTCACCCATAAGAACAGAGAAAATTTCATCTGCTTTTATTGCATCTTCAAGTTCTACTTTAACTAAAATTCTTTTTTCAGGATTCATTGTAGTTTCCCAAAGTTGCTCTGAATCCATTTCTCCAAGACCTTTATACCTTTGCATTGTTAAACTATCCCTAGCAATTCCTTTTTCTTCTAATTCTTTTAATTTAATTTCAAGATCTGCTTCATTATAACAATAAACATCTTCCATTCCTCTTTTTGCAAGTTTAAATAAAGGTGGTTGAGCAATATATACATAACCATTTTCTATAAGTGGTCTCATATATCTAAAGAAAAATGTTAAAAGTAATGTTCTAATATGTGCACCATCAACATCAGCATCAGCCATAAGAATTATTTTATGATATCTTAATTTTTCTTCATTAAAATCGTTACCAATACCTGCACCTAATGCAACTATTACTGGAGATAACTTATCATTATTATATATTTTATCAGCTCTTGTTTTTTCAACATTTATCATTTTTCCCCATAATGGAAGTATAGCTTGAAATCTTCTGTCTCTTCCCTGTTTTGCACTTCCACCTGCAGAATCTCCCTCAACTATATATATTTCACATTTTGAAGCATCTTTAGATTGACAATCTGCAAGTTTTCCTGGTAAAGTTGTACTTTCAAGTGCACTTTTTCTTCTAACTAGTTCTCTTGCTTTTCTAGCTGCTTCTCTTGCACGTGAAGCACTAATAGTCTTCTCTAAAATTGCTTTTGCAATTTGTGGGTTTTCTTCTAAATATATACTTATTTTACTATTTGTTATACTACTAACGATTCCAGTAACATTACTATTTCCAAGTTTTGTCTTAGTTTGTCCTTCAAATTGTGGCTCTAATACTCTAACACTTACAATTGCTGTAATTCCTTCACGAATATCTTCTCCTTGTAAATTAGGATCTTTTTCTTTTAATATATTAAAGTTTCTTGCATAATCGTTAAAGGCTTTTGTAAGACCTCTTTTAAATCCATCTAAATGTGTTCCTCCTTCTGCAGTATGAATATTATTTACAAATGATAAAATATTTTCACTATATGCAGAAGTATATTGAAGAGCAACTTCTACTTGTACATCATTTTGTTCTGTTTCAAAATATATAATATCTTTATTTATTGGCTCTTTAGATTTATTTAAATATTCTACAAAAGATTTTAGTCCTCCCTCATAATGAAAAACTAATTGTTCTGTTCCTTCTTCTCTTTTATCCCAAAAAGTTATTTTTAAACCTTTATTTAAAAATGCCATTTCTCTAAATCTTTGTATTAAAGTATCTGCATTATATATTGTAGTATCAAAAATTTGTGAATCAGCTTTAAAAGTAACTTTTGTTCCTGTTTTTTTAGAATCTGAAATTTTATGAAGTTCTTCTGTAACTTTTCCTCTTTCAAAACTAATTTCATATAATCCATCACCATTACATGATTGTACACTCATCCATTCAGAAAGTGCATTTACTACAGAACCTCCAACACCATGAAGTCCTCCAGATACTTTATATCCGCCACCGCCAAATTTACCACCTGCATGTAAAATAGTATATACTACTTCTATTGCAGGTTTATGAACTTTATGATGCATTCCAAGTGGAACACCTCTTCCATTATCTTGTACAGTTATAACATTGTCTGGTAAAATTTCAACATTTATTTCTGTACAATAACCAGCTAACGCTTCATCAACACTATTATCAACAATCTCGTATACTAAATGATGAAGTCCTCTTTCAGATACACTACCTATATACATACCAGGTCTTTTTCTAACTGCTTCTAATCCTTCTAAAACCTGTATTTGATTTTCATCATATTTTGCCATATCTTATTCCTCTCCTTATAACTTATATATTTATATCACAACTTAACATTAAATTTCAAGTCTTCCATTTGAAACTTTTGAAATTTTTATATTTTCTATATTTTTAATAAAACTACTATCAGTTGTTGTTATAATACTTTGATAATTTTCTATATATTTTAATAAAAAATTTATTCTATTTTCATCAAGTTCAGACATTATATCATCTAAAAGTAATATTGGCTCTTCTTCTTTTAATTCTTTTAAAACTTCAAAATTAGCAAGTTTTAAAACTAACATTACAGTTCTATTTTGACCTTGAGATCCATATTTTTGTACTTCCATATCATTAATTTTTATTATTATATCATCTTTTTGTATACCTTTAATTGATACTTTTCTTAAAATATCTATATATAAATGTGAATCTAGTATTTTTTTTATATTTTCTTTATCTAAATCTAAAAAATCTGAAGAATATATTAAATCTAAATTTTCTTTTTGATTTGTTATATCTTTATGTATTAATACAGCTTTTTTTAATATATTTTGAATTACATTTTTTCTAAATTTTACAATATTATATATATATTCACTCATTTTTTCATGTAAAACATATATGTATTCTTTATCAATATTTTCATTTTTTAGGATAGAATTTTTTATTTTTAAACATTTATTATATTCTTGTAAATTAATTAAATATGACTTTGAAAGTTGTGAACATATCATATCAATAAATGATCTTCTTTTTATAGGTGCACCTTTTACAATATTTAAACTATCAGGAGAAAAAATAACTAAAGGTATTTCTCCTACATGGTTTGAAATTCTATTTATTTTTACTCCATCTTTTTTTATTTGTTTTTTATTATTTTTATCAATATATAACTCTATCTCTTTTTTTATATTATCTTTATTATACATCAAATTAATTCTACAAAAGTCTGTACTAAATTTTACAGTTTCTAAATCTTTTATTGTTCTATATGATTTACCAAATGCACACATATATATTGCTTCAATAATATTTGTTTTTCCTTGAGCATTATTACCTTCAAAAAAATTAATTCCTTTTATAAAATCAATTTGCTGATATTCATAATTTCTAAAGTTATTTAATATTAATTTTTCTAAGTACATATTCTCCCTCTTTTAAATTTAGCAGAAAAGATATTCTTTTCTGCTATTTATTATTTTTTATAATTAATTTTGTCTTAATTTTATAGGTAATACAACATAAATATATTCATTTTTATTAACAGGTTTTATAAGAACTGGTGAAATACTTGAAGTAAATTCTATACATATTTCAGTATCATCTATTACTTTTAAAGCATCTATAACATATCTAGGATTAAAACCTATTTCAATGTCTTTTCCTTCAACAACAGCTTGTACTCCTTCTTTTGCATCTCCTGTTTCACTTACACAACTAAGAATAATTCCATCTATTCCTATATTCATTTTTAAAGGTGATTTTCTATCTTTTTCTTTATTTTCTTTAGCAAATAAGGCAACTCTTTCAAAAGAATCTAATAAATTTTTAGTTTTTACTCTTATTTTTGTTTCATATGAATCAGGTATTATTGTATTATAGTTTAAAAATTCTCCTTCTATTATTCTACTAATTAATATACTTTGTCCCATTTCAAATAAAGCTTGATTTTTATTAACACCAATTTTTACACTTTCATCATCTTCATCACTTAATACTTTTAATAATTCAGCTAAAACTTTACCAGGTATTATAACTTTAAAATCATCTATATTATTTTCACTTATATTTTTTCTTAAAGCAAGTCTAAAACCATCTACTGCAACAATTGTAAGAATATTATTTTCAATTTTTAATAAAGCTCCATTATATATTGGTCTATTTTCATCTGTACTTACAGCAAATAATGTTCTTCTTATCATATCTTTTAATGTTTTTTGTTTTATACTTATTGAATTTTCAATATTAAATATTGGTAATTTAGGAAATTCATTTGCATTCATTGTTGCAAGTTTAAAAACTCCATTTACAGATTTTAAAACAAATAAATTATCTTCTACTAAAATTTCTACTTCTTCATCTTCAAGTCTTCTTATAATTTCATTTAAAGTTTTTATATCAACTACAGTTTTTCCTGATTGAGTAACATTACATTTCATAGTATGTTGTGTTCCAATTTCAAGATCATTAGTTGTTAATTTTAATTCATTATTATCTGCTTCTATAAGAACTCCTTCAAGTATAGGCATTGTTGTTTTTGATATTGATGTTTTAGATACAATGTTTAATCCATTTATTAATTCTTTTAAATTACATTTTATATTCATAGTTATTCTCCTTTTTTTATTTTTTATCCACATTATTAACACAAATTAAATTTGCACTAACATGTATATAATATATATATTTTATATTATATAATATAGTAGTAGTAGTAGTAGGTATTGTGGATTATGTGGAAAACCACATCTAACCTATAACATTACTGGATTTATAGTTGTGTATAACTCTGTGGATAACTTGTAAAATTTGTCCACAGAATATTTGTTTACTGTGGATTATTTTTATTTTTAAAAGTTATACACATTTTATTAACATAGTTATCCACTTATACATGTGGATAATTTTTACTTAGTAATTAAACTGAAATATTTTTGTAATAATATTGTAATATTGCATTCTAATCCGCAACAGATAAAGCTTTTTTTATATCTTCAATTAAATCTTTGGTTTCAGAATTATTTTCATATTCATCTTTTATTTTTGAATATGCATGTAATACTGTTGAATGATCTCTTCCTCCAAAATCTTTACCAATACTAGGAAATGACATATTAGCTACTTCTCTACATAGATACATTGCTATTTGTCTAGGATAAGCTACATTATTAGATCTTTTATCACTAACTATATCATTAACTTTTATATTAAAGAATTTACATACTACTTGCATAATTAATTTACTTGTTAATATTTTAGTATTTTTTACTAATATAGATTCGATTGTATTATCTACTATTTCTGTTGTAAGATCATTTTTTGTAAATGATGTGTAAGCTACTAATTTATTAAAGACACCTTCTAATTCTCTAATATTTGATTTTACTTTAGTTGCTATTCTTACTAGTATATCATCATTTATTATATATCTTTCTTTTTCAGCTTTTTTTCTTAAAATTGCAAGACGTGTTTCATAATCTGGTGCTTGAATATCAACAGAAAGTCCCATTTCAAATCTTGTTTTTAATCTATCTTCTAGTAATGGTATCTCCTTTGGTGGTTTTTCAGAAGTAAGTACAATTTGTTTTCCACTTTCAAATAATGTATTAAAAGTATGAAAAAATTCTTCTTGACATTTTTCTTTACCTGCTAGAAATTGTATATCATCTATTAATAACAAATCTATATTTCTATATTTTTTTCTAAAAGATTCATTTTTATCTGTCATAATTGCTGATACTAACTCATTTGCAAATAATTCACCAGTAGCATAAATCATTTTTAAATTAGGATTTGATTTATACATAGCATTTCCAATTGCTTGCATTAAATGTGTTTTTCCAAGACCTACTCCTCCATATATAAATAATGGATTATATTTTTTTCCTGGACTTTCTGATACAGCAACTGCAGCCGCATGTGCAAATCTATTATTTGAGCCTATTATAAAATTATCAAAAGTGTATCTTGAATTAAGTCTAGAATCATCAACTTTATTATCATTTGTTGATTTATTATCAATATTATCTGTAGTATTTTTATTATCAGCTTTTTCAATATCGATAGTGTTATCTTTTGGTGTTTGGAAATTAGAAATATTATTATCTTCTTCATCTGGATTATCTGGTATAATTTCTTTTGCTTCAAATGTTATATTATATGATTTTTTTGTTAAAAAACTTAAAGTATTTTCTATTAAATCAAGATATCTTTTTTTGCAAACATCTATATGATAATTTGAAGGAGATAAAAAACATAAAGTATTGTTATCCACAATTCTTGGAACCATTACTTCAACGTAAGTTTTATATCCTACAGGGGATATCTCTTCTTGCAGTATTTCTAAGGCTTGGGACCATATTTTCATAAAGTTATTTTCCATACAACCACCTTTCTTAAAACGCATGTTTTTTTAAAGTTATCCACAGAGTTATCCACATATGTTGATAACTTTTCGACAAAATAATATAAACAATAAATATGTTTTACATAATTGCTGTGGATTAATTTTTTACATGCAAAAATTATTATAAAATTTTATTTATTCTAATATATCATTAAATGTTTAAAAAATCAATATTTTAAAAATTTTTTTATGAAATTTATATTATTTAAAAATTAATAATATTATTAAAAATAATTGTTAATAAACTGTGGATAACTTTTTTAAATAACAAAAAATATTATTTTAATAATTGTAAATTATTATTAGATATACATAATTAAAAAATATTTTTTTAAATTATTGACAAATAAGAATATTTATTGTATAATGATAACACTTTGATTAGTTAATAATGTAATGTAAGTTTTTATTACATTTTGATATTATACAAGGAGGAAAAACGATGAAAAGAACATTTCAACCAAAAAAGATACATACACAAAAAGTACATGGTTTTAGAAAAAGAATGAGTACATCTGCTGGACGTAAAGTTTTAAAAAGTAGACGTCAAAAAGGAAGAAAAGTTTTAAGTGCTTAAGACTACTTTAGTAAAGTGGGTATGTTTTTCATATCCACTTTATGTTATTTTTTATATGAAGGAGAAAAATGAAATCAACATTAATAATTAAAGAAAATAAAGTTTTTAGATATATTTTAAAAAAGGGAAGATATGCAAAAGGCAAATATTTAGTTGTACATTTATCTAATAAAAAAATAAATAAGGAGCATATAGATAATAATAATTATTTAGGTATATGTGTATCTAAAAAAAATGGTAATAGTGTTAATAGAAATAAACTTAAAAGATGGGTAAGAGAAATATACAAAAATGAGGAAGACAAATTAAAGAAAAATTATAGTATAGTTATATTATTTAAGAAAACTTGTTTATTTAAAGATGTTGATTATAATAAAATTTCTGAGGATATAAAAAAATGTTTCAAGGAGTTGAAAATATATGAATAAATTTATATTTATTTTTAAATTTTTGATAAGAATTCCAAGAAAAGTAGAGATTTTTTTATTAAATCTTTATAAAAAGTACATTTCACCTATGTTAGGAAATAATTGTAAATATTATCCTACATGTTCTGAATATATGAAACAAGCAGTTGACAAATATGGTATAATTAAAGGAAATATATTAGGTATATATAGAATATTAAGATGTAATCCTTTTTCACATGGTGGAATAGATTATTTGAAATGAAATGAGGTATAATAGATGATACAAGCAATAGCATCATTTTTAGGCTATATAATTAGATTTTTTTATGATATAGTTGGTAATAATTATTTAATTACAATATTAATTTTTACATTTTTTACTAAAATAGTACTTTTTCCATTAACATTTGGTCAAATAAAATCTATGGAAAAAATGAATAAAATGGCTGCAAAACAAAAAGAAATTCAAGATAAATATAAAAATGATAAAGAAAAACAAACTGAAGAATTACTTAATTTGTATAAAGAAAATAAAGTTAATCCTTTATCTGGATGTTTACCATTAATTATACAAATTCCTATAATTTTTGCTATGTTTTATATAGTAAGGCAACCATTGACATATATAACTCAAACACCTAAAGATGAAATAAAAACTTATACACAAGAGATATTAAACAAAGAAGATGTAAATGATAAAGAAATACAGTCAAGTGAACTTGTAATAGCAAAGGAAAAAAATTTAATTAATATGGAAAATATTCCTGGAATAAATTTAGGAGATGTTCCATCTACAGTATTTAGTAAAGATGAAAGTAAAAAAGCAAATCCAATATCATTATTAATACCGATACTTACTATTGCTTTTTCATTTATACAAAATAAGATTACTCAGAAAACATCAAATAATACTCCTGAACAAGAAGAAATGCAAAAGACAACAAATTTAATGTTACCTATATTATCAGGTTTTATATCTTACACTATGCCTTTAGCATTAGGAGTATATTGGCTATTTGGTAATATATTACAAATAGTTCAACAATTAATAATTAGTAAAATTGTAAAAAAGGACAAAGAAAAAATATTAGCGTTAGAAAAAGGAGGTAAAATTTAATGAAAAGAGTAACTGAACAAATCGGGAAAAATACAGAAGAAGCAATTAGAAAAGGACTTGAAGAGTTAAAGGTTTCTCGTGACGATGTAAAAATAGAAGTATTGGAAGAAGCAACTTCTGGTGGTGTACTTGGAATATTATCTGCTAAAATGGCAAAAGTTAGACTTACTGTAGATAAAAAAATAACTGATGAACAAGCAGAAAATACAATAAAAAAATTAGATAAGATTTTAAAAGATATATTTGATATAACTAATGATAAAGATATTAAATATACTATTGAGAAGGGAAAAAATCAAGTAAATCTTTATATAACTGGAGATAAAGTATCACATTTAATAGGATATAAAGGAAAAACAATTGAATCTTTTCAATCATTACTTAATGCAATGTTACAAAGGGAAGATGAAGATAATGCAAAAGTATTTGTAGAAGTAAATGATTACAAAAAAAGAAAAGAGGAAAAATTAAAAGTACTTGCAAATAAAATGGCAAATAATGTTATAAAATTTAGGAAACCAATAAGACTTGAACCGATGTCTGCATATGAAAGATTAATTATTCATACAGAACTTGCAAAAAGAAATGATGTAGAAACCGAATCTCAAGGTGAAGAGCCAAGAAGAAGAGTTGTAATTAAAAAGAAATATAATTAAAAAAAGGTCAGCTTATGCTGACTTTTATATAGGAAAGGAAAAATCTTTATGTCAACGGATACAATTGCTGCAATAGCAACCTCACTTTCAAATAGTGGAATAAGTATTATTAGAATAAGTGGTGAAAATAGTCTTAATATTATAAAAAAAATATTTATTACTTCATATGAGATAAAGCCTAATAATATAATATATGGTAAAATAAAGAAAGATAATATAATATTAGATACAGTTCTTGTTTCATATTTTAAAAGTCCTAAATCATATACAGGGGAAGATGTATGTGAAATTAATTGTCATGGTGGAAATCAAATTACTAAAGAAATATTAGAACTTGTATTAGAAAATGGTGCAAGGCTTGCTGAGGCAGGAGAATTTTCAAAAAGGGCTTTTTTAAATGGAAAAATGGATTTAACTAAAGCTGAAGCTGTTATTAATTTAATTAATTCTAAAAATAGTACTCAAGCAAGGATAGCTTCAAATAATTTAGAAGGAGATTTATATAATAAAGTAAAAGAATTAAGAGAAGAATTGATACTTTTACTTGCTAATATTGAAGTAAGTGTAGATTATCCTGAATATGATTATGAAGAATTAGAAAATAATAAGATAATTAATTTAATTGATAAAAAAATAATAGATATTAATAATATTATAAAAACATATGATCACGGAAAGTATATAAATGATGGTGTAAATGTAACAATATTAGGAAAACCTAATGTAGGAAAATCATCTCTTTTAAATTTACTTGCAAAAACAGAAAAAGCAATAGTTACTGATATACCAGGTACTACACGTGATATTATAGAAGAAAGAATTAATATTGGTAATATTATATTAAATATTTCAGATACTGCAGGTATAAGAGATACTGAAGATATAGTTGAAAAGATTGGTGTTAAAAAGAGTATAGAAAAAATTGATGAGACTGATCTTGTTATATATATTTTGAACTGTGAAGACGAAATTGAAGATAAAGATATAGAAATTCTTTCTAAAATCAAAAATAAGCAAATAAATTTAATTGTGGTAATAAATAAGGTTGATAAAAAAGATAAATTGAAATTTGATGCCATTATTAAAAAATTAAAGGAAATTGATATTGATGAAGTAATACAGATGTCTATACTAAATAAAACTGGTGTAGAGGAACTTAAAAATAAGATAGAAGAAATATTTTATTCAAATGATTTAGATTTTGAAAATGAGCTTATAATAACAAATCAAAGACATAAGGATCTGTTAAAAAAAGCAGTTAATGATTTAGAAAAAGCAAAAATACAAATTTTAAATAATGAGCCTATTGATATTGTTTCAATAGTTATTAAAAGCGCTTCTGATAGTTTAGGACAAATAATTGGTTCAAATGTTTCAGAAGATATTATTAATAAAATATTTGAAAAGTTTTGTATAGGAAAGTAGGTGATATATATGAGTTATTCACTTGGTAATTATGATGTTATAGTAGTTGGTGCAGGTCATGCAGGGTGTGAAGCAGCACTTGCAAGTGCAAGACTTAAAAAAAAGACTGCACTTTTTGTAATAAATATGGAAACATTGGCAAATATGCCATGTAATCCAAGTATTGGGGGAACTTCTAAAGGACATTTAGTAAGAGAAATTGATGCTTTAGGTGGAGAAATGGCAAAGAATGCTGATAAAACTTTTATTCAATCTAAAATGTTAAATTTATCTAAAGGACCCGCAGTTCATTCATTAAGAATACAAGCAGATAGAAAAATGTATCATATTGAAATGAAAAGAACACTTGAAAATCAAGAAAATCTTGATTTGTATCAAGCTGAAATTGTAGAAATTTTAGTAAATGATAAAAAAGATAAGGTTATAGGTGTAAAAACTAAAATTGGTGCTACAGTTTATGCAAGTCAAATTATAATAGCAACAGGTACATATTTAAAAGGAAAAGTAATTATCGGTGATATATCATATGAAAGTGGACCAGATGGTGTTTTTCCTGCAAATGATTTATCACAGAGTTTACTAAATATTGGTGTAAAATTAAGAAGATTTAAGACTGGTACTCCAGCAAGAATTAATGCTAATATTATGAATTTTGATAAAATGGAAGTACAACATGGTGATAATAAAATTGTTCCATTTTCTTTTGAAAATGAAGATAATGATGATATAAAATCTAAAGATCAAGTTGATTGTTATCTTACTTATACAAATGAAGAAACACATAAAATTATTTTAGATAATTTAGATAAATCACCTATATATAGTGGCAAAATTCATGGTATTGGACCTAGATACTGTCCTTCTATTGAAGATAAAGTCGTAAGATTTAGAGATAAAGAAAGACATCAATTGTTTATTGAACCTTTAGGAGAAAAGACTTCTGAGATGTATATACAAGGAATGTCATCATCTCTTCCTGAAGAAATTCAAATACAGATGTATAGGACTATTCCAGGTTTAGAGGATGCTAAACTTATGAGACCTGCATATGCAATTGAATATGATTGTATTGATTCTACGAATCTTAAGTTAAGTTTAGAATATAAAGGAATAGATGGATTATTTTTTGCAGGTCAAGTTAATGGTAGTTCTGGATATGAAGAGGCAGCAGCACAAGGTATAATTGCTGGAATTAATGCAACAAGAAAGATTGATAATAAAGATCCAATAATTCTTGATAGATCAGAAGCTTATATTGGTGTTTTAATTGATGATTTAGTAACAAAAGGTACTAATGAACCATATAGAATGATGACTTCACGTGCAGAATATAGATTAATGTTAAGACAAGATAATGCTGATGAAAGACTTACTCCAATAGGGTATGATATAGGCCTTATATCAGAAGATAGATATAATAATTTTCTTAAAAAACAAAAAATGATCGAAGAAGAAATAAAAAGACTTAACAATACTAGCATAAAACCTAATGAAGAAAATAATTCTTATCTTGAAAAATTGAATAGTTCAAAATTACAAACTGGAATTAAAATGAGCGATTTATTAAAGAGAAGTGAATTAAATTATGCCAATACAGAGTTTTTTGATAAAGATAGAGTAAAATTACCAGATTCTGTAATTGAAGAAGTAGAAATTAAGATTAAATATGAGGGATATATAAAACTTCAATTAGAACAGATTGAAGAATTTAAGAAGCTTGAAAATAAAAAGTTAAAGCAAGAAATTAATTATGAAGATATAAAAGGTTTATCTTTAGAAGCAAGACAAAAATTAAACAAGCAAAAGCCTTTATCAGTGGGACAAGCTTCAAGAATATCTGGAGTTTCACCAGCAGATATATCGGTTTTACTTATTTATCTTAATCAAAATAAATTATAATGTTTCACGTGAAAATACGGGGTGATGTTATGAAAGATATTTCATATGAAAAGTTTGATTTTGAAAAAGAGTTATATAATCAAGCTAAAAATATAAATATTAATTTAGATAAAGCAAAATTAGAAAAGTTTAAAGTTTATAAAGATTTATTAATTAGTTGGAATGAAAAGGTGAATTTAACTTCTATTACTGGAGATTACGATATTATTATGAAACATTTTATAGATTGCTTAGAAGTTATTAAATATATAGAAGAAAATAAAAGTGTAATTGATATTGGCACAGGTGCTGGATTTCCAGGATTAGTTATAGCTATATATTTTGATAAAAAAGTAAATGTTACACTTATGGATGCTTTAAATAAAAGAATTAATTTTTTAGAAAATGTAGTAGAAAATTTAGGTTTATCTAATGTTAAAATTATTCATGCAAGAGCAGAAGAATTTGGAATAAAAGAAGAATATAGAGAAAAGTACGATTATGTTGTATCAAGAGCAGTAGCACCACTTAATATATTATTAGAGTATGGTATACCATTTTTAAAAGTAAATGGTAAATGTCTTTTCTTAAAAGGAAATAAATTTGAAGATGAAATAAAAAATTCAAATAATGCTTTTAATGTATTAGATTCAAAAATTAATAATATACATGAATACAAATATATGGTTGAAAAAGAAGAATATAATAGATATATATTAGAAATAATAAAAAATAAATCTACAAATAATAAATATCCAAGAAATTATGGAAAAATAAAGAAAAAGCCATTATAATTAAATAAAGAGAAAAGAAAAAATTCTACTTTTCTCTTTATTTTTTTATATACATGTTGTATAATATCATAAGAGGTGTAATTATGGCAAAAGTAATATCAATAGCAAATCAAAAAGGTGGAGTGGGAAAGACTACTACTGCAGTTAATTTAAGTGCTTGTATAGCAAGTAAAGGAAAAAAAGTTTTATTAATAGACATAGATCCACAAGGAAATGCAACAAGTGGATTAGGTATTAGTGCAAAAAATGATAAATCAATATATAATGTTTTAGTAGACGAAATAGATATAAAAGATACAATAATGCAAACTATGATAAAGAATTTAAAAGTATGTCCTGCAAATATAAATTTAGCAGGAGCTGAAATCGAGCTTGTATCAATGGTTTCAAGAGAGACTAGACTTAAGATGGCAATAGATACAATAAAAGAAGAATTTGATTATATATTTATTGATTGTCCACCTTCTTTGGGACTTATTACTCTTAATTCTTTTACAGCTTCTGATAGCGTTCTTGTACCTATACAATGTGAATATTATGCTTTAGAAGGTTTAGGACAACTTATAAATACAATAAATCTTGTAAAAAAACATTTAAATCCTAATATTAAAGTAGAAGGTGTTGTTCTTACAATGTTTGATTCAAGAACTAATTTATCTTCACAAGTTGGAGAAGAAGTAGAAAAATATTTTGGAAATAAAGTTTTTCAGACAATAATACCTAGAAATATACGTTTAAGTGAAGCTCCAAGTCACGCTTTACCTATAAATTTATATGCACCAGATTCTAAAGGTGCTGAAACATATAAAAAGCTTGCAAAAGAACTTTTAAAAATTAATGAAAAGGAGGATAAGTAATGACAAAAGAAAAAAAAGGATTGGGAAAAGGATTAGATGCTTTTTTTGGTAATGATGTAGAAGTATTAGATAGTGTTATATCAAAAAAAGATAATAAAGAATTAGAAAAAGTAGTTGAATTAAATATTGTTGATATAGAGCCTATGAAAGGTCAGCCAAGAAAAATATTTGATGAAGAAAAATTAGACGAACTTTCAAATTCAATTAAAGAGCATGGTGTAATACAACCTATTTTAGTAGTAAAAAATGAAGATGGGTATGCTATTGTAGCAGGAGAAAGACGTTGGAGAGCTGCCAAAAAAGCAGGACTTAAGAAAATTCCTGCTATTATAAAAGAGTATGATGAGAATAAAAAAAAGCAAATAGCTTTAATAGAAAATATCCAAAGAGAAGATTTAAATATAGTTGAAGTTGCTAGGGCTATTAAAGAGTTAATGGATATTGAAAAATGTAGTCAATCAGAAGTAGCAAAAATAACAGGAAAGAATGTATCTACTATTTCAAATATTGTAAGACTATTAAAACTTCCAGATGAAATCCTTGGATATATATTAGATGGAAAGTTAGTAGAAGGGCAGGCTAGAGCATTACTTGCACTTAATAGTAAAAAAAGGCAATTAGAAATAGCAAATAAAGCTATTGAAAAAAAACTTACTGTAAGAGATGTAGAAAAGTTAGTTTATGGTAGTGAAGAATATGTTAGAAAGCCAGAAAAAAAAGAGCCTAAATCAGTGTATTATAAAAATCTTGAAAACAAATTAAAAAATTATTTTGGATATAAAGTAAAATTAGATTATACAAAATCACACCAAAAACTAATTATAGAATATGATGATAAAGAAGGATTAGAAAACTTACTAAGTAAATTTAATATAGATATATAAGAATTTGATTTTAAATAAAATATGTGATATAATGCATACCGAAGTTATATTTAATACTATTTTAGTAAAGGAGTATGTATTATGAAAGTAATAGTCTGTAAAAACTGTGGAACTCCATATTATGATGATTTGAAAGGATGTAAAGAGTTTTTTTGTGAAAGATGCAAATATCATACTAAAGTCCTTGATATATCATATAAAGATGAAGTATCTGCACCATTATCAAATTTATTTCCACATAAATTTGAAATTGATAATATTGTGTGCTTATCAATGGAGAGCTTTATACAATCTTTACGTGTAAAAGAAAAAAGTTTGCAAATAAAAATATGTTCTGACTATAGCGGTTATATGGCCTATAAAATGAGAAGTGCTTTACCAGATTGGAGAAGTACAGGAAAAGTATATTGGCAAGGAAAACCAATAACTAGAAATAGCAAAGAATATGAAAATTTAATTACAAAAGCTTATGATTGTTTATTAGAAAATGATGTATTTAGATTTTCTCTTAATTCATTTAAAGATTATTATTTATTTCATTCAATTGGAAGTAATAATGAAAATGAAACTTTGCTTACAGAAGATGAATATATATCACAACTTAATAGATTAATTAATAAGTTATATTAACATTCATAAAAGAGAAAATTATTTTTAATTTTCTCTTTTTCTTTTAAAAGTATTGACAAATTATTAAAAACTGGTATAATTATATTTGTAACTATGTGGAAGAGTGTCCGAGTGGTTTAAGGAGCCAGTCTTGAAAACTGGTGATGTCGAAAGGCACCGTGGGTTCGAATCCTACCTCTTCCGCCATTTTTTTTGGAGAAGTACCCAAGTGGTGAAGGGGACAGTTTGCTAAACTGTTAGGTCTCGTTAGGGGCGCGAGGGTTCGAACCCCTCCTTCTCCGCCAATATAAAAATTGTTCGAAAAGAAATGTTGATTTTTTAACATTTCTTTTTATTTATATACTTGTCAAAATTTTGTTTGACAAGTATATTTGACAAGTACATTTGACAAGTATTATATAGATATATTTGGTTTTATTTTGTTAAATTGTTCAACATTATATTCAAAATCACTATCTTGATAATATTGTGTCATTTCTATATTTGTATGTCCTAGAAAATCTTTTGCAACATTATCAGGAATACCATTTTTCATAAGCCAAGTTGCAAAATATCTTCTAAAGCTATGAAATGTTATATCTTCATTAATATTATATATATCTTTATATTTATTTATAAATTCTTTCCAATGTCTATGAGCTGTATTTTCCTTTACCATATCACCTTTATCATTTAAAATTAAAAGTGTAGAATATTTGGGATTTTTTACTATATTATTTAATTTAAAATACATTTCTTGTTTAGCATATAATGATTTTATTTCATTAATGAAAATATCTAATAAAGGTATATATCTTTTCCCTTTATCTGTTTTTAGATTTTTCTCTATGGTATAACCTTGTCCTTTTATTTTTACTTGTTGTTGAAAAATTTTTAATATTTTTTTGTCAAAATCAATGCTTTTTGTATAATCTATCGCTAAAGTTTCTGATATTCTTGTTCCACAAAAAGCCTCTATAAGTATTATATTATATAAATATTGTCTTTTTGGTTCTTTTTTTAATAAATCAATTAATATTTCAAGTGTTTTATCATCGCATTTCGCATGTTTTTTATTTGTAACTTTTGGTAATATAATTTCATCTAAAAAATTATATTCAATTTTTTTGGTTTTAGATAATTTTGTTAAAAAAGGTTTTATAATTTTATATATTCTATTTACTAACTTATCACCATCATTATTTTTTATTTTGTCAAATAAAATTTTAAACATTTCTAAATTTAAATCTTTTATTTTTATATTTTTTAAACTAGATAAGTTTTTATTTACACATCCTAAATAATCTTCTTTTGTTCTAATATTAATTTTTTTATTATTAACCTTTTCTTCAATAAAATCTTCAAACGCTTCAATAAAACATTTTTCTTTTATATCTTCTTTTTCATCAGTTAAATTTATTAAATTATTTTCTTTTTTGTATAAAAAATCTATAATATTTTTTTCACAATCATCATAACTTTTTCCATAAATGTATTTGTATGATTTTTTATTAAATATATCTTTACCTATATAAATAGAAGCATACCATCTTCCATCTTTCCTTATATGAGGTTTTACCATATTATCACTCCTTATTTTTTAAAATTAGTAGTAGCACACTTAAATTATTTTATATTCATAAAGTAAAGGCTCATATAGTTGATAGGCAAATTCAACTAAATCTTCTGTAACTTCCAATTCATTAGCTATATCAAATTTGCTTTTATTTGTACCTAAAAATGATTTGAAAGTTTTAAATGGTATAAGTTGTAGGGTAGCCCATTTATTTGCTCTAAAATCGTTTATAGAACGAATTAGAACATCCCTATATTTATTAGATAATATGTTATTTTGAATTATACCTTTTTTAAAATGTCCTATTTCATGAGCGAGAGTACATTTTAAATCTATGTTATTTATAGAATCATTTAAAAAAATCATACAATTATTATAGTTATCATATATACAATTTCCTTTCCAAAAATCACCTCCAAAATCATAATTTTTTATTTTTATATTTTCATTATTTGCATATGTATATAATTCTTCTAGTGTTTTCATTTGTATATCAACTCCTTCTTTAGTAAAAATATATAATAAAATTATTAATTTATTTGTCGAAATTTGTCTATATATAAAACAAATGTTCTTTTAGTAAAGCCATATAGTAGCACTACTTATTTTGTAGTGCTGTTATCTTTGGTAAAAAACTTTTGTTCTTTTATATAATTTTATTGATATTTTATTTTTTATAATATATAATAATTATGGTGATAATAATGAAATCAAAAATATTGGAAAAATACTGTTATATATCTTATCCTATAATTACTATTATATTATTATTTATTGTAATACTTATTTTAAAATATTTTAATATTAATGTTAATTTAGCAAGTAATTTTAGTGAAACTATTGTTCAAATATCTGGTAGTTTAATAGGTTTTTTACTGACTGCTATTACTGTTTTTTTAAGTTTCCCAAAAGACACTAGAGTTATGCTTAGATTTAAAAAATATAAGCATCATATTATTTTTAGTAGATGTATATTTTGTGGAATATTTGCATTAATAACATCAATATTTTGTTGGATATTTCAATCACCAAAAATATTAGTTTTAATATTTTTTATTTTAGGATTAGAAAATACAATTATTTCAGCCCGTTATATATATAAATTAGTTATTTATAATTTTGAGTAATTCATCTCTTAATGATATTTTAATGCTATCTAAATCTTGTTTATAATCTTTGCTCAAATTAATAGCAACTTGTTTAGTGAAAGTATTTTTTAATATATCAATATCTTCATTATCAGTAGATATTGATAATTTTTTTACTTTTTCGTTTGATTTATATTTTTTTATTATATTTGGAACAAATTTTTTTGAATTTTTTTTGAAATTTACTTCTATATGAAATTGTGATAGTTCACAATCGTCATCTTTTAATTCGTCCAAAATTACAAAATCTTTATCAACATCTACAAAAGTTAATTTATAACCTGTTGCTAACATCTGTTCAATTTCATTTTGTTCTTTTTTAAAAGGATAGATATTAAAATTATAACCTGATTTATCAAAAATAACTTTAGCTATAAGCAACGCCGAATTTTGTATTCTTTGAGTTTTTATTACTGACATACACATATTTTTATAATCAATATAAAAATATGTTATATGTTCAAATATTAATTCATCTAAATTTAAGTCTTCTCCATCAATTGTACTTTTTATTTCTGTCAATATGTCTATTGGGCTACTTTTATGCAAACATCCAAAAAAATAAGAATCTCCTTTTTCCAAACAATCTATATTAATACCATCAGAAGATATAGTATTTTGCTTACTAAATGGATTTTCACAAGTTTCTTTTAATAATTGGCTATCTTGAACATTTAATGGTTTTAAAGATGGTTCCATAATTATTTTATAGAAATTTATATATTTTTTGTATGGTTTGATTATTTTTTGAACTTCATCTTTTGATTTTTTAATAGTATTTGTATCATTTGTATTGAAAATATCTATTTGTTCATTTTCCATATATTGCTCCTTTTATTACTCCTTTTTACCAAACTCATCGTAAAACATTTCTATCATTTCATTAGTTGTTTTTTCAATCATTTCTTTCTTTTTTGAATTTATTTTAGAAAGTTTTGCTAAATCTATATCTGAAGAAGCCGCCATAAATAAATCTTTATTAGCTATATTAGTGTTTGGAGTATCAGTATTAAGTAAAAAATAATTAATATCAGTATTTGTATATTTTGCTATATTGTTTAATATTGTTGCATCAATACTTTTAATTTCACCACTTTCGTATTTCGATATTGTAGCATAAGTTACTCCAATCTTATCACCTAACTCTGTTTGAGAGAGATTGGCTAATTTTCTTCTTTCTTTTATTCTCTTACCCATTAAGTTTCTTTCATTATTCATAATATCACCTTTTAAAAAAATTTTCTCTACAATAAAATTATAGCATTTTTAAATTTTCTTGTCAATAAAATTTACATAATTGTCGCAGTAATAAAATTTTTTATAAATTTGTCTTGACAGTAAAAATAATATAGTGTATAATTGTCGTGTAAAGAAAAAGAGAGGTGAAAAAATGATTGAAAAAGATATTTTAAAAAAAATAAGAGATACTAGAATAGAAGAAGGAAAAACATTAAAAGATATGTCTGAGTATTTAAATTACAAATCTATATCTACATATGGGAAAAAGGAATTAGGTCTTTCACCGATAACAATTAAAGAATATATAAATATATGTAATTGTTTAAATAAAAGTCTAATATTTTTTTTAAAATAAAATTGTCGCTATAGTTAAATAAAATATAAAGAAAGGGGTGAGTAGATGAATAAAGTAAAAATTATGGCAACGGAATATACGGTGCTAGAAGTAGAGCAAATAGATAAAGGAAAACGTGTATTAGGCGAGATAGATTACATAGAGCAAGTAATAAAGTTAGAAAAGGAATTAAATGAAGATTTAAAAAAAGAAATATTAATACATGAAATTTTGCATGGAATATTAGAAAAGTTAGGTTTCGATGATTTAAATAACGATGAACAAAAAGTACAAAGTATTGCGAGTACCTTGTACCAAGTCTTAAAAGATAATACTAATTTGGTGTAGAACGTCTATGTGCTGGAACTTTAGTACCATCAGATTTTTTGTAAGGCTTTACTGTAACTATTTTCTTTTGCTGCTTGCCATGTGTACTAGATTTGGTTTTAGCCATAACAATCACCTCCTAGTTACATTATAGCATAGATGAGGTGTAAAAGAAAGAAGGTGGAAAATGTGGAAAATAAATTATTAAACTTAACAGAAGCTTGTAAATATTGTGGAAGAACTGAGCAAACAATGCGTAGAGCAATTAGGCAGAAAGAAATACCTTGTAGATATTTTAGAGGTGGTTATTTATTTAGTAAATTAGTTTTAGATTTATGGGTTTTAGGAATATCAGTAGATGAGATTCAAAAGAAAATAGAAAATAATATTTCTAATGAACTCATTACACAAGTTTTACAGCAAAGTTTATTAACAATGTAAAAGGAGGTGAGATATGTGGAATATTTACTAAGTAATAGAGAATTAATAATAGCAATTTTAATAGCAAGTGTAAGAGCAGTAATAATAGCTGTTGTATTTGCAGGAATAGTACAAACAGTAGTGTATCAAATTAGTAAAAAGATATTTGGTAAAGGCTACAGTATTTATAATAAAATAGAAAAATATATTTTAGAGGGGTAGGTAAGAAGATATATGAAAACACAAAAACAAATAATATTAGAACATTTTCTTAAATATAAGAGTTTAACAAGTTGGGATAGTATTAGACTTTATGGAGATACAAGATTATCAGATAAGATATATCAATTAAAAAAAGATGGATATAAATTTAAAGAAGAGTGGATAACTAAGAAAAATAGAAATGGAATTAAAGTAAAATTTAAAAAGTATATTCTTGCGGAGGAACAAGATGTGCAAAAGTAGAATAGAAGAATACAGAAGATTAAATAAAAAAACTAAATTAATGGAATTAGCATATCAAAGATATTTGTATAATAAAACTAAAGAAAATATAGATTTATGGTTTAAAGAATTGAGGGGTGATGATATATGAAAGAATTTGAAGAAGCACAAAAAAGTTTTTTAGAGATAATGCAAATTATACATAGAAGAACTTATAATATATTTCACAATTATAAAGAGAAAAAAGATATAACAAAAGAATTAGTTAAATTATTAGATTTTGAATTTGATGAAATGAGAGTGATAGAAAAAGATATAAAAATAAGTGAGCCTGCTGACAACATGAACTCACTATAAGAACATAGATAAAATCTATATTATTTATTATATCAAATTAGCTTATATTTGTCAAATAGGGCAAATAATAAAAATAAGGTGATTTGATATGTATAACTGCAATACATGTAAATATGCGAAATTTAAGTATAGTAAAAATTGGAAAGTACAATATGTTTATTGTAAAAGAATAAAAGATATATTAACTAGAAAATATTATAAACGTTTAAAATATTGTAATTTTTATGATAAGTTAGGAGGTTGAAAATGGCAGAAAGAAGGATGTTTGCAAAAACGATTATAGATAGTGATGCTTTTTTAGATATGCCAATAAGTGCAAGACTGCTTTATTATGATTTGGCAATGAGAGCTGATGACGATGGTTTTGTAAATTCTCCTAAAAAAATCATGCGAATGATAGGAGCAACGCAAGATGATTTAAGTATATTAGCATTAAGAAAATTTATAATTCCATTTGATAGTGGAATAGTAGTTATAAAACATTGGAAAATACATAATTACATTAGAAAAGATACATATAGCGAAACTAAATATATAGAAGAAAAAGAACTTTTAGAACTTGATGAAAATAAATCATATAAGTTAAAAAATAATAAATGTGACATATTCGTGGACGAGCCGTCGACACAGGTAAGGTTAGGTAAGGATAGGTTAGGTAAGGATAGTATAGATTATAATATAGCAACTTCCGAAACAAAAGTTTCTACAGTTGATACTGCAAAAGCCAGCAAACATAAATATGGAGAGTATAAACATGTATTGCTGAAAGATGAAGAATTGCAGAAATTGCAGAAAGATTTTGAAAATTGGGAAGAGCTTATAAAATATCTAGATGAATATATCGAAATGAAAGGATATAAAGCTAAATCACATTATCTAGCTATACGAAAGTGGGTAGTAGATGCAGTTAAAAGAAAAAATAAATCTAAAAGCAATGATATTCCTGACTGGGTAAAGGATTTATAGGAGGAAATATGGGAAAACAAGAGTTTTATAATGAATTTAAAGAATTGTGTGAATATTTTAACAATAAGGCTTATGAAAATAAAAAAATAACTAGAATGTATTACGATAAATGCAAGAATATGTCATTAGAAGATTTTAAAAAACTATGTGAAGAATTAATGTTTAAATTAAAGTTTATGCCAAAAGTAGCTGACTTTGACAGAAAACAAGGATTTAGTATTATTGAAAAAAGAATATATACAAAAGAATTTTTAGAAAGTTTATATGATGTAGGAGGTTAATATGAAATTTACTAATGGGGAACTAGTTGAAATATATAACAATGCATATGACAACATAAAATTAGCAATAAGCGAGTTAGACGGAGTAGATGAATATAAAGAAGTTTTAGAAACTTTAAAAGATGCAAAAGATGAATTAGAGGAAGAGGCTGAGAGTTATATACAAGATTATAACAAAGAATGCGATGAGGAGTTAGCATATCAAAATTTAGAATATGAGAGGAGTAAATTTTAATGATTGAATATAAAGATATTGAAAAAGCGAATAGTGAGATTAAAAAAACTGACATAAAAGGAAAAGAATACGCAGGAGTTAGTGAAAGAATTATTGCTTTTAGAAAAGTGTATCCAAATGGAAGAATAAATACTGAAATAATAAATAGTACAGATAATACTGTTACTATGATTGCTAAAGTTTATAATGAAAGTGAACTATTAGCAACTGGACATGCAAGTGAAGAAAAGCAAGGCTTAGTAAATAAAATAAGTATGTTAGAAAATTGTGAAACTTCAGCTGTTGGTAGAGCATTGGGATTTTGTGGATTTGGAGTAGATAACGGAATAGCAAGTGAACAAGAATTAAAAAAAGTTGAAGACTACAAACTATTAAATAAAAAAATAGAGATATACGAAAAAATGTATATAACTGAAAGTGATGCTATAACTATTCTAAAAACTGCAATAGGTGATTTGATGAGAAAACAAGGAATAGTAAAGCAAGAACTTGAAACAATAGTTAGAAATCAAACTTGGACAGAATTAGATGAGTTAAATTATCAACAATTAGGAATGTTAGAAAATAAATTAAAGACTATTAATAGTGTTTGTTCAGATTGGCATAATTTATATAATAAAAATCCAAAAATAAAAGAAGTAGTACCTGAAAATCAAGAAGTTATATATAAATCAAGTAAATATAAATTTGGACAATTAGCATTAAAGCAAGCTGGAGAAGATGAGATAAAAAGAAATGCTATAATTGAAGACTATTTAGATAGTGGAATAGATTTAACTAAAGAAATTAAATAAAGTATTAGAGGCACTTTTATACAAGCAAGATGGTATAGGAGTGCCTACATTATAAATTAAAAGAGGTATAAAAATGAAATTAACAGGTAAATTAATAGATACTAGTATAGATTTTATAACAAAGAAACCTAAATTAACATTTTTAATAAATAATAATATAACAAGTATAGAAGAGTTAGAAAATGTTGATTTACTTGATATAGAGGCTAAAAAGCATAGAGAAAAAAGAGGAATTAATGCCAATAATTATGCTTGGAAAATAATTACTCAAATAGGTAATGTATTAAGTAAAAGTAAAGAAGAAGTATATTTAGAAATGTTAAAAAAATATGGACAATCGCAAATGATAAGTGTTTATGATTATATAGATGTGAGTAAATTTTTAAAGTATTATGAAGAAGCTGGCGAGAGTCTGCTAAATGGTAAGTTATTTAAGCATTATAAAGTATATACAGGTACAAGCGAGTATGACACAAAAGAGATGAGTATATTTATTGATGGAGTTGTCGAAGATGCAAAAGAATTAGGTATACCAACAGATACACCTGAACAAATTGCAAGATATAAGGAGGCTTGGAAATGAAAAGTATAATACAACAATCAAAAAAATGTTTTATGTGTGAAAATCCTCATTGTGAAGAACATCATATTTTTTATGGAACAGCAAATAGGAAATTGAGTGAAAAATACGGCTTAAAGATATGGTTGTGTGAAATTCATCACAGATTAGGAAAGCAAGCAATTCATATGAATAAAGATTGGGATTTAAAAATCAAAAAAATGGCACAAAGAAGATTTTTAGAATATTACAATAAGACTGTAGAAGATTTTATAGAGATTTTTGGAAAGAATTATTTATAGGTTAGAGAGTATGGAAGAAATATGGAAAGATATAAAAGGATATGAGGGATTATATGAAGTTAGTAATTTAGGAAGAGTAAGAAGTTACTACATAAGGAAATTAAAGAATATTTTAAAGCTAAATATGATAAAGAAATATATGATGATTTAATAACTAGATGTTGTAATGGAAAAAGAAAAACAGCTTATGGTTTTACTTGGAAATATATTAGTCAATAAAAAATATATGATAAATGGAGGATATATAAATGAGAATATTAGGCTTAGATACAAGTACTACAAGTACAGGTTATGCAGTATTAGATAATAAAAGATTAATAAGTTATGGAACAATAAAGACACCAAAAAAAGCTGATTTATTGGATAAAATAATTTATATTGAAGAACATATAAAACAAATTATAAAAGCAAAAGAAATAGAATTTATAGTAATAGAGGATTTAGCAGTAACAAGAAGTGCAAGCACAACAAAAGTACTTGCAGGACTACTGTATCATTTATTAGTTGAATTTAGAAAAAAAGAGTTACTTGTAGTACAAGCTAGACCAAGTGAGTGGCGTAGTGTATGTGGCATAAAAGGTAAATGTAGAAAAGAATTTAAACAAAATGCAATACAGCATATTAAAGATGAATATAAAATTGATGTAAATAATGATGAAGCAGATGCAATATGCATTGCTGAATATGGAAATAATTTAGAGGTAGTATATGAAAATTGAGAAAAAATTAATAAAAGAATATAAAAAGTATAATTTATATGGAATATATAAAAATGGTAAATTACTATATCGAACATGTGATAATGATAAAGATTCAAAGGAGATGAAAATTAAAAAATGTTAGATAAAAAATATATTGAAATAATAGAAAACATTATAAAAAAATATGGTAAAAATGCACAAGTATTACAGTCTATAGAAGAAATGTCAGAATTAACTAAAGAGTTAATTAAAAATATCAATAGAGGCAAGAATAACAAGAATGAAATTACAATGGAAATTGCTGATGTAATTATAATGATTATGCAATTAATACTAATATATGATATAGATACGGAGCAGATTTTAGGAGCAATAGAATATAAGCTATTAAGAGAAAAAAGGAGAAGTGATTTTAAATGATAGTTAAGGGTTATAAATTATTTAAAATGCTAAATGCTGGAAAAATAGCAGATGGTACAATAGTAAAAATTAAAAAGCCAGTTATATTGAGTCATGTGAAATATATTTTCGAAAGAGGTACTTTTTGGGAATATAGATATAATAAAAGAACATTTGAGGAAATGCATTTAAGTATGTTAGTAGAAACTGAATTTGAAATACTTGAAAAAGAAAATAAAAAAATAGAAGAATATAATACTAATTATACAGAAAGATGTATAGACAAAGAAGTTAGAGAGAAATTAAATGAAGTAATAAGAGCAGTAAATAAGCTAAATGGACAAAATGAAAATACTAATTGTATAAGCGATATTGATGAATTACATGCTATAGCTGCACTGCATTAGGAGGAAATATATGGGAGAGCAATTTAAAAGTGTTCAATTAATTATTATTAAGCCAAGTGGAGAACAAATTAATATAGAGAATGCTAATATAATTGAAATAAAAGAAAGTGAAGAGAAAAATGAATTAGATTATTATTTTGGTGGTAGTTGTGAAAGGATAGCAAAAGAAAAAGAAAATGTATTAGAATTTACAGTAGAAACTAAGAATTTAAGTAAAAAGAGGTTTATAAAGTTGTTAATGGCAAAAGGAATAGCTAGGAATGGTGCAAGAGATTTAGCGGAATATATAGGAAAAAAATATGGAAATTACAATGAAAAATATTTATTATTGTATTAGATAATTTGGAGGTGAAAAAATGAGTAAGGCAGATAAAATGCTTGAAGAATTAGGATATAAAACAAGTTTTAGTAGTTATGATGGAATTATAGAATATTACAAAGAT
>CANRGL010000016.1 GCA_947630145.1 uncultured Clostridia bacterium | reverse complement strand
AAAGTTGACAAATTAAAACCCAGATAAAATCTAGGTTAAAAGCAATTATTTTTTATTCACAACTGTAAAACTCGGGATTTATGATTTAAATTATCTATTACTTTCTTTAAATCACTTATTAAATGTCTATTACATTCTGCATTATTATAATTATATTCTTCATTATAATTTACTTTATTATGATCATGCTCTACTATTGTTTCTTTGTCTAGTACATTTAATATATTATCCTCGTCTAATCCTCCTTTATCTTTACGTTCATGAGCTTTATACATTGCTAACTTATCTGTTCCATAAAATCTCAAGCAACTTCTCTTTGTGTCTACCATTATTACTGTATCATCCCAATACAATAACTTTTGCTTTATTATCTCTTTATACATTTCTGTCATGAACCCTTCTAGTCTTTTGGCTGCTCTTTTCTGTAATTTCGCTATATATCCTTCACTTAAATCTATTTCTCCATTTGTTAGCCCATATGTTATTTTTTGTGCCTTATTCATTGTTACATTTGCTTGATTCATTAATGTTAATTCTAATGCTTGTACTTGAGGACCATATTGATTTTCTTCCTTTAAATTGTTTGGTATCTTTTCATGAAATTTTTTTCCACAATTTTTACATTCATACTCATTATATCTGTTCCTTCTCTTTACTACTACTATTTTATAATCTAATTCATCTTTTTCTATTACTTCTCCTGTTTTTTTTATGTCAGCACAACTACAGCATGGACATTTTTCCATACTATGATCTATATATTCTGTTATTTCTTCTTCTTTAAATTTCTCTAATTTATTCTTCTTATGTCCCTTTTGTCCTCCTTTAGGCAAATTACTTTTTTCTCTTGTGTTTGGTATTACTTTCTTTTTATTTATTGGAGTTTGTGATGTAGGTATTCCATGATTTGTACCATCTATATTTAATAATGCCTTTAATCTATCTACTTCAAATTCTAATTCTTTTATTTTATTATCTCTTTGTTTTGCTAATTCTTTTAATTCAAGTTCTTCCTTTCGTAAGTTTTTATTTTGAGAAACTAAAAGATTATATTCATACTTTAGCCTTCTATATTCATTTTCTAATTTATCATTTTTTATTACTAATTCTTCATAATCTTTGTATAATAATTTTTTAAAATCCATGTTTTATTACCTCAATTCATTTATCTATATTATACAACAAAATCACTCTAAATGCACGTTAAATTTATATGGCAGTAGTGTTACAGAGCATAATACTACTATTATTTCATTTTTTTTACTTTTTCTAAAAAAAACTGCTTTTATATATTAAAAGTATGATAGTGCCTAATATTTTAGCAATCTATCATACTTTTTTTACAGTTTCTCATCTTACCTCAAAAATATTTTAATTTTTTCAATGTTATTTTCGTTACAAAAATATTTCACTCTCTATATCGGCTGTGAATTGTAACCATTTATGTTACAAAAACAATGAAAAATACAAAAAATGTGAAAAAGCTCGTACATAGAAAATATATAGTTAGATTTGTAAATAATATATAAAAGCTCTCACCATTACTAAGTGAAAGCTTACTTTTTATTTCTTAATTTTTTAAAAAAATCAGATAATATTGTTGAGCACTCATCAATATCTTCTAAATATTCATACTTTACTTTATGTGTTGTCTTTATATCTAATATATTTGCAATTGAGCCAACACAACCGTTTTTATTATCTTTTGCACCTATATATACTTTATTAATTCTTGCTTGACTAAGTGCACCTGCACACATGGCACAAGGTTCTAAAGTAACATACATATCACATCCATCTAATCTCCAAGATTTTAGTTTATTACATGCTTTTTTTATACAAAGAATTTCTGCATGTGCTAAACTAGAATTTGTCTTTTCACGCAAATTGTGTGCTTTTGCTATTATCTTATCATCTTTTACTATTATAGCTCCAACAGGAACTTCATCTTTTTCATATGCTTTTTTTGCCTGTTCTAAAGCTTTTTCCATAAATTTATTTTTCATCTATTTTTCCCCTATTTAAAAAATAATCTTGTATACCTAAATATATTCCCCATACAATTTTATTCTGATAAGCCTGAGTTTTTAAAGCCTCACATTCTTCAGGATTAGATAAAAAACCACATTCAACAATTACAGATGGAATTTTAACATTATCCATTATATATATATTAGATATTTTCATAATCTGTCTATTATTTTCTTTTTCAATGTTTTTATTTAAATTACTTTGAATGTTTTCTGCAAGAGCTTTACTATCTTCACTTGTTTTTTGATAGAATACTTGCCACCCATTATATATCTGAGTTGGAAATTTATTTAAATGAATAGAAACAAATATATCCGCATCACTATTATTTCCAATTTCTACTCTATTTTTTGTATCACTTACTTTCCAATTTCTAATCCCTTTGACATCATTAGAATAGATACCATTTTCATCACTTCTAGTAAGAATTACTTTACCACCACTTTGTTCGATCAATTTTTGTAATTTTAATGTTATCTCTAAATTCAAGGCCTGTTCAGTTGTCCCATTAAATCCAGTGGCCCCGCTGTCCGGTTTTCCATGACCTGCATCTATTATCACTACCTTATTAGTTATTGGAAGTGCATTAGTAGTAACTACTTTTTCTTGCTTTTGTATTACATTAATTATACCATAAACTCCAAATGAAATAAAGACAAAAAATGATGCTAATATAATTCTTTTTGATACAATGGATTTTAACATAAAATTATCACCTTATACATTTATATGTATAAAAAAATATTAAATGAATTAAACTAGTTTATTTATAAACTTCAACTTCTTCTGAAATAGCGTCAATTTCTAAATTATTTCTTTTAGAAAGAAAAGTATTGGCATATAATGCAATAAGAGCAAAAAAAATAATGCTAATATATAGAATGGCTTTTTGCTTAAAAGATAAATTCATATTATCACCTATAACATATATATTAACACAGCTTGTTCTTTATTTTTAAATATTTAAAACAAAAATAATTACTACAACTATTATCCTTATTATTCTATATGGAAAAAATCCAAATATTGCTAAAGGCATTAATAGTCGTGTTGAAAAATTATATAAATTATACACATTTTCCACATTTTCTTTGCTTAAATTATTACTTTCTAAATATTTTTTTGAAAGTTTTGGAGCTTTATTTAAAGCCCAAATCTCTAAAATAAGTCTAAAAACAATTGAAAGACTTGCTAAACTTATATATCCTAAAAATATATATAATATATTTACTTTTAAAAAGTATAAAATAAAAAATAATATAAATGAAATAACTTCCAAATTAGATAATATAAAATTAAAAAATTGTAATATTTTAGGTTGCACTGAATGAATACATTCATGAGCTATTACACAAAGACGTTCATAATTATTCTTGCTAGTTTGGTTATTAGATAAATAAATTGTATCATTTAAATATACATAATAACAGCCTTTAATATCTTTGTCAAAAGTACATTTTGTTGTATTATTTGATAAATACTTTAGTAAATCTTTTGCAATTATATTACTTTCTGGAAGATTAGATATTAAATTATCTAAATCTTTTCTAATTTTACTTTTCTTATTGAAAATCTTTATTTTTTCTAAAAATTTCATAAATTTCCTCTTTAAAAATCTATTATATCTTTTAGGGCATCTCCCATAATTTTTTGCATATCAGCAAGCATAACATTTATTTTCATTTCATTTTCTAATAATTTTCTAGATGTTTCATTTTGAATAACTAATGAGTATAAGTTTTGCATCTGATCTAAAGACTCTTTACTTTGCTTTTTACCATCAATATATTCTAATTGATATTTTTTTTGTTTATCTTTAAAATCCTTTAATTTGTTATATGCATCTAAATCTGATTTTAATTCATTTTTTAATTTAATATATTCTTTAAATTCATTAGTCTCTTTAAAACATCTTACCATTTCATGTACTTTATCATAAAAATTCATTTCTATCACCTTGTCCTTTCTTTAGTTATTATATAATAAAAAAAACAAAATGCCAATATGTAATATCAACATTTTGTATTTTGTATATTTATTTTATTTAAAAAGTTCTTTTAATCTTTCGTTAGCATTAGTTATATCTTTATATTCCTTTTGAGTAATTTTAGAATTATCATTATTATATGCGCTTATCTCGTCTTGCATAATATACATAGTCTTTATGTTATTTGTAGATAAAGTAGTCCACAAAAATATAGGAGTATTTACTTTCATATCAATAACAGTATCTTCTACTTCTCCTTTTTTGTTTTTCTTTACTTTCTTAGTAAATTCTATATTTGCAATAACGCTACTTTTATTATCACTTGTTGTATAATTACCAAAAAAATCACCTAAAGAATATATAGAATATATATGATTTGTTGTATCATCATTTATTTGTATTTGATCTTCAACTTGACCTTGAACTACCATAGAACCAGTTCCTAAAACAACATTTATTCCATTATTAAATAACATCTCTACATTTTGTTTTTGAGATCCTGACGTTAAAAGACTATTCTCATTTGGATCATTTAAATATGCTATAATATAATCAACGTTTTGTGATTTTAAATACTCTACATCTGATTTAACTTCACTTTCATCCAAAATATTAACAAGATAAGTTTGATTTTTTGAAAGTTTTATATTAGATTTTGTGGTATATGATAAAATACCTAATTTTATTTCATTTTTAGATATAACAATAGGTTTATTCTTTTCACTATTTGAGTTAATTCCAACCTGTTCAATAGATGCATTTTTTAAATTTTCTATCGTTGCATTAATTCCATCCACATTTTTATCCATAGCATGAGCCGTTGCAGTAGCAACAGCAGATATTTTTAATTGTTTTAATGTATCTAAAAGTTCTACGGGAGCATTATATATACTTTTACTACTATACCCCAAAGACTTATCTGATACAGGAGTGTCTAAGCTTGCAACAACAACATCAAAACTTTCCAATTTTTCCTTTATTTTATCAATTCCTTGACTAAAATCATATGATGTACCATTCTTAGCAGAATTTATCATAGTATTAGTAACATATATATCTCCTAATCCTGCAAACTTTAATGAATACTCTTCTGTAGTTTCTTTATTAGTATTTTTTACAAAAATTTTCATAATACTATTTACAGAGTTATATAACCACATATTTTCTTTATCTTCTTTACCAATTGTATATCTTACAAGTTTAACACTTTGATAAATAATAAAAATAGCTATTATCATCCAAAAAAGCATAGTAATTATATGCTTTGGCATAATTTTATTCTTTCTTATTTTACTTTTTTGATCATTTTGATTCATATCTTTATCCATTTGACCATACGCTCTACCTGTTCTCATTTATCCTCCTAAATATATTCTAAGATATATTTAAGTTTATTATACAATAAAACATATAAGTTTTGCAATAGATTTGTAATAATTTGTCGTTTACATATTACTACATATTTGTATTTGCATTGGAGATAACTTAGCTCTTTTAGTATTTACAAGATTTGTCATATTATTAATAATATTTGAATGCATCCTACACTCCTTTTCATTTACTATGTGCGGCTCAATCTTTTTTATATCCTTATTTATATTATTCATATTAAAAATATCAAATTTTTCATATGCATCATACCATTTACTACATAAGTCATTAAATTTCTTTGTTTTATCTAGTAACTTATTAACTCCTATATCTACTTTTTCTTTAAAAGTGCTAGAAGATGTATATAACTTTATGTCTTTTATAGCTTTATCTAATATTGGTGAAAATATACTTTTTTTTAGATATTTATTTGCTATAATATCAATACTAGCAGATAAAGCTGAAGAAAGTCCACCCTTAAATGCAACTTTACTTATTTTTGTTATATCAGATAGAATGTTTTTAGGTAAACTTAAAACTTCTAATCCTTCCCTTATTGTACTATTAACAGCAGTTTTTAATATTTCTTTAAAATCTTTTGTTTTAAATGCACTTTTAATATCTAAAATAATATCCTTTATATTTTCACTTACAGGTAAAGCTTTTATTACATAGTTTGTCCCACTATCAATTACTTTACCTACTATATTAGTAAATTCCTGCTTATTTCTATTTTCCTGAAAGTCAAGTTCTCTATCTAATTCTATATCATTTTTTAATTTAGTATTATCTAAATTTATTACATTTTCCATATTATTTCTCCCTTCCATACTTTATATTTAAAACTTTTAAAATATTTTTTTCTTCTTTACTCTTAAATGGAATTTTATACATCATTCCATTTATATATGCATTTATATATTTAAAATATTTTATAGAAATCATGTTATATGAATTTTTTAAAATTGCATTTATATACTTTTTATCTAAAGAATATATGTCCTCTTTATTTATAACTAAATTTATATTTTTTTCACTTAAGTTTATACTTTTATACATAAACTTCAAATATTCCTTTGATTGCCTTAAATTAATATAATTTGGATTTATAACAAATAAAATTTCATCTGATAGCTTAACTAATTTACATAGTGAATTACACAAAGTAATATCTGGTATATCTAATATTATATAATCAAACTTTTCATTTAAATCTTTTATCATATTATCAAAATAAACATCTTCTAAATTATAACAGTCTGGTTTAATTTTGATATTTACATATGATAAATTATTATATTTATTATCATTTATTATATATTTATATATATTATCTTTATTACAGCCTTCTTGATTTAAATACTCACATATACTATTTACACCTTTAACATTGTTCATAATATCTATAGATGGCGTTTTAAAGTCTAAACTTACTAATATTACTTTATTAGTTGTATATTTTGCAATAGTATTTGCAACAAAAGATGAAATAAAAGATTTTCCAGAGCCATTACTTCCAAGTATAGCAATTTTATTTTTTACCTTTTGTTTTTTATCCCTATATACTGTTTTATATACTATATTTTTGTTTTTATCATCAATACTTTTATATAACAAATCAATATCAATTTCATTTCCTTCTATTATATTAAAAATCTCATTTGCAAATAACAATTTCTTATTTTCCTTATCTAATTTATCTATTAAAATAATAATCTTATTATTTTTAATATTACTTAATTTTTCAATATATTCACTTTTAGTTATATTACCAGGTAAAGATAATTTTGTTATTATAACATGATTATTATTAGATTTTTGTATGTATTCAATCACGTCTTCTTTATATGTTATATCATGTGGATATACTCTATCTTTATATCTTTCATCAATTTTCTTTTTTATATCTATGCTATCAAGTGCTACTAAAATATCCATCCTCATCACCTTGTATTAATTTTTTTTCATATTCATTTGTCTTTACAAGTAATTTTATAATATTGTTATTAAATAACAGCAAACATTCGCCTTTATCTAATAGACTTACAGACTCTAGCATATTTTTATTTACTCCATTAATTTTATTTAAAATATCAATATCACTAAAATCTAACCTAAAAATTACTTTAAAATAACAATTATTTAATATACTTTTTCCATAACTTTCATTTTCTTTTGAAAATATATCACTAATATCTTGAGTAATTACAACTATACCTGCATTTAATTTTCTAATTGTTTTAAAAAGCTCAAATACATATTCTGCCATTATATTATCTTTTCCTTTTGAAATGTATTTCCATATTTCATCTATATAAATTAAAGTTCCCTCTTTATTTTTACCTTCCTTAATAGACATTTTTAAATTTAATATAATTTCTTCTAAAATATATTTAATAGCAATATGTACATTATTTAAAGAAACAGAATTTAAATTAAAACATACTAACTTATTATTAAATTCAATATCTGTAACACCAAATAAATATGGAAATTTCTTTAAACAACTTAATAATCTAGTTTTAGTTTTTTCTAATTTAACTTCATTTAAAACATCATTTAAAGTGGGAAATTCATCGCTATTTCTTAATATTTTATTTAAATAAACTTTATTTTCATATTTTTTGTATAATGTATTAATATCATCAGTAATTTCAAACTTTTTATATGCCTTATTTGTTGCTAATCTAATATCATTTAATATTTCATCATCATAAATATCAAATATATTTTTTAATATTTCTACTACCTTATTAATTTTAATATTATATACATTTTTACCATAACTTTTTATTTGTGATTTTGTAATCTCAAGTATGTTAATATGATTATTTGCAAAAGAAAAAACACTACCTCCAAGTTTATTTACTATATTACAATACTCTCCTTCAATATCAAAAATATATTGATTTATACTATTAATATAGTGCCTAATAATAAGCATTTTAGCAAAAAAAGATTTTCCAGCTCCACTACTCCCAAGTATACACATATTAGAATTTAAATAATTATTCTTAAACATATCTATTTTACATATGCTATTCTGACTTAATATTTTCCCAAATATAATTCCATTTAAATCAAATATAGTTTTTGTATAGAAAGGAAAAATATTACTTAATGCATTTGTTGTAAAATTTTTAAAATTTTGTTTTAATAAAGTATTTTCTTTTCTATTTAAAGGTAAAGTTAGAATATAATTATCTAAATGCCTAAAGTTAGCAATTTTGGAATATAATTGTTTAGAATAAAGGCTACTTTGAAAACGTTTTAAAACTTTTAGTAATTCTTTTTCATCTTGAGAATAAAACGTTAGAATAAAATTAGTATAAAAAATTTCTTGATTATTAATTTGTATTTCTTTTCTTATTAAATTTGCATCATCTTTTAATTTTGATATTACATCAATATCAATTTGAGATTGATTAGCTGTTTTTATCTCCGATTTAGCCGTTGAAATTGAATACATAAGATTTTTTAAGACTTTGTATGTATCTTGTTTTTGTATATATATTGCCATTGTATATTCAAACTCTTTTGGTAAAGCCTCAGTTATAGATAAAAAAGTGTTATATTGCGGAAAGTCATATATTATAATACTTGCAATATATTTATCATCTATTTTTATATACCTAAAATCAGTATTATCAATATATGAAGGATAAATAGTATCTTTTGTACTCATTATACAACATCCTCTTTATTTATACATTCATACAATATATTTTTAATATCTTTTTTTGTATTAATTCTATTTACATTACATCCACAATTTTTTAATAATGTTATTATCTTATCTATTTCCTCTATACTATCATGTTTTTTTAAAGCAACTACAATATAATATTTAGTGTAAAATATTTTATCTTCTTTTATCTTTACTCTCATGTCTTGTAAATACTTATCGTATTTTTCTTTACTATTATCACTAAATATATTATCTAGTTTTAATTTTTTATTTATAATTAATATTTGAAAATCAACATTCATTTCTCTTAAAAAACTTACATATGAATTTAAAATATTATTTTTTATATCATCAGATATATTAATTATTTGTATAGGATCAATTTCATAAATATATATATAATTTATTTTATCATTTTCTTTTGAAATAATATATTCATCAGTTATATCAACAATATTATACACACTATGAATATCACCAAATTTTTTAAAATTAAGAATAAAATCACCACCTTTGAAAAAAATAAACAGAAATATTACAAAAAATAAAAACAAAAAGAAAAAATAATACATTAATAATATATTATTTTTATGTATATTTGTCAAGGTGTTTTCCCATATTTTCGGTCGCAAGTTTCGACAAAAAAATTAAAAATTATTAAAAATAAAAATTAAAAAACTATATTCACATATAATCTATATCTGCATATACTTATTATATACATAGAAAAGGAGATGATTTTAGTGGATAATAACAGTTCTGATCCAATGTTAAACTCAAAACTTATGGATTTATTATCAAAAATAGACAAAAGTAAAATAGAAAAAGTAAGTCGTATGGTGGAAAATATGTCAAGTGAGGAATTATCTAATTTAGTAGGAATGTTAAGCAATTCTCAAAAGAAGAAATAATATGAATGAAAATAGTGTTGCCTCACCAAAAACAGAAGATAATAGTGAAGCTATATCAAATCTTATTCAAAACATACAATCTAAATTAAATAATGAATTAAATACTTCTGAAAATAACAATAATGATGATAAAAATACAGTTAATGACATAAAGGATGATGAAAAAAATACTATAAACAATGATACAAATAACAACACAAATAAAAGTTTTGATTTAGGAAGTATTATAGGATTGCTTGGCAAAATTAATAGTAATTCAAATTCAAATGATAATAACGATTTTAATCTAAATAATATAGATCCAAATCTTTTTAATAAAATTCAAAAAATAGTAGTAAGTATAGGCAAAAAAGATCCTAAAAAGGATCTTCTTATATCATTAAAACCATTCTTAAGGAAATCAAGACAAGATAAAATAGGAGAATATATTACGATTCTTACTATAATAAAAGCTTTTGAAGCTTTTAATGATAAAGGTAGTGATGAGAATGAATAATCAAAATATGTATTACCCAAATTTTTATACTGGTCATAATAGTTATTATAATAATTTCTATACTCCCTATTCTTATGCTGCCTTTTATCATCCTTATACGCAAAATTTACCAAACAATTTTAATACTAATTGTTATAATAATATGAATAATAATTATAGCCAAAAAGAACATGATACAGAAAATGACACTATAAAAGATGAAATATCTTCAGAAAATCAAAAAAGTCAAACTACTAATTTAAGGTTTGGACCACTTGACATTTCAAAAGATAGATTATCATTGTTTGGATTTTCTATACAAATAGACGATTTAATACTTATAGCTTTAATTTTATTTTTATTTTTTGAAACAGATTGTGATTATTCTATACTTATAGTATTAGGTTTAATGTTATTTAATATATCCTTTAGTAGCTTAGATCTTTTTTAATTGTGTCATCTAAGCTTTCTTTTTTTGTGTTTTGAGCCTCTTTATAATACTCAATAAGTAAAGAATCAATTTTTACACTTGTTTCATATATTTTATCATATGAAACATTACTTAATACCTCATCTTCTAATTTTTTCTTTAAAAGATTTAATTCTTCAACTACCATAAAAACATCACTCCTCATCTTAATCTCCATAATAACATCTGAATATATAAAAGTCAACAATTTTTATCCTTTTTTTCATCGCAACTTTCGACAAAAAATAGACATATACAAAATACCGTATACGTCTATTATATGCTATAATAATATTATTATCCATTTATTTTTCTTTTACAATAGATATTACCTGTTTATCATTAGATAATATATTTAAGAAATCTTTTATATCTTCTTTTGTTATTTCATTTAATATTTTGATATCACTATATAACTCTTCTCCATATAAAGCATGTTCAATTATTCTTCTATAACTGCTATTTAAATTATCTGCTGAAAATTCGTTATAACCAATTTTTTTCCTTTTTATAAGTTCAAAATTTTCTTCATTTATGTTTTGATCTTTTATTTCTTCAATATATTTTATAATATCTTTCTTTAATTCTTCTATTTTTGTAGAACTAGAACTAATTATTACATGTGAAAAATTATCAGTTCCTTCATAATCAAAAGAAATTTCATCAGAAATAAATCCTTTTTTATATTCCTCCTCATAAAAATCTGATATCTTAGAAAAATATAAATCAGATATAATTTCACACATAATTTGTCTTTTTATATTTTGATATTCATCTACCACATCCAATTTATAACCTATACATAAAAGTGGCATATATATATCCATTTGCTTTACAATTTCTTTTTTATATATTTGGTTTGGTTCTTCTACATTATATTTTATAATATCATTGTTAATATATTCATTTTTTTCATATTTTTTTATATTACTTTCAATAAGATCTATGGTTTGCTCAATGTCTACATCACCTACAACAATAAAAAACATATTTTGTGGGCTATAAAATGTATTATAACAAGTGTATAGTAATTCTTTATTTATATGTGATATCGATTCAATTGTACCAGCAATATCAATTCTTATAGGATGATTTTTATACATTGCTCTTAGTGCATTAAAATATACAGTAAAGTTTGGATCATCGTCATACATACTTATTTCTTGCCCTATAATTCCTTGTTCTTTATTAACATTTTCATCTGTAAAATATGGTTCTTTTATTAATTTTACTAACATTTCAATAGAAGCTTCAAATTTGTCTATTGTCTCAAAAAAGAATACTGTTTGATCAAATGAAGTATATGCATTAGAAGTTACTCCCATTTTACTAAATAAATCTAAAGCATTTGCACCTTCTTTTTCAAATAATTTATGTTCTAAAAAATGTGCTATACCATCTGGTACTTTTATTCTATTTCCTGTTGTAATATCTACAAAATCATTCGTTAATGATCCATATTTTGTTCCAAATAATCCTATTTTCTTTTCAAAGCCTTCCTTTTTACATATATAAACAGTAAGTCCATTACTAAGTTTTGTTATATATGTTGTCTCGCCTAATTCTTTACTAATATTTACTTGTATATTATGCATTAATATCACCTCTTAAGAAAAAGATTTTTTCAATAGATATATTTTTAGCTATATCTATTACATCTTGTTTTGTTACATTCTTCATTTTTTCTATCATATCATCTAAACTAAGATTTTCATTCTTAGTAGCAAACATATTTGATATAAACATTTTAGAAAGAGCAATTTTAGAATCATTCCATTCTTTTAAATCAGATATTATACTTTCTTTTGAAGCATTAAATTCTTCATCTGTAACTTTTCCTTCTTTTATTAAATTAATTTGTTCTTCTATTACAGTTTTTGCTTTTTCATAGTTTTCTTTTTGAATACCAGAATATATTATTATTATATCTTTAAATCTATAATATCTAGATCTTACTGTATAAGCTAAAGATTCCTTTTCTCTAAAGTTTTGAAATAGTTTAGAGCTAGGTGTTCCTCCAAGTATTGCATTATATATACTTAATTTATAAAAATCATCATCTTTTACATTTTTTATTCTTAATCCATATGTAAGGACACTTTGTGTAGTTTTTTGAGATTCTATTATTTCATCATTATCATGTTCTAATTTTTTATTATATATTAAATCTTTATAATCTAATTTAGAATCTAATTTATCACTAAATATTTTATTTACCCTATCTTCAATATCCTCATATCCTGATAAATTACCTGAAATTATAAATGTTATACATGAATTTGTAAAAAGTTCTTTATATTTTTCTGACAATTTAACATTATCAATAGATTTTATATCTTCTTCATTACCATATACATAAGTTGAGAACGGCTCTCCTTGACACATTATTTCTTCTGATTTTCTTATACCATAACGTAGCTTATCATCCTTTACTTCTCTTATCTTATTAATTACAAATTCCTTTTCTCTTTGTATAATATCTAAATCAAATACTCCATTACTCATATTAGGGTTAAAAATTATATCATATAAGAAATGTAAAATATCATTTACAACATCTTCGTTATCTGGTAAAAATTGTTTATTAATACATTCACATCTAAATTCTATGTTATATAAATCACCAAACTTCTCTATATTTACATCAAAGTTTGCACCATAAAGTGAATATAAATACTTTTGAATATCTTTTTGTGTTTTATATCTTTTGCATGATTTTGAAAGTACTGCTGAAAGTAAAGAATATTGTGAAATTTCATTTACATTTACTGGTATTGTAAAATTAATTGAAAAATATATACTTTTAAATTTTTTATTATTAATTTTATAAATATTACTCATTTTTTCACCTCTTAAAATATAAAAGCCAAGATATAACCTTGGCTATTAAAAATTATGCTAACATTTCTTTTACAAGATCACTTACTTGTTTTCCATCAGCTTTTCCAGCAATTTTTGGTTTTATTTCTTGCATTACTTTTCCCATATCTCTTGGTGTAGCTGCACCTGTTTTTTCAATTGCTTCTGATATTAATTTTTTTAATTGATCCTTTGTAAGTTGTTCTGGTAAGTAAACTTCTAATATTTTTATTTCTTTTTCGATTTTTTCAACTAAATCATCTCTATTTGCTTTTTTAAAATCTTCAAGTGATTCTTTTCTTGATTTTATTTGTTTTGCAACTATAGCTTCCATTTCACTTTGATTTAATTGTTTTTTATTATCTTTCTCAACTTGAAGAATTGCTGCTCTTAACATAGTTATAGTATCTTTTTTTAATTCATCTTTTTGCTTCATTGCTTCTTTTAAAGCATTTAGTAAATCTTCTTTCATATATAAACTCCCTTCTTTATTATTATATTTACATATTATTTTATTATACGCTATTTTTTATTTTTATGTTCTACACTAAAATTATCGCTTACTGTCACATCCTCATTATTTCTGTGTTTATTTTTTTGAAAATTAAGTAATGCAATTATTACAAAACAAATAATTGCAAAAATTAATAAAATAAACTTCCAAATATCTGCTGATATTATTGTTACAGCAAAAATACACAAAACACTTGTTAATATATATAGTAATATTACAGCTTGCTTTTGCGAAAGTCCCATTTTAAGCAATCTATGATGTATATGTGCTCCATCTGGTTGTAACATTGGTTGTCCTTTTAAAAAACGTCTTATCATAGCAAATAATGTATCAAATATTGGCACTCCTAATGCAAGAATTGGCGCTATAATTGCAAGTAACGTATATCCTTTTGCAAATCCCATAATTGATACTGTAGCAAGAGTAAATCCTAAAAAATTCGATCCTACATCACCCATAAAGGTTTTAGCTGGATTAAAATTATATGGTAAAAATCCTAAAGTAGCTCCAACTAGTACTGCAGTAATTACAATTGCTTCCAAACTTGCAGAGGTTGTTATAAATATTATTAATAATGCTGTTGCAGAAATGGCTGATATTCCTGCAGCTAGTCCATCTAAACCATCAATTAAATTTATTGCATTTGTAATACCTATAATCCATAATATAGTTACTGGAAAATCTAACCAGCCAAAATTAATTATATCTGTGTATATAAATGGTATTTTTATACCAGAAATTTTAATTCCAAAAAAATAAACAATAATTGCAGCAACAAGTTGAAACAAAAACTTATATCTTGCTTTTAGATTAAAAATATCATCTAATAATCCCATAGTAAATATAATTATTCCTCCAAGTAAAAAGCCAATAAAATTTTCATTTAATGCAATTGAAGGAATATTTCTTGTTATAAAATAATAAATTCCAAGTCCTATAAACATAGAGACTACCATAGCAATACCACCAACACGTGGCATAGGTTTATTATGGACTCTTCTTTCATCTTTTGGAACATCAACTAAATTAAATTTACGTGAAAACTTTATTACTATAGGAGTTAGAATTAAACATACTACAAATACTATTCCTATTATACTATAAATAATTGTCATATTTTATTTCCTTCCCCATTGTTCATTTCCTCTAATTTCTTTATTTTATTAAGTCTTCTTTCGTGTCTACCACCGTTATAAAAACTATGAATAAAAGCTTCAACAATTTCTTCTATATTACTAATATTTTTAGCAATATTTAATCTTGCACCTAAACACAACACATTTGCATTATTATCACTTCTAGTCATTTCAGCCATGTATCTATCAGTGCATACTGCTGCTCTTATTCCTCTTATTTTATTACATGCAATAGAAATTCCTATTCCTGTACCACAAATAGCAATTCCTAAATTACTCGTATTTTCCAATACTTTAGAACATATAGTAAAAGCGATATCTGGATAATCATCACCATCTTGATTTGAATAATTCGTTACATCAGCATACTCTATTTGGTTATCATATAAATAATCTATTATCTTCTTTTTTAATTCAATCCCTGTATGATCAGAACCAATAATTATCATTTAATTCACCTACTTATATAATTTCTAGTAATTTATCAACATTATCAACAATTTCTCTTGCACAATTTTTATATACATTTATATCATATCCCCATGGATCATCTATATCTTTATATTCATTATTATCTACATATTCTTTTAAAGTATATACTTTATCTTTTAATTTTGGATATAGTTGCAATAACTGATATTTATGTTGTATAGTCATACAAAAAACTAAATCATAATTTTCTATATCTATTTCTGCAACATTAGTAGATCTATGATTACTTAAATCAATATTATAATCTTTCATAGCCATAATTGCATTATTAGTTGAATGTTCTCCTGTTTTTGCCTGAAGTCCACAAGATGAAATCAAAAAATTATCTTTTTTATCACTTTTATTTACTTTATATTGCATATATGCATGGGCCATAGCGCTTCTACATATATTTCCTGTACATACAAACATTATTTTTTTCATAAGAAACCTCTTTCTATATCTATAATATTATCATAATTTATTTTGAAAGTCAATTAATAATATAAGTATATCACTAGTTTTATTATTCTTCCATTATTACAAATTAAAAATAAAAAAACACATATATTAAACAAATAAGTTTTAATATATGTGTACAAGCATTTATATCTTTGATATTAAAGCTCCTAAAATGATACCTATTACATATGATAAATATATAATTTTATTTTTTGATTTTTCTTTTGATTCTGGTATTAACTCACAAGCTATTAAATATAGCATTGCACCAGCAGCAATAGATATACTAATAGATATATATATATCATTTATTTTTCCTAAATATCCACCAATAAATGTTCCAATTCCAACACATGCACCTACCATAGAACTTTCAATTATTATTCTTTTTCTAGATTTTCCTTCTACTTTACTGGTTATTCCTACTACCATTCCCTCTGGAATATCATGCAAAAACATACCTAGTAATACAGATGTACCAAGTGATATAGAAAAAACAAAACTTGAACCTATTGCAAGACCTTCAATAGCATTATGAAATGCCATTGATAATATTACAACTAATGCTATTATTTTACTTTTTTTGTTTTTCTTATTAATTTTTTGAATTAACAAATCTAAAATACATATTAATATTATACCAATAAAAATACCTAATAGTGAGTATAAAATATTTGCCATTTCAAAACTCTCTGGTAACATTTCAAAACATACTATTCCTGTCATAATTCCCGCTGTTATTTCATACAGAAAAGATATCATATTATTACTTTTAAAATTAAATATACTTCCTAATATTCCACCTATTAAACTACTTATCGCACCTAATATAGCCATCGATAATCCTAATAAAAAAGCCTCTTGCATTACAACACCTCTAATTAAACTATATTCTAAGTATATTTTATTATTAATAGTTAACAAAATAATATTAACTTTTTTTACTTTTTGTGTTATACTAAAAAAAAGGAGGTCTTTGTATGATTGATTATATAAAAAAATATACAAAAGGTTCAATTATATTATCAGTTTCTCTAATTATATTATCATTTTTCTTAATATTTAAACCAGATATTTCACTTCAAGTATTATTTATATGTTTAGGTTGTTTTTTACTTATACTTGGCATAATGCATACAATCTCTTACTTTTCTAGTCCAAAAGAATTTAAAGCATTTAGTTTTGAATTAGTCGAAGGAATAATATATATCATATTAGGCTTTGTATTAATATTTAACCCTAATATAATTAAATCTTTTTTACCTATAATTATAGGTTGTTGGATTATTATAAATAGCATAATAAAATTTCAACTAGCTTTTAATTTAAAATCATCAGATAATCCAAGTTGGCCTATAATGCTACTACTTTCTTTCATAACTTTAATATTAGGTATAATAATGATTATTAATCCTTTCAAAACACTTTCTTATCTTACTACAATTTGTGGTATTATTTTACTTATATCAGAATTAATTAATATTTTTGAAGCTATATCAGTAATGAAATTTTTAAAATAAAAAAGGGCTTAAAACCCCTTTTTATTTATATTTTTTTCTTAATGGTATCTCCAATTCTTTTTACCATGCCTTTTTCTTTATTTTTACGTTTCATCATTTCTTGTAATCTTGCTCTTTCCATAGCTTTTTTATATACTTCTAATTCTTTTTTTGCTATACCTGTCTCATCTTTTTGACTTACTGTTTCTTCAACTTCAAATCTTATCCTTTTATATTCTTCATCAGAATATTCACTTAATCTTTTTAAATGTTTATACATATCATTTTCGTTAAAGAAAATATATCCATTTTTTCCTTCTACAATCTGATCTTTATTTATTTCATCCATTCTTTGAAGTACAGGAAGTCCCATTGCCATTGCTTCAAGCATAGATATAGAATTCATTTCTGTAAGAGATGATGTAAGATATAACTTAGACATTGCATAATAAGTTGGTAATTCATCGTGATTTACTTTTCCAGTAAATCTAACTTTGTCTAATTTTAATTCATTTGCTTTATTTTTTAAATTTTCTAAATCAGGTCCATCTCCTATTGCTACAAAATAAATATTATCATTTTCTTTTAAAGTTTTTGACAAAAATTCTAATGTTACATCTACACTTTTTTCAGTTCCCATTCTTCCAACAAAGCATGCAATAAAAGCATTATCTGGTATGTTTAAACTTTGTTTTAATTCTTTGATGCTTTTATCATCTACTTTTGTAGGATCAAATAAATTCATTTCTACAGAATTAGGTAATATTCTTACTTTCTTTCTATGACTTGACTTTTTTATATATTCAAAGCATTTTGGTGAAGGTCCTACAATTGCTTTTGATCTACCAGCATAAAATCCTAAAAACTTATCTAGAACTTTTCCTCCAACCATTCTTGCTAAAACTTTTGGCATAACATAATACACATAATCATCATATGCTGTATGTAAAGTATATACTAAAGTTTTCTTTAACTTTTTAGCAGCCCATATTCCAAATAACCCCATACTAAATTCAGTATGTACATGAATAATGTCTGGATCAAATTCTTTTAAAATATTAAGTCTTGTCCTACTATATGGATATGATACTCCAAATCCGATATATACTTTTTATTGATTTTGCAGGACAATAAAGTACACCATCTTCTATATAATGTTTTTTTGCCTTTGGACTACAAGTTATAACTAATACTTCATGCCCTAATGCAGTAAGTCCGTCTTTTAAAGTTTTTACATGAGTCGTTACCCCATTCATATATGGAAAGTACGTCTCAGACAATAATGCTATTTTCATACATATTTCCCCTTATTGTAAAAATCGACAAAATAATTATATTACACATTTTTTTAAAATTCAAGTAGTATACTATATATATTTATAAAAATGATTTATCACTTTATTTAAATCTATATCATACTTAATTATAAAGTCAAAATCTTGCTTTTTAAAATGATATATATAATTAAATTTTTCTTGATTTAATATATTTAAAATTAAATCATAAAATTTCATTATAACAATATCATCAGGTATTCCTCTATTTTTTTCTTTTATAAAATTAAAATAGTATTCTTTACTATCTTGTAAAATTTCTTTATAATCTAACACATAATCACCATTTTTATTATATGCTACATATAAATATAAATACCATTTAATTAATATAAAAAATAAGACTAAATAGCCTTATTTTCCTCATTTATAATAGTCATTATTATTTTTAATGTCTTTTCTAAATTATCATTTTTTATAACATAATCATATATATTTAATTTTGATTCTTCATATTCAAATCTACTTAACCTTAAATTTAACTCTTCATCTGTTATATTATTATCTCTATTTTTTATTCTTTTTTTAAGTTCATCTTTTGATACACGTAAAAAAATTGTTATTAATTTTACATCTTTTCCTAAAATTTTAATTAAATTTTCAGTTCCATTTACATCTATATCTTTTACGATTATTTTTCCACTTTTAATTTTTTCACTCATTAATTTTTTAGATGTACCGTAATAATGATCATGATGTATATCATATTCATATAATTCATTATTACTTATCATAGCTTTAAATTGTTCCTCCGTTACAAAATGATATACTTGTCCTTCCACTTCACCTTGTCTTGGAGACCTATCAGTATATGAAGGTAAAGATTCTACATCTTTCATTCTTTTTATAAGTTCTTTTTTTATAGTATCTTTTCCAGAGCCTGATACTCCCGATAATAAAACTAACATAGTCCCTCCTATTTCATAATATTATTTTATAATATAAAAATTATACTGTCAATACGTGTGTAAAATTTGTTGAAAAATTGGTTATTATATATAAAAAAATAAAAAATTAAAAAATTTATTGTATGTTATTTTTTCATATGATATAATATGGTTAGAATTTTCATTTTAAGGAGGGTTGGTTATGAAAATTAAAAAGAACATTTTATTTTTACTTTCTATTATCGCTTTTATTTCAATGTTATATGTTAATGTCTATGCTGCTGATAATATAGTAACAATTAATAATGTTGATGATTTATCCAATGCCATTCAAAATCAACAAGATGGACAAGTTTGGCAAATTAATGCTGGTACCTATAATTTAACTCAAGATGATCTTAATAAATATAAAGATGTGCAACCTGGTAATAGTAATCAAGGAAATTGGTATTTTCCAATTCATAAAAACAATATTACAATTGAGGGGATTAATGGTACAGTTATAATCACAAGTGATGTTCAAAGTACAAATGGTGCATGGGCAACTCAAGATTTTGTTACGGTATGGGGAGATAATGTTACAATTAAAGACATAGATTTTAAATGTAAAAAAGATGTAAATAAAGCAATTGAAATTATGGGAAAGGACTTTACACTAAAAAATTGTAATATTGTAAAATTAGATAACTTTAGTGGATCTATTGCATTCAATTCAAACGATATTGGAAATGCAACAATTGATAATGTTACATTAGATTCTTGGATAACTGCAAGCTATTCTAATTCAGGTACATTAACTACAAGTAATATTACAATAGACTTTACTAATAATGAATGTGCAGGTTTAGATGGTTTTTTACCTGTAATTAAAGCACCTAAAAATGGAACTGTTAAAAATACTAACTTTAATTTATATGTAGATAGCAAAACTAACTTAATAGGACAAGTATTTACAGATAATTTACCAGAAGGCACTACAATTCATTTAACTGAAGATGCTACTGTAGATAAGATGTTAGATATTAAAACAAGTAATGTTACACTTGATTTAGGGGGTCATAAATTAACAGCATCAGATAATTTTACAAGTACTTGGGAAAATAAAAATGATGCACATTTACTACAAGTTTTAAATGCTTCAAATGTGACTATTAAAAATGGTTCATTAGTTACAACTGATAAGAATAAACACGGTGTTAATGTATTTGATTCAAACAATGTTACATTAGAAAATTTAAAAGTTGATCATACTAATGCTATTACTGGTGCTCCAATAGTTATAAATAATTCTTCAGTTACAGTAAATGGAAATTTAGATCTAACAATTGGTGAAAATTCTTGGTATGGAATAAATGTTGATCCTAAAGATGGTAATGCTTCTTTAAATTTTGCACAAGGTTCTTCAGTAAGTATGAATGGTAAAGATCAAGATTTAGTTGTAAAACTAGATGGAGAAAAAGAACATATTAGCATTTCTGGCGCAAAAGAAGTAGGTTTAGAACTAGATGAAAAAGGAGATTTTGTTATTAAAGATCAACCATTAGAAAAAGATGATACTCCAAACACTGGATTAAACAATAACCTAGTTATTATAATTTCTATTCTTGCACTTTGTTCTTTATCAATTATAACTTTAAAGAAAATTCAAGATTAATATTTAGTTATAACTATAGGATAGATTTTTTTAAATCTATCCTATATTAATAAGGAGGATATATGGCAACAGACAAAAAGAAAAAAACTATATTTAAAGTTATTTATATTATTTTAGCTATAATTATAATATTAGCAGTTTTATATATTATAAAATACTTTTTTGACAAATATAAAAACATTTCAAATAATGGTAATATATATGATGATATTAAGATAAATTCTGATGAAATAACAAAAAATAAAACAGAAAAGATGTTAAAGGTTGAAGAATTGAAAAAAATAAATTCTGATGTTATAGGTTGGCTTGAGATAAAAGGAACTAACATTAATTATCCTGTTTTACAATGTACTGATAATAGTTATTATATGACTCATGATTACAAAAAAGATTCTTCAAAGAATGGTTCATTATTTTTAGATAAAGATTATAATTGGAGTATACCAAGCACTAATTTATTAATATATGGTCACAATATGCAAGATGGTTTAATGTTTAGTGATTTATTAAACTATAAAGATGAATCTTTTTATAAAGAACATCCTACTATAAATTTTACAACAGAAAATGACGACTCAGAATATGAAATCATCTCTGCTTTTGAATCGAGAGTTTACTATAAATCAGAAAAGAATGTTTTTAGATATTACTTTTTTGTAAATGCTAATAATGAGAATGAATATAATGAATTCATAGAAAATGCAAAATCTGCTTCCCTTTACGATACTGGAAAAACGGCTAAATATAATGATAAATTAATTACTTTATCTACTTGCTCTTACCATACTGAAGATGGTAGATTTGCTGTCGTTGCTAGAAAAAAATAAAAAAGCTCACAATTTAAAGTGAGTTTTTTTGTTATAGCAAAGAAGGAGGGATTCGAACCCTCGTATCCCTAGCTAGCACTAACAATTTAGTAAACCTATTAGAATTATTTTTAAAGTCTTTAAAAATAAATATTTGCTAAACTTTTTAATTTTAAATTTTTATTTTCCGTCAAATTTTCATTTTTTTATTAATCAGAACAATTAAAATTATTAAATAGCAAAAATAAATTTATTATTGATTTATTAACTATATATGTTAATTTTTAACTTTACATTATTTATTCTCATTATTTTTTAATCGAATTATTGTAACTATATTTGCAATTATATTCATAAAATCAAATACTGCTGAAGAATATGATTTAATATATACATCGTAGACAAGCCATAATATCATTGTAAATATTGTTAAGTATTTAAATTTTACTACATCTTTAATACTCATAAGCCATAAATATACTATTGTACTTATAAGTGGTAAAATACCAATTATACCTAGATTATTAAATGCTAAAGATAGTACTACTGCAAGTATTGTAATAATTACTTTTTCTTTTTTACCTAGTTTATCTTTATAGCATAATACATTTCTTACAAAACTTAAGGCATTTATTATTGCTCCTGTTATTCCACCAAGAATTAAATTACTTAGTATATATAACCCTATCTGTATTGTTTGAGTGTATATAATCTTTTTCTTTTGTTTTATTAATCCTGAATATACCATAATTAAAGATGCAATTAACGCTACTATATTTCCTATTATAATCTGCATTGTAATTTTCTCCTTAAATACTATTATTTATAATAATCTAATTATTTTCAAAAAATATTTTACATCATTTTTTTAAATAAATCTATATATTAAAACAATAATATCTATTTTTGCTATATAAAAAACAAGTAGTGATAAAAACTGATAAACTAAGTAAATCTTTAATTTAAGTAAATCAGTAATATTATAATAATTCTTTCAAAAGCCTCTTTCATAGTATTTCATCCATTTATATATAATATTTAGGTTACAAAAAAGCATTGCAAATATAATCATTAACTTGCAATGCTTTCTCTTTATTTTTAACAGACATAAAAAACTTAATTTTCAAGCTTTAACATAGTTTCTTTATTAACATTCTCTAATTTAATATTAGAGCTTTCATTTTTATTAATTGTAAATTTTATAAATTTATCACTACTTTCGCAAATTTAAAATTTTATTCCATTATTTGCTACACATACCACTTATTGCATATCATTATACTAGTCATACAAGTATCGCATAATTTGACAATTTATAATAATTAATCCCATTATTTTTTACAGTTTTAAACTATAATTATTTTTTATAAAAAAATTATAAAGACAATATTATTATGGCGGAGAAGGAGGGGAACCACCTTTTATTTTAAAAATACTAGTTATATATTAGTTATTTTTTATATTTTTGTTGTTTTGTCAACATTTTTAATAATAATTTTATCTTCAAAAAAATGATATACTATATAAATAATACTTGTCTATTTCGAAAAAAATACTTGTCAAAAATACTTGTCAAAAAATGTAGTGGCACACTTAAGTTATTTAATATTATATAATAAAATTTTATCATTATAAAGAGCAGTAAATTAATACTGCATTAAGGAGTAAGTTCCCTTACTCCTTCTAAGTCAAGAAAACTAGGTAGAGTGACACTTCTACATCTCCTAACACTTTCGTGGGCGTCGGTTGCCTGTTCCGAACCTCTGAGTTCTCTTATAATATTTTATATCATATTTTTTCTATTTGTCAAACAAAAAGGTTTGAAGAGCAGTAAATTAATACTGCTCTAAGTTTTATTAAACATATCTATTTTAATAATTCATTAACTCTATTCTGTACAGCTTGTACATTATATCCAGCGTTAGCAAGTTTTGTTTTTCTATCTTGTCCATTTCCCCACTTACCTTGTATTACTTCATTTGCAATTTCATCCACACTTTTTAAATTAGATTTTGTTGATACACCAAGTTTTTGATTAACTAAATTTTGTATTACATTTGAATCATATCCAGCATTTTTAAGTCTATTTTTTCTATCTTCACCATTTCCCCATTTGCCAGCAATAACTTCATTTGCAATTTCATCATTTGACTTTGCGTTATTGTTTGTATTAGTATTTCCACCTTGACTATTGATTTTATTAGCTTCTGCTACTATATAATCCATTTTTGATAATAAATAAGGACCTGGACAATTAGTGTTTGAATACATACTATGCCATGTTAAATTTTGACCTTTAACAAGCGTGCCTAATCCATTTCTTTTAGCTACATCAGCAACTAATTGTATTAGTTTATTCAGAACTATATCAGAAACATCCCAATTTCCACCGTTAACACAATTTGATGTTTCTATAGTTACAGCTCTACAATTTGAATCCCAATTTGCATTAGCCCAAGCTGTATTTGCTTCATCTACATATTGTCCTATTCCTCCATCATTTCCTACCCCGTAATGTGCTGAAGCACATCTGCCATCTCTTTGAAATATATTACCGCATTGTTCAGCAGTTAATATTCCAGCCATGTGATGTATTGTTATCATTTCGATTTTTCTACCACTTCTACCTACTGTGTAATTGCTTGTGCTAGCGGGTACTTTAATATTTACTAAACTTGAATTACTCATTAATATCTCCCCTTCCATTTGAAAATTCTTTTTCTTGTTCTTTTGTTAATATGATTTCTTCTTCCATTTAAAATTCCTCCTTTTTAATTAACATAATCAGCCTCCTATATGCCATTTTAAGGCATTTTTAAAAGCAAGGGATAGTAATTACACCTTGCTATTTTTGCTCTAATTCTGGTAATCCTGCTATACTTGTTAATAATGACAATATTCCTGCTAATAAAGAAGCACTTCCTACTATGATCCAATTTACATCGCCCATAACTGCTGATGTTCCTATTGTTGCTATTGCAGTTTGAGCTATTGTTTTTATTGCTCTTATACCTGCACATTTAAACCAATTTTTCATACTACTTCACCCCCAACTTCACTAAAAAATAAGTGACTATTGCAGTCACTATACAACTTATTATTGTAGCTATTATACTCTCATATCGTTTTTGAGGCTTTTCTTCTATTGCATTTACTCTATTATCTATTTTGTTTACATCTTCACGCATTGCTTTCATTTCAGTTGCTATTTCTTTTACTAATGTTGTAAGTTCATATATGTTTTCAATTTTATGTTCTAAAGTATCAATTCTTTTATGTGCCTGCTTTGTGCTTTCTTCAGTTCTTATTAATCTTTCATTAGTATCCACTTTTATACCTCCATTTTACTTTCTAATTGAGCAATTCTTTCTTCTAACGTTGTGATTTTATTCTCTAATTCAATATTTTTATCTATAATATCTTGAGGTGCTTGAGAATAAACTGGATTTTCAACATATCCTCTTTCTACTTTTAAATGTTTATATGTAACACTAGTATTAACATCGTTAGTAGCTCTAAGACCTACATTCATATATTTTATTTTACTATTATTTGGTACTGTAATTTGAAAAGCTAATTTTTGAAATTCAGTAGTTAAAGTAGCTGTTAACCATTTAAATACTACACGTTCACTTCTATTTTCAGAAAAATATTGCATTATTACAGTATTGTCATCATTAGCATATGCAACATCAGCTTTTGCTTCGAAGCTTACAGTATATTCTTCTCCAGGAATGACATCTAAATAATGTGTTCCTCCATATGCTGATTTACCATATACTGCTTTACATTCATCTCCTGTAATTTCAAAATTGTTTCTCTCAGTAGCAACACTAAATGCTTTAGCTGACCAATCTAATGTGCCTAGCTGTAAATTAATACCTTGTCTTGAATTTGCTATTTCTTGCCATTCAGACCACCAAGAGGCATTCCATACTCGAACATAAACTTTCTCTTCAACTTTACGTGTGTTAGAAAATAATAATTGTTTATAATAACCACTTGCTACACGTACAACTATTAAACCAAAAGAATTTGTTCCTGCAGGCTTATTTTTAACATCGTTTCCACCAAATGCATAATGGCTTCCTATTTTATCTAATCCATTATATTCGTTTAAGTCAGCTGCATCAGGAATACGCATACCACGAAATTTATCATTTAATACTT
>CANRGL010000015.1 GCA_947630145.1 uncultured Clostridia bacterium | reverse complement strand
GCAGACAGCTTTAGCTAGACAGGACTTTCAGTCCGCAGAAAAGCTCTGTACTTTTAGTGCAGAGTGGTTGACAAATAGGAGAAGTAATAATATAATAAAAGTATAGTTATTTTTTAGTAATTAAGAGGTTGAAAAATGAAAGAACAAAAGAAGAAGATAACAAAAAGTATGTATATATAGAAGATATTGATTTAAGAAAAGAAGCAATGAAAGAGTGTGAGGAGTTAAAATTAGAAGAAAAAGAAGTAGAATTTGTAAATGGGAACATAAATGAAGTAATAGATAGATTAAACAAGAAATTAAGTTATGCAGTAGTAATATATACAAAAGATCCAAAGAAAGGATATAAATTTATAAATCTAGTAAAAAGCAAGAATGTGTTTGTAAATGCTACATTAGCAAATGTAGAAGACGTACCAAGAGGTGAAAATGAATTATTAATGTATAAGAATATAATGTATGAATTAAAGAATGATATATTATAAGTTTTATACAAAATATTAGTAAATATTGACTATAAAAAAAGTCCCACTAAAATGAGAATCTTAACTCATTTTTAGTGGACTTTTTACAGCTTCTTTAAATATTTGGATTAACCATTTTATATAACACTTCGGGATTTAAGTTTATATGAAATGTTGATATCCCAAGATCAACTATATATATACATACCATTATTATTGCAAGCCTTTTAACTATTCCAATTGGTATTAAAGAAATTATTTTTAGTAAGATAGGCTGTATAAGATATATATATATTGTACCTAAGATTCCCCAACCTATAAGTATGGGAACAGTAGTATAATTTAATATTTCTAGGAATTCTCCATCATAATTCCACATTTCTAAATTAAAAACATATTTTAAAATAATACCACTTAATAGTTCAAAAGCACCAAGTAATATTGCTGAAGTTATAAATGTATAGGGAATATTATTTGGTACATTTTTTACATTATAAAAAAGTAGGTAAAGAATTACACCACCAAATCCGTATATTGAGCAAAAAGGACCAAATATCATTCCTCTATTCATAAAATAGCCAAATTTAAAGTAACAAAATATTACTTCAAATAACCAACCGATAAATCCACATATTACGAATATATATATTATATTTAATATTGAAATTTTTCTATCAGCATGTCTGTCTACTTTGTAGGTTACATTAAGTTTCTCTAACTTTTTCATATATATCTCCTATATAATTTATATAATAGTTTTCATCAAGTAAAACATTTATTTTATTTAAGTAGTTAAGATAGGAATTTTCATTAAAATTAAATTTATATTTTATTGCAAATAAAAGTTGTTTGTTTTTATTAAATTTTTTATTTATTTGGTTTAATCCATATTTAGAATCTCCAATTATTGGATGACCAATGCTAGATAAAACAACTCTTATTTGATGAGTTTTTCCATTATGTATTAATATTTTAAGTATAGCAAAATCATATTTATTATTAGTATATAAAACTTTATATGATGTTGTGATTTTTTTTAGACTACTTTTTGTTATTTTATTATCTAAGTTATATATTTTAGATATTCCATTTTTTTTATCAGTATATATGTATTGATTTAACGTATTTTCTTTTTTTTTGAAATCAGCATAAGCAACATATGCTATGTATTCTTTTTCAATATAATTATTTTTAAAAGCATAAAGTATTTCATTGTATGCTTTAGTATTTTTAGCAAATATAATTAAACCTGCCGTATTTCTATCTAATCTATGACAAATAATATAACTTGGATTTTCTTTTTTTACTAGATCATCTAATGTTGGCTCAGAAATATCCTTTCCTTCATTATTTGATAAGATTCCTTGTGGCTTAAATACTATTGCAATATTTTCATCTTCGTATATATAATCTATTTTTTTAGGAAGACTAAATAAAATATTATCTGATATATATAATTGTATTTTATCATTTGAGTTAATTAAAACGTCTTTATTTATTCTTTTTTCATTTAATTTTATATCTTTATTTCTTAATGCTTTAAAAATAATTCCTTTTGAAATATTTGGAAAAATTTTTAACAAGTAATTTGAAAGATAAGTTTCACCTTTACAATTATTTACATTAATTATTCTCATATGCAATATTATACCATATTTTGCAAAAAAAGTCAATTTATGTAAAATATAGTCAACTTGACAATTTGTTTAATATGTAGTAGCATATAAATATGAAAAAAATAAAGATATAAGTATAATACTTGTATTATTGTGGATGATATTTTTTAGTATGAATAACGTAGTAATCTACAACTTTTCGCAAAATCAACGTTTTAATGTATAAAATGTCAATCTTTTGTATACACATTATTACAAATTCTAATAAAATTGAACTATGATATATTAAAAAAATTAAAAATATGATAAAATAAATAATAAAAAGGAGGTGATATATAGTGGAGCAAGATCCAAATAACTTTAATCAAAATGATTTTAATACACAAGGTAGTAATGGATTATACGATAATCAGTCAATAAATAATGATTATCAAACACAAAATGTAGAAAATAATTTTCAACAATCTAATTCATCACAAAATTATGATCAGTCAACGAATAGAATAAATGAAAAAGATAAAAAAAGTAATAATAAAATTATATTAATTATTGTTGTAATTTTAATTTTATTAGTAGTTGCATTAGTAATATATTTTGTTTTTGGTAAAAATAAAGGAAATAATGGCAATGATAGTTTAAATTCTAATACAAATGTTAATGAAAATCAAAATAATACATTAAGTAAAAATGAAGATAAAGATAGTATAAAAGACTTAAGTAATTGGGGTGTTCAAGAATCTATTATGGCAGAAAATGAAAAAGGCTTAGTGAGAGCCCGTATTAAATTTCCAACTTTATCGGGGGTAAATTTAGGAACTGGTAAGATAGCCTATCAAAAGGATAAGACTTTAGTTATATTAGATGCTCAAATAATAGATGATTCTCCAGAGATAAATAATGAAACAATTTTGCCTGCTTATTTCGAACAAACTAAAAAAATAATTGATCAATATAGAAGATCGAACTACTCTAATTTTGATTTTTCTATTGATAATAAACAAGAAATAAACATTAACGATTATGCCATGGTTAAATATACTGGTACACACACTTTTATGCTTAATGGTAAATCTGAAAAAATTAATTTTGTTGCATATTCAACTAAATTAAAAGAAAATGGAGCATGTATTTATTGGATGGTTTTAGATGAATCAGAAGATCAATCGTTATCAAGTACAATTGACCAGTATGCAACTAATATGGCATATACTTTGCATGAACAATAGGGTGTAATATATAGGATGAATAAAGATTTTAATAATTTCAAAACAAAAATAGCTGTGGTTATAAGTATAATACTTGTATTATTGTGGATGATATTAATATATAACTTTTCTAGTGCAGATGGAAAAAAATCAGATAATACAAGCAAATCTACATTAGAAAATATTATTAGGATATTTAATAAAAATATTGATAATATAAAGATACAGCAGATTGTTAAAACATATAATGTATATATAAGAAAAATAACTCACTATGCAATATATTTTATTTTAGGTGCATTAATTTATTCTATGTATTTTAATATAAACAAACTTTTAAATAATAAACTTAAGTTTGTAAAGTTAATTTCAAATCTTACGGGTATAATTTATGCTATATTAGATGAAATACATCAATTTTTTGTGCCAGGAAGAAGTTGTCAAATAAAAGATATTTTAATTGATAGTTTTGGCGTAGTAACAGGTGTTATTTTTTGTTTTTTGATATATATATTATTTTATAAAATTTTAGAACTAATAAAAAAAAGAAAAAATCTAATAAAATGATAAATAAAAACTCTTACATTTAAAATTTCTTGTAAGAGTTTTTATTAAATTTATTTTTCTATATTAAGTCCAGAGTCATTAAAGTTAATATCAAATTTAACATTAATTTTTGCATCTTTAAACTTTTCTTTAAAATTATATTCATTATATTCATTTACAGTTAAAAAGTTTTTTCTACTATATTTATAAAATTCATCTAAATCAACGTTATATTCTTTTTGCAATTTATAAAAGTAAGCTTCCATCTTCTTATCTAATATTTCTTTTATATTATTTTTTACATTATTAATATAATTACTATCTAAATAATCATACTCTCCTGCAGGAGTATCAAGAACTATTATATTAAGAGGAACTTTAATATCAATTCTTGGTTTACTTCCTTTTGTATCAACTTTTATACTTGCTTTTGCGGTTTGAGTTATGCTTACATTAGCAGAAGAATTTTGGTTATTATTTGCATCATCTTTTTCAAAATCAAGTGTTGTAGTATAAGACTTTAGTCTAGAAGTTAACATGATATGGAATGCAGTTTCATCTGAAGTTAAACTACCAATTAATTTTTCATCTTTAAATAAAGCAGTTCCGCCTACTTCAATATTAATATTTGATTTTTGATTTATGGTATTTGTATTTTTAGAATTTGTGTTATCAATAGTTTCTGACTTTTCTGATGAGGTAGATGAGTCTGATGAATTATTAGAAGAACTTTCAGAATTACTTTTATTAGAACTTTGACTTGAACTTTCTTTTTTGTCTTCTTTATCTTCTTTTTTAGAATCTTCATTAGTATTAATTTTACATATTGGAGTAGAGGCATAAGCATAAGTTGTAAATAGCAAATCTGAAAATTCTGTAATATTTACAACTTTTGTTGATCCTGTATATTCCTCAGAATTTTCTAATATATTAAAATATGTTAGTGGACTTATATCTTTATTTTTATCTAAGGTTTCAATAAAATCTTGAGCTTTTCCTTCGCAAATTATTATATACATATTTGTATTATACCTTAAATTACTTGATATATTAGATATATATCTTTGCACACCATCTTTAGCTAAATCTTCAGATATAATAAGTGCGTCTGCATTTGAAAAATCAATATTAGAACTTATATAATCTTGTGTAGTATGAGCAGCCATATCTAAAGAGTTGGCATCTATGGAAGTTATTAAAGTTTCATCAGTTGAAACTGAATTGCTAGATTCCAATTTTGGCGTTATAAATTGGAAAGTAACAAGTAAATTACTAGGAATATTTTCAGATTTATCAAGACCTATTATATTTGCAAAGCATAAGTTATTAACATTGACTGAGTTTTCTAGTCCTATCATGATTATAAATACAATTATTACAACTATTATTTTTAATATTGTAAAAAATGGATTTTTTTTATTTTCTAAAACATAATTATTTTTACTCATATTAGTCCACCTCTTCTATAAATTTAGGTGTATTTTTATCTTGCATAAATTTTTTCGATCTTCCTTTGTTTTTTATAAAATATATTATTAGTGTCAGTATTGGAAATCCAAATGTAAAACCAATTGATAAAATATAAAAAACATCTAGTATAATGTTATATATTGATAAAGGAATAGGTATTAAAAATAAAATTGTCATAATTATAACACTTGGAAGAACATATTTTGAATAGTCTTTTACAACATTTAATCTTTGTATGTTATATAGTCCACAAAGTATGCAAAATGATGATGATATAAATATTATAAGTGAAAATACGTATATCATTATAGGTACCAATTTAAATGATTGAGGGTTTAATGATATTAATGAAGATAAGTCTAAAAGAAGTGTATATCTTGATGATATAATTTCAATTGGTACAGTGGCTATAAAAGTAAATATAAGTAAAGTATATAGTATAGTAAATATTAACATTATTAAATTAAAGTTTTTGTAATTTGCTCTTTTTTTCCCTTTAGCTACTTTGCCACCAAAAAATGTAAATAAAAATAATGGTACAAAAAGAGCAGAGTTAGATAAATTATTTAAAAACACATCTTTAGGGCCATTTCCAAGTATAGGGAAAAAATTATTTAAATCTATTTTAGTAACAGACATTATAAATAAAAAAACTATATATATTACTATGATAATTGATACATACCCTACAATTCTAAATATAACATTAAATCCTTTTTTATTTAATAGATATAATGCTACTAAAAAAAAGATTGATATAGAAAATAGAGTCGATTTACTATATATTGAAGCTCTAAGATTGTATAAAAGGTTTGATATTAGTAAGTAGGAGTATAATAGTAAAAATAAGTATATACATACACTTATAATTTTTTGTATTATTGGTGGATATGTTTTTTTTATAACAGAAAACATATCGTATTCATTTTTAAATATACATTTAATTATAATATAATATATAATATACGTTACTAAGGATATAAAAAGTATTCCAATTATTGACGCACTCCCACATCTTTCTATTATACGTATAGGAGAATAACTAATAAATACACACGCCAGTAACGTAAAAAACATTGATATTATTTCGTAATTTACGTAACTTATATTTTTATAATCACTATTTTTTCTCATTAAATAACCACCTTCTTGATATGTTAGGTTGTGAAGTTTTATCAGATGCTTTAGTATAATATGGTCTTTTTTCCCTTGACCATACAGGCTCTGTAAATATTTGTTGAATAATATTTCTATCTTTATCTATATAGAAATTTGGAAGGAGTCTTGTTCCAATAGAAAATGTATCTGATAAAATTACCATAAATAATAAAACCCCAAAGCTAAGTGCCAAATAACCATTTATAAACGATAAAATAATTAATATATATCTTATACTTCTAAGGCCATATGAACTATAATAGTTAGGAAGAGCATACATACATATACCTGTAAATCCAACGATAATCATAGTAAATGAGCATATAATATTTGCCTCAACTGCAAGTTGCCCAAGTATTAATCCACCTACTATACTTACTATTGGACCTACTTTTGTTGGAACTCTTACTTCAGCTTCTCTTAAAAGCTCAAAAGCAATTTCCATAATTATTACCTCAATTACAAAGGGAATAGGAACAGCCTCTCTTGATGCTGCAAGCATCATTGCAATATTAGTAGGTAATATATCTATATGATAAGTTACTGTTGCAATATATAATGCAGGAAGAAATAATGCAGTTAATATTGCAGCTATTCTAATTAATTTTAATATGAAGTTAAAAGGTGCACGTAAATATCCATCCTCTCCAGAATGAAACCAATCTACAACAGTACTTGGAATTACGCCTGCAATAGGAGAGTTGTTTGTAAGAATAACACATCTTCCTTGCATTAAAAAACTAGCAACTCTATCTGGTTTTTCGGTAGGCATGATTTGAGGTATAATACTAAAAGTATTTGTTTCTATAAATTGTGATAAATTGTCAGTTGTTATAATTATATCAGTATCTATATTAGAGATTCTATTTTTTATTTTTTTTACTATTTTAGGATTAGTTAATCCTTTTATATACATTACAGTACAAGTATTACTTGCTCTTTTACCAATATTTATTTGTTCTATTATAAGATTAGAATCTTTTACGTATTTTCTTATTAAAGCTGTATTTGTGTTTAAAACTTCATTAAATGCCTCTTGCGTACCCTTAACACTACTTTCAAAAGTTGGTGTACCCACCGCTCTATGTTCATGTTGTGCCATATCACATAAAAAGCACTGATCGTATCCATCTATAAAAATTGCACAATTATTTGAACATATTTTATCTATTATTTTTTTAAAATTCTGTGATTTTTCTAATGAATAGTTTGATATAACAAAATTTTCAAAAAAATCAGCTACACTTTCGTATTTTATATTATCATTACTTTGAAAAGTAGAATTTGCTCTAAATAGTATGTTCTGATTTACGAAGTCTTTATTTATCATACCTTCAAAAAAAACAAGAAAAGCTTTCACATCTTTTTTGTTGTATCTAAATTTAAATTCACGTATTATAACATCATAGGATAAATCGCTAAAAAGTCTAATATTTATTGCATTTAAATTATCATCTATATTTTTGTGAACTAATTGATTATTTTTGCTACTCATTTTTACTCCTTTTTAATATAAAATAAATATATTTGTATTATTTTTTGCTAAAAAATGTAAAATATACAATATCAGAGTGTTTATATTAAATATAATTTTTATAAATTCATAAAAAAAAATAAATAAAATATATATGTAATAAATGAAGAAAAGGGGTAATAAAATGGAAAAATTAAAAAGATATAGTATAAGTCTTGTAATATCATTCATAATAGCTGTAATTTTTTTACTTATTTCATCTGCCATATTTACATATACTAGTATTAATGATAGACATTTAGATTCTTTTGTACTTGGAAGTGTTATGATATCAGTATTAATTGGATCAATGTTACTTTTAAGGAAAATTAAAGAAAAAGGATTGTTATATGGAGCAATATTTGGATTAATTTATTTTTTTATTATATATATCATAAACGTTCTTGCATTTTCAGGCTTTTTTATATCTAATACATTAGGAATATATTTTGGAATTTGCATACTTTCAGGTATAGTTGGTGGAATAATAGGTGTTAATATTTAAAGGAGAAAGTTTTGAATAAACTAAGTAAAATTTTTATAAATATTAAAAATAACATAAATAAAAGAAAATTAATAGTTACTGCTTTTATAGTTTCAGTACTAGTATTTGCATATTGTATTTTAAATTATAATAAGTTAGTTGCAGTATATAATTTACAAAAAGATATAGAAAAAAAAGTAGAAAGTATGGATATAGTATTAGGTGGTAATACAGTAGGAATAAAGCTCCTTGCAACTGGAGTATTAGTTGTTGGAGTAGATAGAGATGATGATTTAATTAAGATTGGAGATATAATATTAGAAGTAAATAAAACTAAAATAGAATCAAATGATGAATTAATTAAGTTTGTAAATGAAAGCAATGGAAATAGTCTTGATTTAAAAATTAATAGACAAGGAAAAGAATTTAATGTATCTGTAACTCCAAAAAAAGATGAACTTACAAATTCATATAAACTTGAAATGTGGGTAAAAGATAGTAGTGCAGGAGTTGGTACTATAACTTTTTATGATAAAAAAACTGGAAGTTTTGGTGCTTTAGGCCATGCTGTAACTGAGACTAAAGAAAACTATATTTTACCAATTACATCTGGTGGTATAACAAAAACTGAAATTTATTCTGTAAAAAAAGGTGAGCCAAAATCACCAGGTGAATTAAAAGGTACGCTTACAAATGATACGATAGGAGATATTGCAGGAAATACTGATAAAGGGGTATATGGTAAAGTATATGATTTAGATAATATAAATTCAAATAGTATTAAAATATTGCCAAAATCAAAAATTAAAGAAGGAAAAGCAAGTATTTTCTGTACTTTAGATGATAATGAAATAAAAGAATATAGTATAGAAATTGAGAAAGTTTTACTTACATCTAGTGGTAATAAGAATATGATTATAAAAATTACAGATAAAAATTTACTTGAAAAAACAGGTGGTATAATACAAGGAATGAGTGGCTCTCCGATAGTTCAAGATGGTAAACTTGTAGGAGCAGTAACACACGTATTTTTAAATGATCCAACAAAAGGCTACGGTGTGTTTATAGAAAATATGATAGATGATATGTGTAATTTGGAATAATTATTATAAAAACTAAAAATGAAAATGTTAATTCATATTTCATTTTTAGTTTTTCTTTTAAGAAAAAATATTGCTTTTTAAATATTGTATTTTAAATTAAATACGTTTTGGAAAATATAAAATATAAATTTAAATAGTGTTTGTTACTAAAAGTATATATTAAAATAAAAAACATAGAATGTTATGAGGTGTAAATAATGTCAAAAATGAAAAAACTATTAATATTATTGTTAATTATATTTTTGTGTAAAGGAAAAATATTAGCAGATAGTAAAACTAAATTGTTTGTTAATATAAATAGTCCATCAGCAGTAGTTATGGATAGTAATACAGGTAGAATTTTATATGATAAAAATGCACAAGAACAAAGACCTATGGCTTCTCTTACAAAAATAATGACGTCTATTATGCTTGTAGAAAATTGTAAAATGGATGAAATGATAGAAGTACCAAAAGGGGCGGTATGGTTAGGTGGATCTACTGTGGGGTTAAAAAAGGGAGATATGGTAAGTGCTGAAAGTTTGCTTTACGGTATGTTACTTCCATCACGGCAATGATTGTGCATATACAGCAGGTGAACATGTAGGCGGAAGTATAGAAAATTATGGAGTAATGGCAACACAAAAAGCTCATGAAATAGGTGCATTAAATACAAACTTTGCAAATCCACATCGGACTTGATGATCCCAATCATTATTCAACAGCATACGATATGGCACTTATAACTAAATATGCACTTAATAATAAATATATAAATGAAGCTGTTGCTACCAAAAGTAAAACCGTAAACTTTGGATCTTTTACAAAAACATTAAATAATACAAATGCTTTACTCAGAACATATGAATATGCTGATGGTGTAAAGACAGGTTTTACCAATGGTGCTAATAGATGTTTAATAGCTTCTGCTACAAAAGATAATGCTAGATATATTGCGGTAATACTTGGAGCAGAAACAACTAAAATTAGATTTGCTGACGCTAAAACAATACTTGAAGAAAGTTTTAATAGATATAAAGTAAGAGACATATCAACTCTACTTAATTTTTATATAAATATTCCAGTAGAAAAAGGAAACATAGTATCTTATGAAAGAAAAATACAAGATAATAAGTCAATTCCATTAACAGATGAAGAATATGAAAAAATATATATAAAACAAGAATTAGTAACTAATATATCTCCACCAATGAATAAAGGCACAAAGCTTGGAAATATATATGCATATATAGGTGATGAGAAAATATATGAAAAAGAAATATATTTAGAAGAAGATATAACCAAAAAGAAAGTAATAGATTATTTCATTCAAGCAATAAAAAATATGTTTAGACCCATAGGGCTAACTTTGTAAAATTTTAAATATCAGCATATAATACATAAAATTATATGCTGATATTGTGTTTTACAAACACATTTGGTTGATTCTAAAAATAATGTATAATTTTTTAGTCGAATTTTGCGATCTTTTTTTCTTGACATTACGCTCTAATCTCTATATAATAATTATACGTGGAGAACACGTTTTAAATCTTGTGAATTTTATTCTAAAGATAGCCAGATTCTCTGGTATTCTACAAAGTTAGCCCATAGGTAATTATAAAAAAACTACATTGTTATATTTTTTTCTTCTTTAAAAGCAGATTTTAAAGAGGTTGGTATTTCATACTCATTTTCATTTTTATTTTTTTAATACCATTTTTTACAAAGTTAGCCCAAAAGTTGAATTATTTGAATGTATAGTATATAATTTATTTATGTACGTATATATGTGTGTGTATGTATACATGAAATGTGTGTTATGTGTTAAGATGCGTGAGTTGGATTGGGTGAGAGAAGTATGGTAAGGAAAAAGAAAAAGGAAAAGGAAAAGGGAGTTTTTAAGAGGGAGTATATTAAGTATATTGAAGCTGTTGTGTATATTCTTGCAATTATAGTTGGTATTTTTGCTTGTAATTGTGGCCCTATTTTTATAAAAATGTTACCAATTTTATTTATACTTGGAGTTGTGGGTAGAATTATTTTTGATAGGCCAATTGTTACTACTATTTTTGGATTTATTACTGCTACATGTATAATACGTATTACAGGAAATTTAAGTTTGTATGATAATTTGTTTATAAGTTTATTTAACTCACTTAATATTGCTCTTGGTGAGCTTTTTGGTGAATATTATTTGAAATCTCTTAAGTTTTTTAAGAAAAAGTTATCAAAGAAAAAAGGTGCTATATTAAATTATATTATTACGGGTGTAATTTTAATTGTTTCAATTGCTGTTCATTTATATACTAGTGGTAATTATATTTCATATTATAAAGCAAGAGCTAATTTGAATAAATATTTAAAGGAAGTTTATGAAAATCAAGAGTTTAGTATAATTGATGCTAAATATACTTTTTATAAAACGAAAAGTTATACTTTTGAAGTAAGAAATAAGACAAAGGAGTTTAATTCTAATTTTATTGTTTTGGTAACAAATGATTATGCAGTATATGATGAGTATATTTTTAATATTCAAAGCCAAAATAATACTAAACTTAATAATGAGTTTGATGAGTTTATAAAACAAATAAATATAGATAAAGATATTGATTTTAAAATCGGATATTTAAATTCTGGAGATGTTAAGCTTATTATTTCTAAAAATGTTGAAAGTGTGGATAGTTTGCAAGCTAAAAGTTTTGCAAATGTTATTAATGAATTTATTAATAGGTTAAAGGAATTTAAGTATTATAATAAGATAAATAATATAGAGATTTCTCTTGTTGATAATGGAAATAAAAAAAATAGTTTAGTATCAAGCTTTTCTATAAAAGATGTACAAGGAGTTGATAATTTGTACAATTATATTTTAGATTCTTTTGATACTGAATTTATAAATTAATAATAATCGGAGGATAAAATGGGTGAAGAAAACTCAAATAGTAAAGCATCATTAATTAGTATTATAATTTTATTTTTAGTGTTAATACTTATAAGTATTTTTGTAATTAAAACACTTAATACTGAAGATGTAGATACAAAAAGTTTTAGCTTAGTTAATACAGATAGTAAAGAATATATTGCAAGTCAAAAGGTTGATATTGATCTTTGTATTAAGTCTTTAAATAAATTATATGGAATAAATGTGATGTATGGTCAAGATACAATAAATTATGCAAATAAAGTGGAAGCTACAATTTTAACAGATATTAATACAGTTAATAATAATTTACAAATTTTGTATCATACGTTAGAAAAGTATCCTAAAAGTATGTTTAATAATTTTAAAAATGATAATTATAAACTTGATGTTATACTTTTAGATAAATTTACTAATTCTAATATTGCTCTTGCTTCTAAAAATAGTTTGAATGAAATTAAGTTATATGTAAGTAATGCTGATAATTTTGAAAGAGCAGTACATCATGAATTGTTTCATATATTTGAATATTATATGGAAGATAGAAATCCAAGTATATTTAAAAACTGGATGGATTTTAATCCTAAAAACTTTGCATATAAATTGGATGTTGCAAGTCTTAATAATGATTTTGTGTATTTAAAAGAAGATAATCAAAAAATAGTTAATAAAGACGAAAGTTATTTTGTAACAAAATATGCAAAGTATAGTGACAAAGAAGATAGAGCTGAAACTTTTGCTGAAATAATGATTCTTGCTAATACTCCTGATTATTTGAATAAACAAAGTAATATACGAAAAAAGGTTGATAATATTTTAACTACTATGAATGAGTATTTTGATGTGGGAAATCTTTACTGTAATAAATTTGTAAAATAAGTAATTTTAAATTAAATACATGTATACTAATCTATATTAGCGTATATGTATTTTTTATATAAATGTAAGTTTTGTGAAAAAAAGTGTATTTCTATTTACACTAAAAAAAAGAAATGATATAATGTCTAAAGAAATAATATTGAAGGTGAAAAAATGCAAAAAAGAAGTATTTTAAAAGTGATTATTATTTTCTTAGCTTTTTATATATTTTCTTTTAATTTATGTTTTGCTGATGATGTTAATACAGAAAAAGAAGTAAAAGTTGAAGAAGATAAAAAAGAATTACTTTTAGTAATAGATAATTGTATAAATCAGATAAAAGAAGGACTAAAACAAATAAATACTACATTACAAAGCTTAGATAAAACAGAGGAATATGAAAAATATCCCGCTATTAGACTTAATATAGATACGCCATTTTTTGGTCTTGATTCTATGATAAATAATAAATTAAAGATAAAAAATAATGTTTCTACAGTAGATGTTGCAAAGGGATATTCAATAAAAGATATTGTAAATAATAACAGCATGAAGTTTCCTGATTTTAAAGTTGGAAATATTGTTGTTACAACAAAAGATGTGAAGTTTGATGAAAATATTTCTGTTGATGATGCAAAAACTTCTATATTAAATTTAGTTCAATATATAAGTCAAGTAAAAAATACAAAACAAGTTTTAAATAATAGAATAAATAACATTTTCGAGGGATATATTCCAAAAGAAAAGTCAGAGAAAATACTTAATTTGAATAAAAAGATTGAAGAGATTTCAAATAATATTATATTAATTGATGATGATATAAATCTAATTATGATAATGAGTAATGATGAAATTTCTAAGTCTTTACAAGATGAATATTATAATTTAAATAAAAAGTTATATGATTTAAGTAATGTATTAGAAAATGTTTTGTTAAATAAAACTGAATTAGATAAAATTGAAAAGGATCTTTTAGATGTTGAAGTTGAAAGCTTAAATTATATTAAGAAGATAAGTGATGAAAAGGGAAAAATAGTTGATAATTTAGACATTGAGTTATTGTTTAGTAATACTAAAAAATTGCTTGATAATAAAAAAGAAGTACTAGATCAGTATGTAAATAAAAGTAGTATTAGTGCTGTAGTAAGTTTGGCAAAATCTTCAGAGGGAAATTTAGATGATAATAATTTAGTAACTATAAATCAATATGATATTACTTCTAAATATATTATAGATTATGTTCAAAATTTATTAAATAATCTAAATGACAAAATACAGTATTATACTTCAGGTGATGAAAATAAGGATATATCATTAGAAGAAAAACAAGAAATACTTAAGAGTGTAATAAAATTGTATAATGATTTTGTATTAAAAGAAAGCAAGTTTTATCTTGATAATTTAAATTACATATTAAAAGATACTACGTACAAGCTTTCTAAGATTCCAGATTATACAGATGCTAATACAGTTAAAGATATAGAGTATATATATCTTAGTCTTCCAGATGATGTAGATGTTTTGCTTGATAAGTATAGTACTAAGTCTACATTTCAGACTCAAAGATTAACATCGGAATTATATCAAAGGCTTTTAAAGCTATTAAGTTCAAATATTAAAGTAACTATTGAATATAATAGAATTAATTTAAGTTAGTGTAGTATTTAACAAAATATTAGTGGATGTGATAATGTGAATAAAGAAAATAAATTAAATATTGTTAATAGACAAATTAATTTTAAATATGAAATTATTGATAAAATAGAATGTGGCATACAACTTAAAGGGACAGAAGTAAAATCCATTCGTGAAGGAAAATGTAATTTAAAAGATAGTTTTGCCATTATTAGAAATGCTGAGGTTATATTAAAAAGTGTTCATATTAGCCCTTACGACAAGGGAAATATAAATAATGTAAATCCAACACGTGATAGAAAACTTTTACTTAACAAACTTGAGATATTGAAACTTACAAATTATATAAAACAAGGAGGATATGCACTCGTTCCTTCAAAGATGTATCTAAAAGGAAGATATGTAAAGGTAGAGCTTGCAATATGTAAAGGTAAGAAATTGTATGATAAAAGGAATTCTATTAAGGAAAAAGAGGCACAAAGGCAGACTAATTTATTTAAAAGAAATTAATTCAGGAGTTATCCTGAATTTTTTTGAGTGCAATTTCCCTGTACAGTTGCTATTATAGCTAAATTTTCACCTATACTTTGTAGCAATGTTGATAGTAAATTTTGATCATCAACTGAAAGTTCTTTTGCAAGTAATATAGCAAGTAGGGATGAGAAAAGTACTAAGTCATATCCAATATCTTTGCAACATAAATTATTATCATTATTAACTTGCATATTAAGATACCTGATTTATTGTTGCGCATAGTGTTACTATATGTGTGCAGTTTTTAGTTGGAATACAAATTTGCATAGGAAAGTTACGTACATTTCGTATAATTACTTGAAATCCGTTTTGTATAAGTACAGTTACATAGTTTTCATTAACTGATATAACATTTAATATGTATCCGTTTTGTAAAGTTATTGTCTGTGAACTGTTAGTAAACGTAGTTTTGCATGAATTGCAATTTTTACAATTACAAGAATATGTACAATCTTCTATATTTAAATCAATATTAAAAGTATTCATAATTTTCCCTCCATTTATACAATATTACAACATGCTACTGTGTCACTACAGTCTATTGCTGTAACTCCTACATACACTCTTATAGTACCAGAATCTACAGGAAGATCAAATATTTTGTAACTACCACTTGGAATATTAAACAAAATATTAGGAATAAATGCACTGTTTGTAAGTTGTATTGTGGCAGTACTAGAGTTACTAGAAATAAATATTAAATTATATCCAAATCCTAAAGGCACGACACTATTTGTAGTTATATTGGTATATACATTGTCCGTTACATTTGATATACCATTTTGACATTTTCTTTGACGTACTGCAAGTGTATAGCAAAAATTATTCATATGAACCTCCATTATAAATATATAATATAGTATGCTTTTATAATGTTTAATGTTATATTTAATTTATAAAAAATAAAAAAATATAAAAAAATTGTTATGAAAACTTGCTTTTTTTAAGTGTATGATATAAGAGATAAAAGTAAATTTTATTAAAAACAAAAAATATATAATATGATTTATATAAAAAATGGAGGAAGTCATATGAAAAATGTATATTGACAAATTTTTGGGAAATGGTATAATTACATTAGTAATATGTTTTTTATAGTTGATTTTGCACATTGAACAAAAATAGATTTTAAAGTTTTTATTTCATTTGTTTCTTTAATAAATTAAAGAATATATGATTTAAAAAACAGTAAAGATGTATAGAATAAATATTAGGTCAAAATAATTAATAAGTTTATAGAAAGGAGAAGGTATGTTAACTGTATTGAATAGAAAGGTTATAGTATAAATATTATGGTGGAGGAAAACAGTATTATATCTACAATAAGTAACCATTTACAATGAAATTGTGTATTCCGTAAATAGCACTCGGTATTACTAAAAAATAAAATAAAATAGAAGATTATATTAATTTTATACAAGGTGGACAATTAAGACAATATTGTAAGAAAAACAAAAAATTATTCATTTATTCAATGAATTAAAAAAAACTGGGGTTTTAATAGGTATTATTGAATTTTGATTGTTATTAAAATATGGAGGTATATATATGATAGATATTAATAAATATAAAGATATAATAAGTGATATAGAATCTTATAATGAGGTTATAGATTCAAATGAAACAAGTTATCGTCAAGAATTAGATAGGAATCCTGCCGATTTTTTAAAAATTAGTAATGAATCAAATCGAGAAGAAGATATGGCAATTAATTCACGATTATCTGCGTTAAGAAGCACGTTTCCTAATATAGAATTTTCAAAAAATGATATAGATTTGTTAAGTGGTTATTATAGTAGAAAAGAAGCTAATCAAAAATTAATTAATAGTACAGAAATGAATATAAGATCGCAAGAAATGTACGGTGGACGTACTGTATCAGAAGAAGAAAGAGACAGTATGCATGAGGCAAAAGAAAAACAACCTAAATTGGAAGAAGAGTATACAGAGGCATACACAGGATTTTTCGATGTATGCGAAAAATTAAGCAATCCAGAAATATTGAATAATCCAGAATATGATTTTGAAGGAGAAATTTTTAATACAATATATGAGCAAGGATTTAGCTTAAGACCACAAAATTCCATTTTAAAAAATTATTATAAATCTTATAAAGCAAGAAGAGATAAAGAAAAAGAAAATGAAGATTTATCTGAGAAGAATTCAACATTATCAGAGCAAGTAGAAAAAGCAAATGAAGAAAATACACAATTAAAAAGCGATAATGATAAATTAAAGAATGACAATGAAGAACTAAAACAAAAAAATAGTAAATTACAAAGTATGTTGGCTAAAACTTTAGAGTTTTGCGATTATGTAAGAGAAAGCAAATTTGGTAAATTTTTCTTTAGAAAGAAGGTAAAAGAATTACCATCACCACCATCTATGGAAAAAGAAAGATAATAAATTGGAAAAAGGAATTAAAATAAAGATAAAAATGTTTTAATTCCCTTTTTTTTATAAAATTACTTACTTTAGGTAAAATAGCTATTGGAATTGTTATTTTTGCCGTGTGTGTTTTTTTATTACTAGAAAAAAATTAATATTATTAACTTTTTGCAGAGTTAAATATTGTGTTGTCCTCTACTCGGTTTTAGTATAAAAATATATTATACAAATTATAGTAATAAAAATGATATCAAATTGTAACAAAAAAAAAAAACAATAAATTTGTTATGAAAACTTGCGTTTTTTTTTTTTTAGTGTATGCTATAAGGGACAAAAGTAAATTTTAATTTATAAATATGTAAATAAAGAATAAAAAAGGAAGGTGAAAATAATAAATGAATAGAAATTTAACATAGTTTTATAAATATCAAAATATAAAGGAGGTAATAAATGTGAATGACAATAATGATAATGTGTCTAATAGAAATTTTGATCAAAATACAAATACAGCAAGTGGGTATGGACAAGCATATCAACCTCAACCTACAAATCAACAAACAAATCAACAGGTAAATCAACAAAATACAAATACAGTGGGAGGATATGGACAAGCATATCAACCTCAACCTACAAATCAACAAACAAATCAACAGGTAAATCAACAAAATACAAATACGGTGGGTGGATATGGACAAACATATCAACCTCAACCTACAAATCAACAAATAAATCAACAGGTAAATCAACAAAATACAAATACAACAGGAGGATATGGACAAACATATCAATCTCAATCCATAAATCAACAGACTATGACAAATTTAACAAAAAGATCTGAGACTTTGTGTGAAGTTGGCTTTTGGTTATCACTAGTTGGATGTATACTTTCATTTTTTGGAATTGCATATGGCATAATAATCTATGTTTTAGATTTTTCTTTTGCTATAGGTGGCTTAAAAACTAAAAAAAGAGGAAAAGCAATAGCAACTATTGTGTTATCAATTGTGTCAATAATAATTGCTACAATTACGATTACTTTAGCTAATATTGCATTAAATAATATTTAATAAAAATTTACCATATATATAATAATTACATCATGATGAGTATGAATAATGAAGTAAGTTATATACAAAAGAAAATAGAAAATACAAAAGTAATATAAGTTTTTATAAAAAGTATTAAGGAGGAAAATATATGAAAAAGAAAGTAATAATACCATTAATGTGTTTGTTTATGTTTGCTTTATTTACAACAATAATTGGTACTAGTGAAGTATATGCACAGGAAGAACAAAAACAAATAACATTTAAAGATGAAAATATGTATAATGCTATTAAACAAAAAGTGGAAGGAAAAATAGTATCATACGATGATACTAAAAAAGAAATAACAATGACAAAAGGTAATATTGATAGTATTACTGGCCTTGATTTAACTGAAGATAATAAAATTGTAGATATAAGTGGAATAGAGAATTTTACAAATCTACATGATTTGCGTTTAAGTAATAACAAAATAAGTGATATAAATGTATTAAGTAGTCTTACAAATCTAGAAAAATTGTATTTAGAATATAATCAAATAAGTGACATAAATGCATTAAGTAGTCTTACAAATCTACGAATTTTGCATTTAGATAATAATCAAATAAATAACATAAGTGCATTAAGTGGACTTATAAATCTAACATATTTGTATTTATACGATAATCAAATAAGTGACATAAGTGCATTAAGTAAACTTACAAATCTAACAGGTTTGTATTTATACGATAATCAAATAAGTGACATAAGTGCATTAAGTAAACTTACAAATCTAAACTTTTTGTATTTAAGCGATAATCAAATAAGTAACATAAGTGCATTAAGTGAACTTACAAATCTAACAGATTTGTATTTATACGATAATCAAATAAGTAATATAAGTGTATTAAGTAGTCTTACAAATCTAACAAATTTGGATTTAGGCTATAATCAAATAAGTGATATAAGTGTATTAAGTGAGCTTACAAATCTAACAAGGTTGAGTTTAGGAAAAATTCAAATAAGTGACATAAGTGACATAAGTGTGTTAAGTGAGCTTACAAATCTAACAAATTTGGATTTATACGATAATCAAATAAGTGATATAAGTGTATTAAGTAGTCTTATAAATCTAGAATATTTGAATTTATCTGATAACCAAATAAGTGACATAAGAACATTAAGTGGCCTTACAAATCTAACCTCTTTGTATTTAAGCGATAATCAAATAAGTAACATAAGTGCATTAAGTGAACTTACAAATCTAGAAACTTTGTGGTTAGATTATAATAAAATAAGTGACATAAGAGCATTAAGTGAACTTACAAGCCTACGTGACTTGTATTTATACGATAATCAAATAAGTGACATAAGTGCATTAAGTAAACTTACAAATCTAACAAATTTGGATTTAGGCTATAATCAAATAAGTGATACTAGTATATTAGACAATGAATTAAAAAATTGTAATTGGGTACATATAAATAATCAAGAACTTAATATACAAACTAATAATCAAAAAGTAAAATTACCAAATATATTTTTGCAATCAAAAGATCCAAAGAGTAGTTTATATTCTGCAGATTATGAATATGAATTAGAAAATTGTAAATTTAGTGATGATGGTACTAGTGTTATAGTAGATAATAATAGTGATACTGCTAGTATAAAAATAAATGGTAATAAGACTAATATAAGAAGAACTGCTGGAACAACATTAAATATAAAAATAAGTGGGAATGCAACTTTAGAAACTACTTTAAGTAAGACACCAGAAGAAATGACAAATGGTAATGTAAAAGTAACAATAAGTGCAAATAATATGTTAGAAAATTTAGAAGGTTGGAGTCTATCAAAAGATGAAACGGTCCTTACAAAAGAATATGATAAAAATACTCAAGAAGAAGTTGTAGTAACAGATAAACATGGTAATAAACAAAGTATAAAAGTAATAGTTGATAATATAGATAAAGATCCACCTATAATAGATTATAGCACAAGAAAAAACGAAGATGGTAGTATAGAAATAATACTAAAATCAAATGAAAAAGTAAAAGAAATAGAAGGTTGGAATTTATCAGAAGATAAGATGACACTAACAAAGACATATAAAGAAGCAAAAGAAGAAGAAATAAGTGTATATGATTTAGTAGGAAATGAAACAAAAGTAAATTTAAAAATAAATATTATAAATAATAAATTAAGTGCAAATATAGAAAATGCAGAAAATAATCCAAAAACAGGAGATAATAGTATTTTTTATTTGTTATTAATATCAAGTGCTATAATTATTGAGATTATACTTTTTGCATTATCAAACAAAAAAAATTCTCTAACTAAAAGAGATATTTAAAGTTTAGAGTCTTACCATACGATAAAGTTAAATTAAATATATAAAAAATTAAAATAAAGGTGAGGAGAATATATATGAAAAAGACAAGTATAGTTTTAATAGTTATAATAGCATTAATAGTAATTATAGGTATAACATGTATTGGAAGTTATAACAGTATGGTTACAAAAGAAGAAAAAATAGAAAGTTCACTATCAAATTTAGATGTAATGTTACAAAGAAGGTCAGATTTAATACCAAATTTAGTAAATACAGTAAAAGGATATATAAGCCATGAAAATGAGGTTATTGATAAAATAACGAAAGCAAGAGAAAATCTAGTAAATGCAAATAGCATAAGTGAAAAGTCAAAAGCAAATAACGAACTAACAGATTCACTAAATGCGTTAATGTTAGTAGTAGAAAATTATCCTGATCTAAAATCATCAGCTAACTTTACACAACTTTCAGATGAGTTAGCAGGTACAGAAAATAGAATAGCAGTTGCAAGAAAAGACTATAACGATGCAGTAAATGAATTTAATACAATGATAAAGAAATTTCCAAAGAGTATTTTAGCAAATATTTTTGGATTTGACAAAAAAGAATATTTTGAAGCTGATGATACTAGCAAGGAGGTTCCAAATGTTAAATTTGAGTAAGAAGAGTATATTTGTAAAAATATTTGCTATATTTTTCTTATTTACAATTACATTAAAAATAAACAATATATATGCTATTGTAAAACCAACATCGGATTTCTATGTTAATGATTATGCAGGAATTCTTAGTGAAGAAACAAAAAACTATATAATAAATACAAATAAAAACCTATATAATAAAACAGGAAGTCAAATAGTAGTAGTAACAGTAAAAAGTTTAGAAGGAGAGTCATTAGAAGAATATGCAACAAAACTTTTTAGAAATTTTGGTATAGGTGATAAAGAAAAAAATAATGGAGTACTTTTACTACTTGCACTTTCTGAAAGACAGTTTAGAATAGAAATAGGATATGGTTTAGAGGGAGTGTTACCTGATGGAAAAGCAGGTAGAATTCGAGATGAGTATATAATACCATACTTAAAACAAGATAATTTTGATGATGGTATAAAGAATGGATATAATGCAATTTTAGAAATAGTAGCTAAAGAATATAATGTTAATGTTGATGCTCAAAATGCAGTTAATGTAGTCGATTCTCGTGAAAATTATTACTTTATATTTATAGGCATGTTTGGATTAGCAGTTATTTTTAAAGTATTAATAAGTAAATTATTTAATAAGGGTAAAATAAGAATATTATTATATATAGTAAGTATGATAATTATTGCATTATCATATAGATTTTTAGTGTATCTATTTGCTTCTTATTTCCTTGATAATATAATCCTTTTCCTTATAGATATGGGAATGTCTGCAGTTTTTTTAATACTCTTTGATTATAATTCTCGTGGTACTGGAAATAACTTTTATGCAGGAGATACTTTCTATGGAGGAGATTTTTTCGGAGGAGGAGATTCTTTCGGAGGAGGTGGATTCTCAGGCCGGAGGCGGAGTTTCAGGAGATTTTTAAAGCATAAAAACTTATAATAAAATTAGGTTTATATTAAAAATTGCACTAAACTAAAAAGCTAGACAGTATTATAAATTATACTAATAATTTGAAATGTTCTCTGTATTTAGCAGGGGACATTTTTTAATGTAAAAAGTATTTTTATAATAATAGTTAATTTATATTTACGATCTTAGTCATTTTAATATATAAATAAGTTTTATTGTTTAATATTAAAATCACATCAAAAAGCTATCATATATATATTGATGGCTTTTTTTTGAAATATTTGTGAAAATACGTGACTTTTTATACATTTTAGGGTATAATATTCTTAAATAAAGATATTTCATATCTTTAAAGGAGGTAATTTTTATGAGTGAGAAAACAAAAAAAGAAGTAGTAGAAAAAAAAGAAACTGTTGAGGAAGCTGAAACAAAAGTAGAAATCGATACTAACTTAAACATATCTGAAGATGTTATAGGAATTATCGCAGGACTTGCAGCATCTGAAGTAGAAGGAATAGCAGGTATGACTTTAGGATTTGTTGATGGAATAAATCAAATACTTGGATCAAATAAAAAATATTCTAAAGGTGTAAAAATTGAACTTGATGGAAAAAAAGTAACAATAGATTTATATGTAAACGTAAAATATGGAGTAAGAATTCCAGATATAGCATGGGCTGCTCAAAATTCAGTGAAATCTGCTGTTGAAAATATGACAGGACTTGATGTAGTAGCTGTAAATATAAATGTTCAAGGAATTACTTTTGATAAAAAAGAGGATATAAAATCAAACTCAAATGAATAATAGTAATTGCATAGCCTATTTTAGGCTATGCAATATTAGGGGGAAACAAAATGAAATATTTAGAAAAATTTATATTAATTATATTTTCTATAATTATAATAATAGAAGCAGTAGGAGTTATATTGTATTCAACTGAAATGCTTAATATAAAACCTATAATAGATAAAGTTATAGATTTCTTAATTGCAAATAAAACATTAGCTATAACAGTAGGCGCTATTTTATCATTATTTGGACTTATAGGTATGTTTGCACAATCAAATAATTCAGAAAACATAAAAACTGGACTAGCTATAAAATCTGAAAAAGGTACTACATATATTACAAAAGATACTTTCGATAATATAATTATGGCAATAGCAAGAAATTATCCTGAACTTAGGAATATAAAAGTGGAGACTACAGTTACCGAAGAGGGAATAATAGCTAATATTTATGCATATATTTTACCTGATACAGTAGTTACTACATTAACATCAAAATTACAAGAAAATATAAAATCTAGTGTATTGAAACAGACAACTATAGAAATAAAAGAAGCAAATATAAAAATTAAAGGGGTATATTTAGAACCTCAAAAGAAGTAGGAAGTGATATTATATGAGAGATTTACTAGACTATATTATTAAAAATAAATATGTAATAATTTGTATAGCTATTGTTGTAGTACTTTATGCACTTGGAATTGTTAATTTTCTAATTAAATTTTTTGTTTTGGTTGCATTAATTATTACTGCTATTTGGATAGGTAAAAAATTACAAGATAACGAAGGTCATATTAAAGATATATTTAATTTTAGTAAATTTAGACAATACAAAGATAATGTATATTATTATGAAACTAAGAAAGATGATAAGGAATAGGTTAAAGTTATGAGTAGAAAAAATGCTAGAGATTGTGCTTTTAAATGTATTTATGAATTTGAATTTAATAAAGAAAAACCATTGGATAAGATTATCGAATTTTGTTATGAGGAAAATGAATGTGATAAATCAGAAAAAGAATATATAGATAATGTAGTAAATGGTGTTAAAGCTAATGTTGATAAAATTGATAGTATTATTTTAAAAAATCTTAAAAATTGGAATATATCAAGGATTGCAAAAATAGATCTTGCAATTTTAAGACTTGCTATATATGAAATTAATTTTATTGAAAATATTCCACTTAAAGTATCAGCAAATGAAGCAGTAGAACTTGCTAAAATATATGGTAATCCTGATTCAAAATCTTTTGTTAATGGATTACTTGCTAAGGTAATTGAAGAAAAAAAACAGGAGTAATGTTTTATGGATGAAGAAAAAGTATTTAATGTAAGTCAAGTAAATAAGTATGTAAAAATGATAATTGACAATGATGCTTTTTTAAATAACATTAATATATCTGGTGAAATAACAAATTTTAAAGCCCATTATACTGGGCATTTTTATTTTACTTTGAAAGATGAAAATGCTACTATTAAATGTGTTATGTTTAAATCTAACGCACAGTATGTTAATTTTAAGCCAGAGGATGGAATGAAAGTAGTTATAAATGGTTCAATTAATGTTTTTGAAAGAGATGGCGTATATCAAGTATATTGCAAAAGTATGAAAAAATCAGGACTTGGCGAATTATATTTAGCTTATGAAAAATTAAAAAAGAAATTAAAAGACGAGGGAATGTTTGATGATATTCATAAAAAGGAAATACCATTTTTGCCAAAAAGAGTTGGTGTAATTACATCAAGGACAGGCGCTGTTATAAAAGATATAATAAATGTAAGTACTAGAAGATATCCTAATGTAAATTTATTAATATATCCTGCAAGTGTGCAAGGTGTAAATGTGGCATCTACTGTTATTTCTGGGATAAAAGCCTTTAATAAAATAGGAAATGTTGATGTAATAATAATAGCAAGAGGTGGAGGATCGTTTGAAGATTTATTTGGTTTTAATGATGAGTTTTTAGCAAGAGAAATATTTAACTCTAAAATCCCAATAGTATCTGCCGTAGGTCATGAAACAGATTTTACTATATGTGATTTTGTTTCTGATTTAAGAGCACCTACACCATCTGCAGCAGCAGAACTTGTATATCCTAAATATAGTGATATAGTAAGTAAAATATCAGTAGATAAAAATAGGAATATATTAGCTATAAATGGTTACTTGAATAGGAAAAAGGAATATTTAGAAAAAATAAAAGCTTCAAAACTTGAAAAAGTCCCATATGATATGATTAATAAAAACAGAATGGCAATTGATAAAATTATTACTTTAAGTAAAAATGTAGTAGCTATGAAAATAGAAAAATATAAAAGCATTTGTGAGAAAAATATTGCCAAAATAGATGCTTTAAGTCCACTAAAAACACTTATTAGAGGTTATAGTGTTGTTAAAAATGAGGATGGAATGATTATAAAAAGTAAATTAGATGTAAATAAAGATGATAATCTAAATATTACTTTTAAAGATGGAAATATAGATGTTATAGTAAAATAATTGGAGGTTCTTGTAATGAATAAAGAAAAAACTTTTGAAGAAGATTTAAAAGAATTGGAAAGTATAGCAAATAATTTAGAAAATGGAGAACTTAATTTAGATGAAGCAATAAAGGAATTTGAAAAAGGAATGAAATTATCTAAAGAATGCACAAAAAAACTTGATTTAGCAGAAAAGAAAATAAATATATTATTGCAAGATGATCAAGGAAATTTAAAAGAAGAAGAATTTGTTTATGAAGAGCAATAAATGAATATTTTAAAATATATTGTAAATAATATTTCTAGGTGATATTTGTGAAAGAAAAAGATAAAAAAGATAAAGTGGACATAACAGATAATCTAGAAATAGAAAGAAAAGATAAAAAATATTTAAAAAATTCTGGATATGATTTCGTGCCAAGATTAGATCATTGGACAAATATTGATGAGCAAAAAATAAAAGTAAGAGAAATAGAAAAAAAGACACAGCAGTGATATTATCACTGCTGTAGAACTTTATACTATTATTATATAAATGTATCTTTCAGAACTAGATTCAATCAATTCTAGTCTGATTCCAAATGTGGAATATGGGTAGTTTTTCGGCTTTATATTTACATGTTTTTTTAGATTAGCCTTTGAGTAGAATAGCCGTGTTGGTTGATTTAAAATTGTGATATCATTGCCATAAATACAATATTTTATCGTATATAAACCATCAGGTAGACTATCTATTATTTGTTTTATTTGCTCATTTACTGCTGATGTTATAGAACTTATATTTTCTAATGTTAATACTTTTAAAGTATTTGAACGATAAAGTTTATCTAAATTATGATTAACATTCTTTAATTTCCGTTCTACACAATCCTTGCTTACAAAATTTAATTTTTTCTTCATAAGATCTTCTCCTTAAATTAAGTTTAATTTAAATAAATATTTTTTACATATTTAATTATAACATTAATGTTTAAAAGTGTCAATGGTTTACGTAAAATAATATAAATTTTGTGTGAATTCTTAGTAATAATGTTCAGTTTATTACTAAGAATTCTCAATAAAAATGTTCAAGATATTTTAAAATTT
>CANRGL010000014.1 GCA_947630145.1 uncultured Clostridia bacterium | reverse complement strand
ATTTTTGGGGGTAAGGGGGAACTATGCCTTTTTTTCTTATTTTGGTTTTATTTTTTTTATTATTTCTTTCAAACTAATCACCAAATATATTATATCATTAATACAAATTATATGTAACATCTTTTTAAATAGTTTTTATATAAATTAACATACATAATATGTACACATGGTGACTTAAAATGTATATATTATATTTAAAATTATGTAATTAATTATTGTAATATTAATGTAAAATTTTTGTATTTATATTGACTTTTTCTATAATTTAGAGTATAATTAAAATTACTTGTGTATGCAAGTAATTCTAAGAAAGAGAGGTGAACTTATAGTGCCTACATTTAGCCAATTAGTAAGAAAGGGAAGACAAGACAAAGTAACAAAATCAAAATCACCTGCATTACAAAGAGGATATAATTCTCGTACTAAATCTGCTACTAATCAGTCTTCTCCACAAAAAAGAGGTGTTTGTACTGTTGTAAAAACACAAACTCCTAAAAAGCCAAACTCTGCACTTCGTAAAGTAGCCAGAGTAAGACTTTCTAATACAATGGAAGTAACAGCGTATATACCAGGAATTGGCCATAATCTACAAGAACACAGTGTTGTTCTAATTAGAGGAGGAAGGGTAAAAGATCTACCAGGTGTACGTTATCACATTGTAAGAGGTGTACTTGATACAGCAGGTGTTGCTGATAGAGTACAAGCAAAATCAAAATATGGTGCAAAAAGAGCAAAGAAAAAATAATACTTAGTAGGTGCTTAAGTTTAAAATATTAAACTCTAGCCCCTTACAAAAATTAAAGTTTTTGAGTACCTTTTTGGACTAGTATGGTTCAAAGTTAATAAAGGAGGGAAGAAAAGTGGCAAGAAAAGGACATATAGCTAAAAGAGAAGTAATGCCAGATCCAATGTATAATTCTAAAGTTGTTACAAAACTTATTAATAAAGTTATGTGGGATGGTAAAAAAGTTACAGCTCAAAAAATTGTTTATGGTGCTTTTGATATTGTAAAAGAAAAAACAGGAAGAGAAGCTATGGATGCTTTTAGACAAGCGTTAGATAATGTTACACCAGCACTAGAAGTTAAAGCTAGACGTGTAGGTGGAGCTACATATCAAGTTCCAATGGAAATTAGAGCTGATAGAAAACAATCTTTAGCAATAAGATGGTTAGTTGAATATGCTAGAAAAAGAAATGAACATAGTATGGAAGAAAAACTAGCAGGAGAAATTATGGATGCTATAAACGGTCAAGGTGGAGCATTCAAGAAAAAAGAAGATACACATAGAATGGCAGAAGCTAACAAAGCATTTGCTCATTATAGATGGTAATCCTAAGATAAAAAGGAGGAAAATTAAATGGCAGGTAGAGAATATCCTCTTGAGAGGACTAGAAATATTGGTATCATGGCACACATTGATGCTGGTAAAACTACTACTACTGAAAGAATACTATTTTATACAGGTAAAACTCATAAAATAGGTGAAGTTCATGATGGTGGAGCTACAATGGACTGGATGGCTCAAGAGCAAGAAAGAGGTATAACAATTACTTCAGCTGCAACTACATGTTATTGGAATAATAATAGAATAAATATTATAGATACACCAGGACATGTTGACTTTACAATTGAAGTTGAAAGATCTCTTAGAGTTCTAGACGGTTCAGTTACTGTACTTTGTGCAAAAGGTGGAGTTCAACCACAATCTGAAACTGTTTGGAGACAAGCAAATAAATATAACGTACCTAGAATGGTATATGTAAATAAGATGGATATTACAGGTGCAGATTTCTTTAATTGTGTAAAACAATTAAGAGAAAGATTACAAGCTAACGCTGTTCCTATAGCTATTCCAATCGGTAAAGAAGATACTTTTAAAGGTTTAGTTGATTTAGTAAAAATGAATGCTTGCATTCATTATGATGATTTAGGAAAAGACGTTAGACGTGAAGAAATTCCAGATGATTTAAAAGACTTAGCAGAAGAATATAGAACAAAATTGATTGAAGCTGTTGCTGAGCAAGATGATTCTTTAATGGAAAAATACTTAAATGGTGAAGAACTTACTGAAGAAGAAATCAAAATGGGACTTAGAAAAGGTACAATAGCTAATACTATAGTTCCAGTAACATGCGGAAGTTCATATAAAAATAAAGGTGTACAAGAATTACTTGACAATATTGTTGATTACATGCCAGCTCCAACTGATATACCTCATATAAAAGGTGTACTTGAAGATGGAACTGAAGAAGAAAGAATATCAGGAGATGATCAACCTTTCTCTGCACTTGCATTTAAAATTATGACTGATCCATATGTTGGAAAACTTACTTTCTTTAGAGTATATTCAGGAACACTTGAAAGTGGTTCTTATGTATTAAATGCAAATAAAGGTAAAAAAGAAAGAATAGGAAGATTAATTCAAATGCATGCTAATAACAGACAAGATATAACAAAAGTTTATGCTGGAGATATAGCTTGTGCAGTTGGACTTAAAGATGTATCTACTGGAGATACTTTATGTGATGAAAATGCTCCAATAATACTTGAATCTATTGAGTTCCCAGAACCTGTTATAGATGTTGCAATCGAACCAAAAACTAAAGCTGATCAAGATAAAATGGATTTAGCTTTACAAAAATTAGCTGAGGAAGATCCATCATTTAAAGCTTATACAGATCAAGAAACTGGTCAAACTATTATCGCTGGTATGGGTGAACTTCATCTTGATATCATCGTTGATAGAATGAAAAGAGAATTTAAAGTAGAAGCTAATGTTGGTAAACCACAGGTTGCATATAAAGAGACTATTAAAAAGGCTGTTAAAGTTCAAGGTAAATTTATTAGACAATCAGGTGGTAGAGGACAATATGGTGATGTTTGGCTTGAAGTTGAACCAAATGAACCAGGAAAAGGTTATGAATTTACATCTAAAATTGTTGGTGGTGTTGTTCCTAAAGAATATGTTAAACCAACAGATGAAGGTGTTCAAGATGCAATGAAATCAGGTGTACTTGCTGGATATCCAGTAGTAGATATTAAAGTTGCTCTTGTTGATGGTTCATACCATGATGTTGACTCATCAGAAGCAGCTTTCCATATAGCAGGATCTATGGCTTTAAAAGAAGCTTGCCGCCAAGGTGGAGCAGTATTATTAGAACCAATAATGAAAGTTGATATTATCGTTCCAGAAGAATATATGGGAGACGTTATAGGAGATGTTAACTCAAGACGTGGAAGAATGGAAGGAATGGATACAGTTCAAGGAACTACAACAATACATTCATTCATACCACTTTCTGAAATGTTTGGATACGCTACAGATCTAAGATCTAGAACACAGGGTAGAGGAGTTTACTCTATGGAACCATCTCATTATGAAGAAGTTCCAAAATCAGTTTTAGATACTATAGTATCTCAAAGAGCAAAAAAAGAAGATTAATGACAAAAAATTAAAAAATAAAGAAAATACATATAAATGTATTGCAAAAAAAAATAAAATGTAGTAAAATATTACCAAAGTTAATGCTTATTGGGCATTAAAGGTGAAAAATAAGGAGGAATTTTAAAATGGCAAAAGCAAAGTTTGAAAGAACTAAACCACACGTAAATATTGGTACTATTGGTCACGTTGACCATGGTAAAACTACTCTTACAGCTGCAATAACTAAATTTTGTAGTCTTAAGGGAGAAGCTCAATTTAGCGATTATAGCCAAATTGATAATGCACCTGAAGAAAAAGCAAGAGGAATAACAATTTCTACATCACACGTAGAATATGAAACAGATAAGAGACACTATGCACACGTTGACTGTCCAGGACATGCAGACTATGTTAAAAATATGATAACTGGTGCTGCTCAAATGGATGGAGCAATCTTAGTTGTTTCTGCTGCAGATGGTCCTATGCCTCAAACAAGAGAGCATATACTACTTGCAAGACAAGTTGGTGTTCCATATATAGTTGTTTTCATGAACAAATGTGATATGGTAGATGATCCAGAATTATTAGAATTAGTTGAAATGGATATAAGAGATCTATTATCTAAATATGATTTCCCAGGAGATACTACTCCAATAGTTAAAGGATCTGCTTTAAAAGTATTAGAAGCTACTTCAAATGATCCAGAAGCTCCAGAATACGCTTGTATAAAAGAACTTCTAGCAGCTATTGATGAATATATTCCAGAGCCAACTAGAGATACAGATAAACCTTTCTTAATGCCAGTTGAAGATGTATTTACTATAACAGGTAGAGGAACAGTTGCAACAGGTAGAATTGAAAAAGGTGTATTAAAACTTGGTGAAGAAGTTGAAATCGTAGGTCTTGTAGATACTCCTAAGAAAACAGTTGTAACAGGTATTGAAATGTTCAGAAAATCACTTGATGAAGCTGAATGTGGAGATAACGCTGGATTACTTCTAAGAGGTATTCAAAGAGATGAAATTCAAAGAGGTCAAGTTATTGCTAAACCTGGTTCTATACATCCACATACTGAATTTGAAGCTGAAGTATATATTCTAACTAAAGAAGAGGGTGGAAGACACACTCCATTCTTCCAAGGATATAGACCTCAATTCTATTTCAGAACTACTGATGTTACAGGTGTAATAGAATTACCAAAAGATAAAGAAATGGTAATGCCTGGTGATAATGTAACAATTAAAGCTAAACTTATCACTCCAATAGCAATTGAAAAAGGATTAAAATTTGCTATTCGTGAAGGTGGTAGAACAGTAGGATCTGGTTCAGTATCAAATATAATAGAATAAGATTAAAGGGGTTTTTTATAAAATCCCTTTTTTTGATAAATAACATTTTCTAAAGAAATATAAAATTGACAGATTTCTTTAAAAACTTATATAAATTGTATTGAAATTATATATAAATTGTGATACAATAGAACAAAATTATATTTCTAGGAGGAATAATTATGACACGGGTTCCATTCGCTACAGATTCAGTAAAACTTGATTACTTAAGAAACATCGCTGTAGAGAAAATGTGTAAGAAATGTTCTCAATTTAATCAGAAGGGTTGTAGTGCACTTCTTTTATCTGATCTTAAAAGGAACAAAATTGATGATGTGCAGGATCTATTTGAAATAAAATATTCCTGCAGCAGGGAGTTGGCCTCACCTATAGAAATATCTAAATTTTTTATACCTAACAGAAAATTTGAGGAATACTATATGAATACAATTATAGAAACTTCTCAAAATCAATTTAATGTTAATGGTAAAAAAATTTTAAATGATGTACTTAGTTGGGGACGATTAAATGTTAATTAATGAATAACAAGCGAAGATTTTCTTCGCTTGTTATTATATCCCAAAAATAAAAAATATAAAAAAATATAAAAAAAATAGTAATACTATTGACAATACTGAGTAAATATTAGATAATAGAGATATAAAATTATTAGGAGGTAATTTATATGGAAGAAACTGAAATTTTCAGTAGAGTTAAAGAAGTAATAGGAGAACAATTAGGTATTGAAGACTTAGACACAATAACATCTGAAACTACTTTTATAGATGATTTAGGTGCAGATTCTTTAGACGTTGTAGAACTTATAATGGCTTTTGAAGAAGAATTTGATATGGAAATACCAGAAGTTGAAGCTGAGAAAATATCTACAGTAGGAGATGTTGTAGAATATATAAAAAATAATGTGTAAGTATAAAATAGCCCCAAAACATATGTGATGTTTTGGGGTTATTCTGTTACAGCTCAAAATCTATTATATCCTCAATACATCTAGATTCTTTATTAAATTCTATAAATGTATTAGGTGGATATTTTTTTAGATTTCTTACTAAATCTTCTTTTTCTTTAAAAACAAAGAACTTACCATTCATATGATTTGAGGGGTATAGTGTAAGCTTGTATGATCCGTCTTTAAGTGTAGTTACATGCAATCTTACTTTTCTTTTTGCAAGTTTTGATTTTATCAGAGCAATCATAGCTATGATAAATGATGACGTAAAAAATCCAATTGCAAAGAATAAAAATTGATACATGTTAAAGTCTCCTTTGTAAAAAAGTAATTATATATATAACTTCTAATAATCCATCATAATTATTAGAAAGTCATAATTTTATTAATCAATAAATTATATACCATTAAAATACACATATATTATACACTATTTTACATAAAATGTCAACAAGATGATAACTATTACTTGAAAAAGTTATAATTATTATGTATAATATAATAAATGTAAAGGAGTGTTAAAATTGACAGATAATCAAAGATTTGAAATTGTACAACAAAAATTAGGATATAGATATTCTAATGTTAAATTATTAAAATTAGCACTTACTCATAAATCATACGCTTATGAAACAAATAAAACTAATAATGATGAATATAATGAAAGAATAGAGTTTTTAGGCGATGCAATTTTAGAGCATATAATATCTGAGATGTTATATGCAAATTCAAACTTGTTTTCAGAAGGGGATATGACAAAAAAAAGAGCAGCTATAGTATGTGAAGCATCTTTAAGTTTAGCTCTTAAGGCTACTGGCGTGCATGAGTACATATATCTTGGAAAATGCGAACAACAAAGTGATGTAGAAAAGAAAAATGCAATAATTGCTGATTGTTTTGAAGCAATATTGGGGAGTATATATTTAGACGGAGGATATATAAAAGCAAAAGAATTTGTTTTAAGTAAATTAAGTAAGCAAATAAAAGAAGTACTTTCTGGAAAAGATTTTAATACAGATTACAAAACAAAGTTGCAGGAAATTTTACAAAAAAATGGAACTGTTAAAATAGAATATATTTTAGATAAAGAAGAAGGATTAGAGCATGATAAAACTTTCTTTGTTGAAGTTAGATTTAATGGAAAGAAAATAGGTGAAGGAATTGGAAAAAACAAAAAGAGTGCAGAACAAGCAGCAGCTGCCTCAGCCATTAAAAGAATATAACTTAAGACTAGATTTGAATAAAATATTAAAAAATATAGTAAATAAAAATAATCAATATACTATTCCAATATTTATACCACATTTTGGTTGTAAAAATGAATGTGTATTTTGTAATCAAAGAAAAATTACAGGAATTGATACAAGTGTTACATCAAAAGACATATATGATATAATAGATGAACATCTAGAATATTTTAAAAATAATAAAAAAAAGAAAAAAATAGAAATAGCTTTTTTTGGCGGTTCATTTACAGGAATAAAAATAGAAAAACAAATAAAATATTTAGAAGTAGCAAACAAATATTTAAATGAAGGCAAGATTGACTCTATTAGGCTTTCTACAAGACCAGATTATATATCTGTTAAAATTTTAAAAGTATTAAAAAGGTATAATGTAGATACTATAGAACTAGGAGTTCAGTCTATGGATAATGAAGTTTTAAATGAATCAAAAAGAGGACATTTAAGAAATCATGTTATAAGAGCGGCAAGATTAATTAAACTATTTAATATAAATCTTGGAATGCAAATAATGGTTGGACTTCCTAAAAGTACCATTGAAAAAGAACTTTATACTATAAATGAGGTATTAAAATTAAATCCAAAATGTTTGAGAATATATCCAGTATATGTCTTAAAAGAAAGCAAATTATATGATATGTACTTAAAAAAAGAATATGTACCGTTAAGTTTTAAAGATTCAGTAAATAGAGTATATATGATATTAAAACAATGTAAAAAGACTAATGTGCAGGTTATACGAATAGGACTGCAAACTACTGATGAGATAACAGTAGCAAATACAGATATTGTTGGACCTATATGTGATAATTTTGCAGAATATGTTATGTCTAAATTAGTTTTGGAAGAAATTGAAAAATATATTTCTAATAAGTTAAAAGATATAATTAAAGAAGATATCATTTTAAATGTGTATATACCTAACAAATATGTATCAGTTGTTGTAGGACCAAAAAAAGTAAATAAAATATATTTAAAAGATAAGTATAATATAACATTAAAAGTAAAAGGAGAAAGCTAGTGAAAAAAGTAATTTTTGTAGCAAGTTCAGGTGGGCATTTAAGTGAGATATTAAAATTAAAAAAATTATTTAGTGAATACGATTATTTACTTGTTACTGAAAAAACACAAGTAACAGAGAATTTAAATAAAGGATATAACATAGAGTATTTAAAGTATGGCCCAAATAAAAATAAAATTAAATACTTAGGTTGTGCAATATTTAATATATTTAAAACTATAAAAATATTAATAAAATTTAAACCTAAAACTATCGTTTCTACTGGAGCTCAGGTAGGTGGTATAATGTGCTTTTTTGCTAAATTGTTAGGTAAAAAAGTTATATATATTGAATCACTTGCAAAAGTTAAATCTTTATCTACTACTGGTAAGCTAGTATATCTATTTGCAAATAAATTTTATGTGCAATGGAAAGGTTTAGAAGAAAAATATAAAAAAGCAGAGTATATCGGGAGGTTAATGTAATGGTATTTGTATCAGTAGGAACTCAAAAGCAGCAATTTTCAAGAATATTTGAAATGGTTGAAAAATCTAAACTATTAAAAGATGATAAAATAGTTGCACAAACTGGAAATACAATATTTAAAAGTGATAATATTGAAATGATACCATCTCTTGATACTAATAAGTTTAATGAATATATAAAAAAAGCTGACTTTGTTATTTGTCATGGTGGAGTTGGCACAATATTTAATGCACTTGAAAATAATAAAAAAATTTTAGTTGTTCCAAGACTTGCAAAATATAATGAGCACATAAATGATCATCAACTAGAAATAGCAGAAGAACTTGATAAAGAAGGATATATTATTACATATAAAGAGGGGAAAGATTTTGATTATTATATAAAATTATTAAAAGAATTTACACCTAAAAAATATATCCATGATGAAAATTTTCTAGATATATTAAGAAAACAGATATAAATTTATTAAATAAAGCAAATAATAATCACATGTAAAGGTGATTTTGATGCTTTTAAATAAAATAGATAAGAAACAAATTAAGATAATTCATATAGTATTTGATATCATATATATGGTAGTTGGGGCATTTTTAATTGCAATAGGTACAAATCTTTTCTTATTGCCTCATAGAATGACTACTGGTGGAGCAAGTGGTATAGCAACAATTTTCTATTATTTATTGAATATTCCTATGGGTATTACTATAATGTTAATAAATATTCCATTATTTATATTTTCAATAATAAAACTTGGAATAAAATTTAATATAAAAACAATATTTACTACTGTGATGTTATCTATATTTCTAGAAATTTTTAAATATGATTCATTTTTTAGTATAAATAATATGGATCTATTTACCTCTTGTGTTTTTGGAGGACTTATTGTAGGCTTTGGTATTGCAATTGTATTTAAAGCTGGAGCAAGTTCAGGTGGCTCTGATCTTTTAGCTCAACTTATATATAAGCTAACAAAAGCACAAAGTGTAAGTAGAACTTTGTTAATCATAGAAATATGTATTATTTCATCAATTATATTAGTATTTAAGGATATAAATGTAGGACTTTATTCAATAATTGCAATGGCAATATCAACTAAAGTTGTTGATATTGTATTTGAAGGAGTGTATTATACTAAAGTTGTTACAATTATAACAAACAAAAGTGATAAAGTAATAGAGGCAATTTTGAATGATTTAAAAAGAGGTGCAACAGTTACAAATAGTATTGGTGCACATAGTAAAGAGGAAATTACAACTATTACTTGTGTTATAACTACACCACAAATTGCAAAATTAAAACAGCTAATAAGGGAAAATGATAGTAATGCATTAATGTATATTACTACTGTAAACGAGGCTTTAGGAACAGGATTTAAAGATTTAAATTAAGGGGGATATATGGAAAATTTAGAAAAAGTAGCAAAAAGTATACGAAAAGATATAATAGATATGATATATACTGCAGGTTCAGGACATCCTGGTGGAAGCCTGTCATGTGTTGAAATCTTAGTTGCTTTGTATCATAGAGCTATGAATTTAGAATTAGATAGTAATAACCAAAGAATTGATAAGTTTATACTATCAAAAGGGCATGCATCATCTTGTTATTATGCAGTTTTATCTAGTAAAGGCTATATACCACGTGAAGATTTAAAAACATTTAGAAAATATGATAGTTATCTTGAAGGACATCCATGTATAAAAATAAATGGAGTAGATGTTTCAAGTGGTTCTTTAGGGCAAGGGCTTTCAATTGCAAATGGAATGGCACTATCAAAAAAAATATCTAATGAAAAAGGATATGTGTATTGCTTAGTTGGTGATGGAGAGATAGAAGAAGGCCAAATTTGGGAAGCATGCATGAGTGCTAATAAATATAATTTAGACAATTTAATATTGTTTATTGATAATAATGGACTTCAGATAGATGGAAGTATTAATGATGTTAAAAGTGTGGATAACTTAGATGAAAAATTTAGTTCATTTGGATTTTATGTTCAAAGTGTAAATGGGCACGACTTTGATGAAATATTAACTGCAATAGATAATGCAAAAAAATCTAAAATGCCTAATGTAATTATTGCAAAAACTATAAAAGGAAAAGGAGTTTCTTTTATGGAAAATGATGAAAAATGGCATGGAAAGAAATTAACACAAGAAGATTACAAGAATGCTATTGATCAATTATTATAGAAAAGAGGGAATATATGAAATCTACAAGAGAGTCTTATGGAGAATTTTTATTAAATAAAGGGTATGAGGATAAAAATATAGTAGTATTTGACGCAGATCTTGCAAATGCTACTTGTACAAAATTATTTAAAAATGAATTTCCTAATAGGCATTTTGACATGGGGATATCAGAACAAGATATGGTAGGTACAGCATGTGGAATGGCACTTTCTTTAAAAAAAGTATTTGCCTCAAGTTTTGCTATGTTTCTTGCGGGACGTGCCTATGAGCAAATAAGAAATACAGCAGCATATTCTAATATAGATATAAACTTTTGTGCAACTCATTCTGGACTTGCAGTAGGAGAAGATGGCGCTACACATCAATGTATTGAAGATATTGCACTTATGAATGTAATCCCAAATATGAAAATATTTTGCCCTGCTGATGATATATCAACAAAGAAGATATTAGATATTTGTCTTAAAGAAAAAGGACCAAAATACATACGTTTAGGAAGAAATAAAGCAATTGATATTTATAGTGATTTAGATAATTTTAAATTAGGAGGCTCGCATACTTTTGGAAACGGTGCTGATGGGACTATATTTGCTATTGGGAATACGGTATCAATAGCACTTCAAGCAAAGCAAAAATTAGAGCAAGAAGGAATAAATGTAAGAGTAGTTGATTTATATTCTATAAAGCCGATAGATAGGGATAATATAATAAAATGTGCGAAACAAACTGATAAACTTGTATCTATTGAGGATCATAGTGTAATTGGTGGAATTGGAAGTATAATATCTAATGTGTTAACAGAAGAATATCCAAAGAAATTAGTAAAATTAGGTGTACAGGATAAGTTTGGAAAATCTGGAGACATCGAAAATTTGTATAAAATGTACGGTATAACTTGTGAAAAAATAATTGAAGTTTTTAAATAATATAAAAAGCAGAAATTAAAATAATTCTTGATTTTAATTTATATAAACAAAATTTTTTATAAAAATTAACCTCTTTGTTTTCACAAAGAGGTTAAAACGGGATTATCCAATACATATGAATATTATGATCATCCAAAAAATAAATGTTAGTGAGAAAGATATCATTCCCCACCAGAAGTAGGATACATTATTAGGGTAAATACTTATTCCCTCTGGAACTGTAACAGTAGCTCCATCATAATCTGTTAATGTCCCTCTTAATTTCATAAGAACATTTGACTTTTCAAGAGGAGTAGCATCTTTAGGAAGAGATTCGAGTTCTGAATATGCTTCAGACATATTTTTGTACCAGAACCCAACATCATTTTGGGGCTCCTGAAAAAATATTGATACAATACCTTCTGTCAAGTCGTTTTCTTCTAGATAGGAAATTGCTTTGTGCAACTCTTCTTTTGCATCTTCAATAGTGCTGGAATCAGCTGCTCTCCTAAGGTATTGAGTGCAGTTTGTATCAAACTGTATACACTTTACAGTCCGTACAACTCCCCATGCACCGAACACCAATGTAGATATGATAGCCAACATTAAAAGAATTTTTGTTAGTGTTCTCTCTAACAACATTAAAAAACACTCCTTAAAAAATATTTTTTAGAGAATACTTACGAATTAGTTATTCGAAAGTATAAAAATTTTCTCTACAATTATATTATAACATTTTTTAACAAAAAAGTCAAGTTTTATGTAAAATATTATTCTGAATATGTAGATTTGCCAATAGAAAACCATAGTGCAATTGGAACATTAAGGAGTATTGTATCTAATGTTTTAACAGAAGAATATTCAAAAAATTAATAAAATTAGGATTATAGGAGAAGTTTGAAAAATCAGGATATACAGAAAATTTGTATAAAATATATGGTATAGCTAATGAGAAAATAACAGCAGGTTATTATCAATGTGATAAATGTCATTATAAATATATTCCTTAATATAATAGTGTTTTGTTTTTCGTGCACAATGTAATGAAAAGATAAATGAAATATCAAAAATGCAAAAATAAAAGTTAGTAAAAGAAAGTAATTAATAAAAATAAAAAAAGTAAAATAAATATAATATAATATAATAATTTAATATACGTATTAAAAACCTAAGTGTTAGCTATTGCTAATACTTAGGTTTTATTATATAATAATGATGTGAATTTATATATTAAAGAGGTATAAAATGGAACCATTAGCATATAGAATGAAACCTACTACTTTGGATGATTTTTATGGTCAAGAAGAAATAGTAGGAAAGGATAAATTATTATATAGACTTATAAAAGCAGATAAATTAACATCTGCAATATTTTGGGGACCACCTGGTTGTGGTAAAACATCACTTGCAAGAATTATTGCAAATACAACAAAGCACAAATTTGAAAGTATAAATGCTACACAAGCGGGCGTTAGTGATATTAAAAAAGTAGTAGAGGATGCACAAAATATATTTTTAAATCCAACAGGAAAAGCTATATTATTTATTGACGAAATACACAGATTTAATAAATTACAACAAGATGCACTTTTACCTTATGTAGAAAAAGGAACTATAATTTTAATAGGTGCTACAACTGAAAATCCATATTTTACTGTTAATAAAGCTTTAATATCTAGATCAACAATATTTAAATTTAAAGAATTAGATAAAGAAAACATATTAAAAATTTTAAAAAAGACTATCTTAGATAAAACTAATGGACTTGGAAATTATAATTTAGATATAAAAGAAGGAGTTTTAGAATATTTAGCTGAAATATCTAATGGTGATGTAAGAGGAGCTTTAAATAGTCTAGAACTTGCAGTAATAACAACAGATATGGATAAAAGTGGCAAAATAATTATAGATTTGGATGTAATAAAAGAATGTATAATGCAAAAAAAAGTAGTATATGATAAATCAGATGACTCACATTATGATATAATTAGTGCTTTTATAAAATCTATGAGAGGCTCTGATCCTGATGCTACACTTCACTACCTTGCTAGAATGCTTGAAGGTGGCGAAGATCCAATGTTTATTGCAAGGAGAATTGTAATACAAGCTTCAGAGGATGTAGGAGCTGCTAATAATGAGGCGTTACTTGTAGCAGTTGCGGCAATGCAAGCAGTACATCAAATAGGAATGCCAGAAGCAAAAATTATTCTTGCACATGCAGCAGTTGAAGTTGCAATGAGCCCAAAATCTAATGCAAGTTATCTTGGAATAAATGCTGCTATAGAGGATGTAAAAAATATTGACATAGGAAAAGTACCAATGCATATTAGGAATGCTACGGTATCTGGAATGGAACAGTTTGGCTATGCAGAAGGCTATAAATATCCTCATAATTTCGAAGGAGGATATGTAGAACAACAATATTTACCTGATACTTTGAAGGATAAAGTATATTATAATCCAAAAAAATGGGAGAAAAATTATGAGAAAAGGAAGAATAAGTAATTTAGATGATTCAGATAAAAAAGATGATGATTTGTCAGAAGGCTTGGAGATTGTTAATCTTTATAAAGAAAAAATTAATGAGATAAGAAAAGAACGAAATCATCAAAAATATATTGAAAAAAATAAAAAGGGTAAAAAAGGTAAAAAAGCTAAATATGTATCTATTGGAATAATTATAAGTATTATTTTAATTTTAGTATTTTTATTTTTCTATTTTGGTCCTTTAATTGGTATAAGTATTAATAGAAATGTTGGGATAAATGAAGAAAATAAAATTGATATAGCTTCAACCGACTCTGATATTTTTGATACCTATTGTTCAGATATATTAATATATAATAATCAAAAATTAATGACATATAATAACAGGGGAGTTAAAAATTGGGAATATGACCTTGATTTGCAGTTTACACCTAAAATATATGTAAAGGGTCGCTATTTAATGATTACTAATAATTCTAATGGAAAAATTTATTTTTTTGAAAATAAGAAAGAAATTTTAAATACTAAAATAGATGGACAAATAAATCAAGTATTTTTAGATGAAAATGGAAATTATGTTGTTGAATATTCTACTAGTGGCTATAAAAAGGTTTTAGGTGTATATACTAAAAATGGTAAAAATCTATATAATGCTTATCTTTCTTCTAATCCAATTTTAGATATTGCAATATTAGAAAATGCATCTAAACTACTGGTTTTGCAAACTAATACATCATCTTTTAAAGTGGGAATAAATATAAATATTGTAGATAGCAAAAATGAAAGTCAGATAAAAACTATCGCTACACTTGATAATAATTTTGTATATAACTTGACTATTCAAGGTCAAAATATTATAATGTTACTGGATGATAAAATAGTAAAATGTAATATTGATACATCAGATATAAACGATATATTCACTTTTGATACTAATCAATTAATGTATATATCATTATACAATAACTATTATACAATGATATCTAAAAAATTAAATAAAGAAAACTCAGATAGTAATTATGCAATAACATCTAATAGATTTGACAACACTACTATAAGCTCATTAAATATTAATGATTCTCCAAAACTTATGAAAAATAGTAGTATATTAAACTATCTTGTATATCAAGATAAGTTACAAATAATAAATAAATGGGGAATAGAAGTAAAAAATATTGATATTAAATTTCCACCTAAAGATATAGTTATTTTTAATAATGGCAAGTCTGTAGGATTAATATATACTAACAATATATATATTGTTAATATATAAATGAGGAGAATGATATATGATTATAGATATAATAGTAATTTTATTTGTAGTATTGGGAGCATATATTGGTTATAAAAAAGGAATAATAAACGTACTTACTAGCTTTATAGCTATATTAGTCTCATTAGTTTTAGCCTTTTTGTTACAAATGCCTGTTGCCAATTTATTAAGGCAAAGTAATGTTGGGACTAAATTAAATACTACTATAAATCAGGGAATTAAAAAAGCTGTTGATGATAATAAGTCTGATATAGATAATACAACTTTGTATAGTAAAATAGTAAAAGGAATATTATCTGATGAGCAAATAAATGAGAAATCTGAAAATATAACTATGTTTATTTTAAAAGGTTTAAGCTTTTTTGCAATATTTGTAATTGTTACTATAATAATGTTTGTTATACGAGGTATACTAAATATAGTTTTTGATTTACCTATATTAAATAGTATAAATAGTATTGGAGGATTAGGATTAGGAGCACTCAAATCTATTTTAATTATATATATAATTTTAGCCTTAATTGCTTTTATTTCTCCAATACCAGAAATATCTAAGAATGTAAATAATGGTATTAATAATACCAATGTTGTAAAAATTTTATATGAGAATAATTTGCTTGTTAAAATTATTGAAAATAATATAAATTAGAAATGGAGTGTATATGTCTAATAAACAAAAGTTAAAGAAAAATTGTATACAAAAATTTACGATATTATTCGTTATTTTTGCAATTATAGGAATAATACTATGGGGAAGTGTTTATGCAGTAAACTTTATGATTGGTGAAGAAGAAAATACAAATAACACTGAAAATAGTAGTAGTTCTACAAATGTTATTCAAAAAAAGAAGATAATAAATGCGTTAATATGTGGGAAAAATCAAGATTTAACAGATACTATAATATATGTAAAATATAATACTCAAACAGGAAAAATAGGAATGATGTCTATACCAAGAGATACTTCAATAGTTTCTAATCCTACTATGAGTTCTGTTTACAAAATTAATTATATGTATTATAGTAAAGGTATTCTTTCATTAGTAAATCAAGTTGAAAATATGCTAGATGTAAAAATTGATTATTATTTAGTATTTGACGCAAATATGTTAAAAGAAATGGTAGACACTATTGGTGGAGTGGAAATAGATGTTCCAATAAGGATGAAATATGATGATATATCACAAGATCTTCATATAGATTTACAGCCAGGAAAACAAGTTTTAAATGGAACAAAGGCAGAAGGTTTTGTTAGATTTAGACATAATAATGATATGACAGTTGGATATCCATTAGGTGATGTTCAAAGAACTGAGGTACAACAGGATTTTATAAAGGCTTTTATATCACAAATATTATCTGCCAAAAATATAACTAAAATTCCAGAATTAATAAATATTGCATTAAAAAATACTGATACTAATATAACAGCAAGAGAGGCAACAAAATATATAACTGACGCTTCTAAAATTGATATTAACAGTATTTATTCATGTACTGCACCTGGAAATTTAAAAGATGTAGGAGATAAAAATACTTCATGGATGTCATTTTTCATTTTAGATAAAATTGAATCTCAAAATATAATAAAAACTAATTTTCCAAATGATACAGAAGATTCTTTAGATACGGAAAATACTAATAATGAAGTAGATACTAAAGGAGTTTAATATATAAATATGAGTAAAAAAAGAAAAAAGCCAAAGAAGAATATATTTCAAAAGTTTACAACTTTTTTTGTAGTATTATTTGTTATGGGAATACTACTTTGGGGAGGATTATATTCTGTAAATTATGTTATAGGTGATGAAACAGTAGAAAACCAAAATGGTAGTATAGAAAATAAGTTATTTTCTAAAAAAAAGGATGAAGTAAATGCTCTTATTAGTGGTACGAATCAAAATCTTACTGATACAATGATATACGTTAATTATAATGTAACTACTGGAAAAGTAGCAATGATGTCTATACCAAGAGATACATATATTACAAATGAATATTGTATAGGCCATAAACTTAATTCGTTATACAGGGGCAAAAATACAGAACCTTTTATACAACAAATAGAAGAGTTACTAGATGTAAATATTGATTATTATTTAATATTTGATTCTGATATGGTTCATAGTATAGTTGATGCGGTTGGTGGAGTAGAAGTTGATGTACCTATGAGAATGAAATATGATGATCCAACACAAAATCTTCATATAGACTTAAAACCTGGAAAGCAAGTTTTAAATGGTAAACAAGCAGAACAATTTGTTAGATATAGAAAGGGAAACGATGGATCTAGTTATGCAAGAGGAGATATTCAAAGGACAGAAGTACAGCAACAATTTGTAAAAAACTTTATTTCTACTATTTTATCTGCAAAAAATATAACTAAAATACCTGATATTATAAATATTGCTCTAGATAACACTAATACAAATATAACAGCAAGAGAGGCTTTAAAATATGTTACTGATGTTTCAAAAATAGATATTTCTAATATAGCTTCATGTACAGCACCAGGAGCAGCAAAATATATAGATGGAATTTCATACTTTTTGCTAGATGAAGAAAAAACAAAACAGTTAGTTAAAAATAAATTAGTAGAAGTTTCACAAGATGAAACACAAGAAAACACAGAAAATGTTGGTAAATAAAAATATATGCCAATAATAAAAAGTTATTGGCATATATAATTTTTTTAAATTAATTGTATAAGTATTAAATATTTAATTTTATTTTCTAAACATTATATTCATTATATCGTTTTTTCTGTTTTTAATTAATATACAAATTAAATATATTAAAATAATTATAAGGATGAAAAGTATAGTATATGGAACAAATTTTAATATATATTTAATTGTTATATAATTATTTGTTTTAGTAGTCAAAGCGTTATATTCATTATTAATATCTATATTTTTTCCATATATATGTAAAGATATTTTTGATGTATTATTAGTCATATCATCAAAATTTAATTTTAAACTTGGTACTGCTATTATATAGTCATTTTCACTTATTAATGAATAAATATCATCTTCAAGAGCTAGTGTTATTTTTTTATTATTTCTTTCATCTAAGACTTCAAAACTATATAAACTTTTATCAATAATTTTTTCATTATTGAAATTATTAAATCCATAATTGCTTAATGATATAGCATCTAAAAATCTAGCATTTTGTCCATTTATATTTTGAGATCCATCAAAATTGGATACTATTAATAATTTATCATCTTTTTTTGCATATCCTACATATGTTCCTCTTGATTCTATTGTATATCCAGTTTTTCCACCTAAAGCATATTTATAAAATACAGAATAGTTATCGTCAATAAGCCTATTAGTGTTTTTTAATGTTCTTTTTTCTGGTGTTTTATTTGTAGGTGGCAACTCCCAAGTTTTAGTTCCTAATATTTCTCTAAATTTATCATATTTCATAGCATATTTAAAAATAAGTGCCATATCGTAAGGAGTTGAATAGTGGTTTTCATCAAAAAAGCCATGTGGATTTACGAAATGAGTATTTAAGCAACCAATTTGTTTTGCTTTATCATTCATTAACTTTGCAAAATCATCTACATTTGAACTTACAGCTTCAGCAAGAACTATTGCTGCATCATTACCTGATGGTAAAAGTAGTCCATATAATAAATTTTCTACAGAATATATTTCACCTGCTTTAACTCCCATAACAGAGCTACCAATTGGAACGGAATTTGCAGCTTTTTGTGATACTACAACATTTTCATCTAAAGCTAAATTATCTAGAACTAGTATAGTTGTTAGAATCTTTGTTGTACTTGCAGGATAAATTTTGGAGTATCCATTTTTTTCAAATAGTACATTTCCACTGTTAGCATCCATAAGTAAATTGTTATTACAATATAAATTTAAATTTTCATCTTGCTTATTTGTAGCTGAAAAACAAATATTTGTATAAAGCAAAAAAAACAAAAAAGCAAATAAAGTTAAAATTTTAAAAGGTTTTAGATTAAATATACGACTTTTCATGGTTCACCTCATTACTAACTATTATATACTAAAATTATAAAAAAATAAATAAAAAAGGAGGATATGTATGTTAAAAATTAAAAATTTTATTATAAAATATAAAGTACAAATAATTTTATTAATTATATTTATTGCATCTGCAATATCAATATATATTCAAGATAAAGATAGAAAGGAGTCTTTTTTAGTAAATTCAAATGAAATAGAGAGTAAAACAGGAAAGATTGGTGTATATATCTCTGGAGCTATAAAAAAAGAAGGAGTTTACTACTTAGAAAAAGAATCAAGAGTTACAAATTTAATTGATATGGCAGGAGGACTTACACAAGATGCAGATGTATCTAAAATTAATCCTGCTCAAAAGTTAAATGATAGCGACAAAATAATAATACCAAATAAAAGTGAAACTAACCAGACTGATAGTGATAATAATGATACTGATAATATTGAAGATAATACTAATTTTGAAGAAGATGACGAAAATGTAAAGGTAGGTAATAAAATAAATATTAATACAGCAAGTAAAGATGAGTTAAAGAGTCTAAATGGTATAGGAGAAGCTACGGCAAATAAAATAATAAATTATAGAAAAACAAACCCATTTAGAGAAATAGAAGATATCATGAATGTACCAGGAATTGGAGAATCAAAATTTAATAATATAAAAAATGATATATGTATTTAAATTAACATATATTATATAAAGGAGAAAACATATGAGATATTATATTTATTTAGATAGACCATTTTTAAGAACACTTTTTGCAATACTAGACGAGTCAAGTTTTAATATTGATGTAGTTGAGTATGCAGTAAGGAAAAGTTATACTAATAATAATGAACTATCTTTAGATCCTAGTTTAGAAAATGGAATTTCTTGTGAGATTTTTGATGAAACTAAAAAAGATGAAAAAAAAACAAAAAGTAATAATTTCAATAACGAAAGGCTAAGGGTAGGATATGATAAAGGAACTTCATATAATGTTCAAACAGAAAGAAAATATATTAATATATCTGATATAACTGACATGAAAAATATTAATTTTTACCATAAACTAGTAGATAATGTAGAAAATATAAATAAAGATAGAAAAGACAGTAGACTTTGTGAGGAAGAAGGGTATATAACGATTTATGAGTCTGAAAATAATAGAAGTAATAACTATTTTGGAGAAAATGAGGGCTTTTTTAGAATAAATAATACTTGTGTATGGTATGATAAAGAAAAAATGAATACAGATATCAGATTACTTAGTAAAATGTCATGTAAAATAAAAGTGGAGGGATATTTAGTAAATTGTTTAGATAGTAAAAAAAGGATAATAAAAGCTTTAGCAATATTTATAGAATAAAAATAGGAGTCAAGATCAAATATCTTGACTCTATTTATATATAATTATTCAACAATATCTTCGATTTTTTTTCTGTTTTCTTTTATAAACTTAATAAATTTATTAATAAGCTCTCCGTCAAATTGTTTATTAATTCCTAATTTTAATTGTTCTATGCCATACTCTAAACTCATTTTTTCTTTATAAGGTCTTTTTGATACTATAGCATCAAAACTATCACAAATATTTAATATTCTAGCAAGATATGGAATTTCATTACCTTTTAGTCCACTAGGATATCCAGTGCCATCAACTCTTTCATGATGTGCAAGTATTATTGGAGCAATATGCTTAAAAACATCAGTAGAACTAAAGATATTTGCTCCTATAATAGGATGTAGTTTTATTGTATCATATTCTGAGACAGTTAACGGTTCTTCCTTTAATAGAATATTGTCTGGAATGCCAATTTTTCCAATATCATGAAAAAAAGATGAAACCTTAAGAGCCTCTATATCTTTTTCATCTAAATTAAGATATTTAGCAAAAAGAACTGAAATTTTAGAAACCCTTTCAGAATGTTCTTCTGTATAATGGTCTTTGGCACTAATAGTATTTAATAGGATTTTGGCAAAATCAAATAGGTATTTATCTAATTGTAATCCCATGTCTTTTATTTTATTTAATTGTTGTTTATATTTAATTCCACCTTGTACAAGCATAATCAATTCATCAAATCTTGGGCTTTTTTCAAAATATGCTTGAATATCAAGTTTTTGCATTAATTCAATTGAAGGAGCTAAGTCATTATGAGTAGACATTAAAATAATATATATTTCCTTATCAAATTCTCTTACTAATTCTACAATTCTATCTCCATTTACAGGGGACATTAAAAAGTTTAAAATTAAAATATCATATTTATTAGACTTAAGTTCTTCAATTGCAGATACAGGCTCTGTAAAGGTATACACATCACAATTATATTTTTTTAGCATAACTGATAAAATGTCCATTACATCTACATCATCATCAATAATTAATATTTTATTTATATTTTCTTTATTATTTACATTATTATCTAAATTATCTTTCATATAAATCACCAGTAATTAGAGTATATCAAAATTAAATAAATTATTCAATAAAAAAGCTATAAAATATATGTTAAAAACCGATAATTAAGTAAATTTATATGTAATAAAAAAGTTATGTCGTATTTTGCGATGAAAAAAACTTGACTTTAGTAATTTGCAATGTTATATTATTAACTAGAGGGAGGTGATAATATTTATGTGGTAATTATATTTTTAATCTCATTTTTTATATCACTTAATATTTTTTCATATTTTTCTTGTATTTTTAAATCAAAGAAATTTTTCATTTAAATTTAATACTATTTTATACATCCATATTATTTTACTATACTGAAAGGAGGAAAAATTATAATAATTTAAATGAAGGGCTTAAAAATCAGTTTTATTTTTCTAGTTATATTTTTAATAGTATTTTTATTAATTAATATTATATATAAAAAGGTTGTTTTAAGTAAAGAGTATATAGATGCTTATGCAGTTAATAAGTATTTTAATAGAGGCAACAGTATTTCAAAGGATGATATATATATAGTAAAAATACCTAAAAATAAATATGTAGAAACAATGAATATATCAGATGAATATTTAAATGATAGTATAATTAGAGAAGAAATAAAAGAAAATCAAGTTATTACTAAAGAGTTATTTACAAAAAAGTCAGAATATAAATTTGAGAAAGATAAAGAAATAATATCAATAAATATTGATAAAAATGATATTAGTACTAACAGTAAGTTAGATAAAGATTCTATTGTAAACATATATTTTATACCAGATAATATACAAGATATAGATAAACAAGTAAAATGTATTGAAAAAAATGTAAAAGTTATAGATGTAAATGATGATAGTGCAAATAGTGTGAGTAATAGTAAAGAGGCTTCAAAAATCATAGTGTCATTGTCAAATGAAAAAGTAATGCTTGTTAATAATTACAAACAAAAAGGTAAGTTTTCTATAACTTTGATAAATTAAAGGAAGAGGTGATATATGAAAATAAAAATTATATGTGATAATGATAAATATTTAAATGAGTTCAAAATTAAATTAAAAAAAGAATTATTAAAAGATAAATGGGAAAATAAGTATAAAATAAAATTCATTACAAAACAAGATAATAATGTAGATGTTTATATAATAATTTCAGATAATTTAGACTATGTATGTAATATTACCAATAACTTAGAAATAAAAGATAATGAACGTATTATTGTTTTAACTTCAAATTTAAAATCAGCTAATATAATTGGATGCCTTAATATAACACCTTATGTTTATTATATAAAAACCAAAATAGAAGCAATAGTTTTCAAAATTATCAGAGTGTATGAAAGAAATAAAAACAACCTATATATTATTCCAGTACAAAAAAAAGATAGTAAAAAATAACTATCTTTTATAATTTACTTAATGATTGTAATGCATTATTAGAAATTATTAGTTTGGATTTTTCTTTAATAGCACTACATAGCATATCATATGAATAATAATCTTCACAATATTCTGATAAAAATACAAAGGTTTTTAAAAATTTTTTATTCTTAATACTAGAATTTGCAAAAATTATAAAATACATATCTTTATATTTGTATAAACTATTTTTTCCAAAGAAAAGTTGTTCTTTTTTTGCATCTTCACATAAAGATAATATATTATCAATACTCTTAAAAGAATAGATATAACTATCAACTTTATATGTGTTTATTTGTGAATTTATCCTTTTAGTTGACTTTATTTTTTTATCTAGAAGAGAATATTTCCTTATATCTGGTAAGTTATCAACCTTTGTTATTGTAACAACAAAAAGGTTATTGTTATCAGAACTTGCCTCTATTAATAATTGTGAATCGTTAAATTCAAATTCTTCATCAATATTAGACTCTTCTATTAAATCGACAAATAACTCTTTAGCAATCTCACTATTTTTTTCTATATCCTTAATATTAATATCTCTTTTTTCTAATTCTTCAAATGTTAAAGTGATTTTAACTTTATTATTATTTATTTTTTCAACTTTCATAAAGTGTACCTCCGAAAATTGTATTTTTCATATAATAAGTATATGTATTATATAATTAAACAGTTACATTGTCAATATATAATATAAACATAGTATAACACAAAACATATATAAATATAAACTATTTTTTTGAAAAATTATAAAAAAATATTGATAAATATAAAATTGTATGGTATAATGCTGATAGTTAATTTCCTTACTCTACATAAGACGGTAGAGTCAGAAGTCCAAAAGGAGGTGAGTTTTAGTCATGAATAATTACGAAGCAGTTATAATTCTTTCTGCAAAAGCACAAGAAGAAGCAACAGTTGCTTTTGGTGAAAAAATGAAAGACATGATATCAAAAAATGGCGAACTTACAAATGTAGATGAATGGGGTAAAAAAACATTAGCTTATCCTATTAAAAAAGAAAAAGAAGGAATATATATATTATTTACATTTGTCGCAAAACCAGAATTTATATCTGAATTCGAAAGAATTTTAAGATTAGATGATATAGTTTTAAAACATATGGTTATCAAAAAAGATAACAAGTAGTACTTTAGTACTTAAGGGGGAAATTTAATGAACAAATTTCAATTTATGGGGAGATTAACAAGAGACCCTGAATCAAGATTTACATCAAACACTAATACTCCTGTTACCACTTTTTCAATAGCAGTAAATAGAAGATTTACTGAGGCAAATGGAGAAAGAAAAGCAGATTTCTTTAATTTGACAGCTTTTGGAAAATTAGCAGAGTTTTGTTCTAAATATTATAGAAAAGGACAACAAGTTTTAGTTGAAGGTAGAATTCAAAATAGATCTTGGGATGATCAAAATGGTCAAAAAAGATATGCTACTGATTATATTATAGAGAATGCTTATTTTGCTGATTCTAGAAGAGATTCAGACATGTCAAATACAGGAATGGATAATACTACTGATACACCTACATCAACAGATGATGGTGAATTTATAACAATTGACGATACAGAAGAATTACCATTCTAATTACTTTTATTGAAAGGAGGGCAATGTAATGGCAGATACTAAAAAAAGAGGATCAAGAAATGATAAACCTTACAGAAGACCTAGAAAAAAAGTTTGTAATTTTTGCGTTGATAAAATAGATGAAATAGATTATAAAGATGTTGAAAAATTAAGAAAATATGTAAGTGATAAAGGTAAAATATTACCAAGAAGAGTTACTGGTACTTGTGCAAAACATCAAAGAAAAGTTACAACTGCTATTCAAAGAGCAAGACATATTGCACTTTTACCATATACAGTACAATAATTTATATAGTATTCGTGATTTTAATTTTACGAATACTATTTTTTATTATACTATTGCTTTTTTTATAACTTTAAATTATAATATATAAATATATCTATTATATATATATATAAAGGAGAGTTAATATGGCAGAAAGTTTAGTAAATAATATATTAGGGCTTTTTGGAAATTTTGCAAGTAGTCCATTTGGAAAAGAAATCATAGTTTTTGTAATATCTTTATTACCAATATTAGAATTAAGAGGAGGTTTACTTGCTGCAGGAGCTCTTAATTTGAATCCTTTTATAGCATATCCAATAGCAATAATAGCTAATTTACTTCCAATTCCATTTATTCTTATGTTTTTGACACCTATATTTAATTGGATGAAAAAAACTAAACTATTTAAAGGGATGGTAGAAAAATTAGAAAAGAAAGCTGAAAAAAATAAAGGAAAGTTTGAAAAAGGAGAATTCTTAGCATTAATTTTATTTGTAGGCATACCAGTTCCTGGTACAGGAGCATGGACAGGTGCTTTGATTGCAAGTGTGCTTGGTATGAATAAGAAAAAAGCAATGATTGCAATTACAATAGGTGTATTTATGGCAAGTATAATTATGATGTTTTTATCATATGGACTTCTTAATAATGTAATGTATAAATAAAAAGAAGAGATGTACTCTTCTTTTTATTTATGGTAAGTTCTATCTAAAGATAGAATAATATTATTTTCATTTATTTTTTTGTATTTTAATACATATGTATCTAAAATAGCAGAATTATCATAATTAGTTGTATTGTCATTTAAATAATCTTGTACTTTACTAGTATCTATTGAATCAAAAGTTAATGTATATTCATTTGTATTCTCATTTAAGATTAAACTTTTTACTTTAAAACTATATATTCCAAGTCCAGTAGGTAAATTAACAGCTACTTCATTGTTAGTAGTATTTGAAGTAATATTTGAAAAATTTATTTCTTCATTAAATATTTGTTTAGAATAATTATTTAGATAATCTTTTTTTACATATTTCATAGGACCGCCAGAAGAAAAATTTTCACTATTGTTTTCAAATCCTTGAATGTCAGTTTTATAAGATACAATTACAGATATATTTAGTTTATCTTCATCATCAAATTTACCATTTTCAAAGCCAATTGGATTATAATTATTATCATATTTTTCTTTATTTGTTATAATTAATTGTAATATATTAGCATTGTCACTCAATAATTTATTATGTTTTGCTTTATCGTTATCATTTAAAATCAATTGTTTAGCCTCATTTTTTTTTATAGTTTCTTTATTTTTATTATCATTATTAGTATTATTAGTATTATTAGTATTTTGATCTTGATTATTTAAGTTCTGTTTTAAATCATTAATTTCTGATTTTAATTCGTCATTTTTTTGTTTTTGTATAATTCCAAAATAAAATGCTAATACTGAAGCAATAATTGTAGTTATAATAAATATAGCTATATAAATATTTTTTCTTTTATTTTCCATATATACCCCTCTCTCTTTATATTCTGTAAAATTTGATTTAAAATTCTACTTTAATATCATTATTATATAACAAAAAAATGAAAAATAAATACTTAAGTAGTAATATTATAAAATATAACAAAAATAGTATAAACAAAAATTATATTTTTTTCATACACTACTATATGAGGTGATTTCAATGGAAACGTTTAAAGTAGGTGATATAGTAGCAAGAAAATCATATAATTTTGACATAATGTTTAAAATCGTTGCTATAAGAAATGATATTGCCGATTTAGTGCGGTATAACAGTTAGAATTGTGGCAGATGCGATAGTAGTCTGTTGACAAACAATCCAAATAAAAATTTAAAAATATTAGTTCAGCCTAGAGCCATAAGCAATTTGTCTAGAAAAATTAAGAAAAAAGGAATAGTAAAATATGAAATGATATTAGGGCATAAAAGAAAAAAAGCTTTTATGTTAGCATATATTAAAGAATTTCCTTGTATTGTTAAAGAATTAAATGATAAATTACCAGATGAATCTAAAAAACTTAATATAAGTAAGAATATAAATATTTTACTCATCAAAAGGAAAGTAAATATATTTTATCAAAAAAAAGATATATTTTTAGAATTAAATAGAATAGGTAATAATTTAAATCAACTTACAAAGCTTACAAATTCTCATATTACTAATATTATAGATTAAAAGAATGTAAAAAGTGAAATAAAAAATATATGGCAATTTTTAAATACGTTAAAATGAAAAGACTATAATCTTGTAGAATTACTAAAATATATCAGTAGAAATTTTGTATAATGAAGAAGATTTTGGCCTTACACAAAAGTCAATGTCTAAATTATTTAATGTGGTTGAAAATAATATAAAATACCATTTGTAAAATATATTTAAAACTGGAGAATTAGAAGAAAATCGAACTACTCAAAAAATTAGAGTAGTTCAAAAAGAAGGGAATATAAATGTTTCAAGAAAAGTAATTTTTTACAATTTAGATGCAATTAAATATAGGGTAAACTCAAAAGAGGCAACTGATTTTAGAATTTGGTAAGCTAAAACATTAAAAGAATATATAAAAAAAGGTTATGTGCTTAATAGTTATAAATGTCAATATATGAATGAACAAAAATCAAAAATAAGCATGTACAAACTCTGAAATTATGTGATAATTCTTTTTTTATTTTTTTAATTTAGATTTTTTAGTTTTTATTTAAAGCTTTATACAATTTTATATATTTATCTTGCTTATCTAAAAAATCATCATATTTTTATCAGAAAAATCTCAAACTTTTTTTAATCTTTTTTCATAACCTCCTTGTATATTGATTGCCACCATCTATGGAACAAGCATCACATTTACAACTTATACGATCATGTAAGTTTTTTGATTCAATTACATCATTAAATTTTAAACATCTAATATTCATATTATTAATCTACACTTCAAAGATATATATCTATTTTAAGTTTATTTCCTTTAAAAATCATCCAAAGTAAATTCTCTATTATATTCATCAATTATAACATATTTACACTCATTTTCTTTATAAAAACTTAGAAACTATTTAGTCTGTAAAATTACGAAATCTAAAATTATCTACAATTTGTACTCCAATATCATATGTATTAATTGGTTCAATATAAAGTTCTGTTTCGTTAATGTAATTAGGCTCGTATTGTCTACATTCTTCCATTACATCTTTATTATTAATGGGTAAAATATTAGTAACTTTATCATTAAGTTCTTTATACAGATCATTAAGTTTTGAATTAAACTCTTTTTTTAATAAATCCAACTTATTTATTGTTTCATTAGTAATTTTCCTATCTCTCAAATAGTATGTACAAGACATATTACACTTCTATTGTAAATTTTTATTATTATAAATAAAATCAACTATATTAACATGGTTTATACCATCTCTTTTTTGAAGTAATAAATCCATAGTAAATAAATATCTTGGATATAGTTCTTTAATCATGTAAAATGGTCTATATTCTCGTTCTTCAGTATTTTTATCACTAATATCTTTTGAGACTTGAATATAATAGTAATCATCATAATTTGCTCTTGCAATAAAATCACATTCTAGTTTTCCAATATAACCTACAGAAAGTTTATAATTTTTGCTTTTTAAATATGAATAAATTACATTCTCAAGAACAGGTCCATAATTTATTCTATTATCTGTATTTTGAGAATAATAGATACTTAAATCTGCCAAATAGTATTTTCTTTCCCCTTTTAAAACTGATTTTGATTTTATATCAAACAAATCGCAAGAGTAAATGATTTTAGCTTTTTCTAAAATATCTAAATATCTTTTTATAGTCCTTCTATCTACATTTATTTTTACTTCTTTTTTCAAATAATTATATATTTTTTTTATAGATATAACTGATCCAAAGTTATTTATTACAAATTTCTTTATTGTTTCAAATAATGCTCTATCATTAATTCTATTACTTGTTTTAATATCTTTATCAAAAATTTGATTTATAACACTTGAAGTATAGGTTATTTTTTCTTCATAATTATCATAATATAGAGACTTTGGAAAGCCACCATTTCTGATATATTCTTCAAATTCTAAATAAATATTTTCATTAACACTTTTATTTAAAAATCTTTTCATATCAACATATTCAAAAAATGAAAGTGTCATCATTTCTATTTCAATATATCTTCCAGTTAATTTTGTAACTAATTCTCCACTTAAAAGATATGAGTTTGAGCCTGTTATAAAAATAGATATATTTCCTTCTTCTCTGTATGAGTTAATTAATGTCTCAAATCCTTTAACATTCTGTATTTCATCAATAAATAAATATTTAAAATCATTATCAACTATTTTTTCATCAATTACTTTTTCTAATTGTTTTGAAGTTTTAATGTTTTTGTAACCTTTTTTATCTAATTCTATATAGATAATATCTTTTTCTTTTATTCCATTTTCTAATAATTCTTGAATTATTGATTTTAAAAAGAAAGATTTGCCACATCTTCTTATCCCTGATATAACTTTAATCATATCATCATTATAAAATCCACGAAT
>CANRGL010000013.1 GCA_947630145.1 uncultured Clostridia bacterium | reverse complement strand
TTTAAAAAGAAAGATTTGCCACATCTTCTTATCCCTGATATAACTTTAATCATATCATCATTATAAAATCCACGAATTTTCTTTAAATAATCTTCTCTCTTATATATCTTTTCCATACTATCACCATAATTATATTATTAAATTTTTTAAAAAAAGTCAAGTTTTCTGACCAATTTTATATATTTACACACTAAAAGTGGTCGTAAATGTGCATTTTTATGGAATTTTGAAATTATTTAACATTTATTCAATATAATTATTTTTCTTTTTTCTACTTTTATTTATATTTTCTCTGTTTTTGCATTGAATAGTATCATATTCAGCTTTAATGTTTTTAGTAATAAATGTTTTGCCACAATGCTTACATAACTTAACTTCTGTTCTTGCACTAGTTCCATTTAATAACAAAATAGTTTTCAAAATTGCACATAAAGACATAAAATTCACTTGAATTTTATTTGATCATTTTCTATTCCATAAGAAATATTAGTCTTTTTTAATGTGTCTGGAGTAATATTACTTTCATATACTTCTTTTATATCATCAAGAACATCATCATACAAATATGAACATATTACGAGTTTTATGTTATAAATTGAAATTGCAAAATTTATTATTTCCGAAATTGTTTCTGCATAATTTTTGGAGAAAATAATATAGGAGTTATTTTTTAATCATAATAGTTGTAAAAATAAAAAATTAATGATATTGGTACAATAAAATTAATTAAATCTATACAATATTATAAGAGTTAAATAGATTGTAAAAAGGAGGGAAAATAAATATGAGAGCACCATTTCAAACTTTAATAATTCCTTATAAAATAGAAATGAGTGATGTTTTTTATGGGGTATTTTTAAGAAAAAAACAAAACATTTGGCAATTTGTCGCTGGTGGAGGAGAAGATGTTTTTGTTGTTCCAGAATATACATTTGGTATAAATGTATCTAATTTGGATATTAAACTTTCCAATGAGCATAAAGAATTTGTATGGTTAAGATATAAAGAAGCATTAGAAAAACTTGAATTTGATAGCAATAAAATTGCATTATGGGAGCTGAATGAAAGATTAAAAAGGAGTTATAATTGGAATTAGGATTATAAAAATATTAATAAATATTATGATGTATACTCATAGGAATTTAAAACTATGAGTATTTTTTTCTAATGAAATAATCAAGAATAATAAAAAATATATTGTCATAAATTGTATAGAGGAAATATTATGGATATAAAAGTAAACTATCCTGAAAATGATAATTATATTAACAATCTTGCCTATATAAAAGCCTTTTTCATAAAAATTGAAATAGAAAGTTTGCCTATTAGTTTTGAGGAAAAAAAAGACATATATAATAAAGTATTAGATTATTTAAAAGAAAATTAAATTTACACATTTGTATTTAGTAATATTGGATAATATAATTTTTATGTAGGGAGTGTGATAAAATGAAATCTAAATTAAGAATAGCTATATATTCAAGAAAATCTAAATACACAGGAAAAGGTGATTCTATAGGAAATCAAATAGAACTTTCACAAGAATATATAAGAATGAATTATCCAAATAGCCAGTATGAAGTAGAAACTGAAATATATGAAGATGAAGGCTTTTCAGGAGGAAATATTAATAGACCACAATTTCAAAAATTTTTAGAAGATGAAAGAAAAAGTCCTTATGATGTTTTAATTTGTTATAGATTAGATAGAATAAGTAGAAGTATATCGGATTTTTCTAGTTTAATATCTGAATTAACAAAACTTAATACAAACTTTATATCAATAAAAGAGCAATTTGATACAAAAACTCCTATGGGTAGAGCAATGATGTATATTGCATCTGTATTTGCACAACTTGAAAGAGAGGTTATTGCTGAAAGAATAAGGGATAATATGTTAGAACTATCTAAAACTGGTATATGGTTAGGTGGATCTCCACCAATAGGATTTGATAGTAAAAGATATAATAAAGTAAATATATGTGAAGAGAATTCTGATAATATGATAGAAAATAAAGTAAAAACAGCTTGCAAACTTGTTATAAATGAAGAAGAAATGAAAGTAGTTGATTTGATTTTTGAAAAATATATGGAACTTAAAGCAATAAGTAAAGTTGAAACATTCTTGATTCAAAATAATATAAGAACAAAAAAAGGAGCATATTTTAGTACATTAAATATAAGAAAAGTGCTTACTAATTTAACATATGTAAAAAATGACAAAGATATATTAGAATATTTTAAAGAAAAAGGAATCCATATATATGCAGAGGATGATGATAGGAAAAAATTTAATGGAAAGTATGGATTAATGCCATATAATAAAACAAGTGGAAGTAAAGAATTACCCATTGAGGATTGGATAATAGCAGTTGGGATGCATAAAGGACATATTTCAGGAAAAGATTATATAAATGTGCAAACATTAATTGAAAAAAATGCTGATAAAAAATATAGAGCTATAGCGAATTCTACAAAAAATACAGTTATGGTAGGAATATTAAAATGTAAAAAATGTGGATCATATATGCGACCAAAAAATGGAGGAACAAAGCTAAAAGATGGTACAATTTCATATTATTATTCTTGTACTTTAAAGGAAAAATCAAGAGGTGTTAGGTGCGATTCTAAAAATGTAAAAGGAACATTTATTGATAGTGAGATAGTAAATATATTAAAAAGTATAAGAATACCAAATTCAGAAATATATAAAGAATTAAAAAAATTATCACTCAGTAAACAACAGTATCAAGATGAATCAGAAATTGCTAAATTGAAAAAGCAATATGAAAAGAATAAAAAAGAAATTGAAAGCCTTATAAATAAACTTAAATATATTGATGTATCCATAGTGGATTTAGTTAATACAGAATTAAAAAAATTAAAAAAGCAAAATATAGAAATAGAAAATAAAATAAATAATATATCTAAACTATTAAGAGATGAAAAAAAATATAATAGAAATCTATCTAAGACTGCTACAAACATATTGGATATTATTGATAATTGTTTTGATGTATTTGATAAATTAGATTTAAAAACAAAAAGAGATATACTTAGTATATTTATTGAAAGTGCTTATTATAATGATGAAACAGAAAAAATTGAAATTAATTTATTGAATGAAAAGTTAGAAGATAGTAGTAAAAACTTTCTGATTAGTATGTCAGAAAAAATTTTTGATAAAAATTCGTCAACAGACGTAAGTAGCAGATTCACCGATATTGGACTTAAAACACATAAATAGACAAGAAATGGAACAAAGATTAAAAAAGATAGAAGAATCTAGACATGCAAGAATAAATAGATGTTATTCTAATATGAATAGAAGGTATTATAATTATAATATCAGAGATCAAATAAACTATAACGATAATCCTAATATATTTAAAAAAGATGAAGTGTTAAAAAAACCAGGAATTATACTACATATTGATGGAGATTCGGATTATGCAGAAAAATGTAGAAACAATTACAAAAAAATGGGACTTACAGCATATGTATATAATATACCGGAAAGTGAGCAATATAAACAAATATACCAAATTTTGCAAAGAATAAGGCCAAACATACTTATTCTTACAGGGCATGATGCATTTATAAGAAAAAGAAATGATATATATAATATAGATAATTACAAGAATTCAAGGTATTATGTACAGGGAGTTTTAGAAGCTAGAAGATATGAACATAATCTTGATAATCTTGTTATTTTTGCGGGTGCGTGTCAAAGCTATTATGAAGCTATTATATCAGCAGGTGCAAATTTTGCTAGTGCTCCAAAAAGAGTACTTATTGATATGATGGATCCTTTAATAGTTGCAGAAACTATAGCATATACTCCTGTTGATAAATATATTCCATTAGCCAATATTCTATCAAATACTAGAGAAGGAATAAGTGGTATAGGCGGATTACAAACTAGGGGGCAATTAAGGACAGGAATGCCAGGTATTTAGTGAAATAAAAAATTAATATAAAAATATCAAAAAATATATCTTTTTTTGGATATATTTTTTGATATAATAAAACTATAATATTATATACATTTAAAATTTTAATTTTATTTTTTAAAGTATATAAGATAAATATAATAAAAATATTAAAAATAAAGATAAAATAATTATAAAAAATATTATTAGAATGTGTTTTTTCTTTTCAGAAAATATTGTTGCTATAAACTCTCTAATAAAAGCATTTATCCAGAAATATGATTTAGTCTTTGAACCAATACCTTCTATAGATATGTTTTGGATAGTTGCCATTATTCCAGCTCTAAAGACATGATAATTAGTTGTAGAAAAGGCAATTTTAGCATTTGGTAGCCTTTTATTTATTATATTATTTGAAAATTTAATATTTTCAAATGTATTTTTAGATTTATCCTCAATTATAATATTATTTTCATTTATACCATTTTTTAATAAATAATTTTTAATTGCTTGAGCCTCAGAAGTTACTTCATCTGCTCCCTTTCCACCTGAAGCAATAAAGGTTAAATCTTTGCCTGTATGTTCTTTTTGCATATTTCTAAACTCTATTGCTCTGTCAACTCTACCTTTTAATAAATTTGTTAAAGTCCCATCTTTTCGTATTTGACATCCCAATATTAAAATAAAATCTTTATTAAATTTAGGTATATGTCTTGCAGACTTTATACTTAATATAATTGTGCTAAGTAAAATACATTCTAAATATGAAATTACAACGTATATAGAAAGTATAATGAATTCTTGTAAATATAGTGCTATACCTTTTATATTATGGACATCAATCCAAGTTGCAGAGTCTAATATACTGTCTAATATAAATGGAACAATGTTACAGAAACAAAAACATAGCCCAAACATTAATCCTAGTATGTTTTTAAAACTAAACCCTTCTTTTTTTATTAAAACAATGTTGCTTATAATAACTAAAATTGAAGTTATAAAAGCAATAGGCAATAATATTGTAGAAAATGCAGAGCACATATTTATTGTTGTTTCTATAGTATTTATAATTCCTTTGTAATTTATAATTGTAAATATTTGGTTTATTAAAGAAAAACTTAAAAATATAATTATTCCTAAATAAGCAATATTTTTATATTGATAAATATTTTCTCTTGCATTTTTTATAAAAGATTTTATTAACAAATATAATATGTAAAAAAACAAAATTGTAATACAAATAGGTATTACTATATTACCGTTAGAGTTTCCAAAGTAACTGTCATAAGTTATAATTCCAAATTTATGAACATAAACAGGTATAATGTTATAAAATTTTTGGTTTTCATCTGATATGATTATAAAAGATTTTCCTTCAGAAACAGCCTCAACGTTCAAATAAAAAATATTGTTTTTAGATTTTTTATCAATAATTTTAATAATATCAGTTCCTATTTCTTCTAAATTTTCATTTTCTAGTTCATTTTTGCTTTTTATTTCTATATTAAAATTATCAACATTTGAAATATTATTGTTAGTTTCTATTTTTATGGTGCATGTTTTTCTGTTTATGAAAATAAATATAATAGAAAATATTAATAGAAATATAGATAATATTAAAATTTTGATTTTATTGCTTAGTTTTTTCAAATCCTTTTCCTCCAAATTAAATATATGATAATATTTTTAACAATTCGGTATATTTATATAACAGTATTAATTAAATATAATAAAAAGGTAGAATATATACACATAATGAAACACTAATTTGTGAAATATTCCTACCTTTTATTTACTTATTTAATAATTTAGAAAGATTTGCCTTTTTACGAGCTGCAGTATTTTTCTTTAAAACACCTTTTGACCATGCTTTGTCTACCATACTAACAGCTTTAGAATATAATTCTTGTTTATCTTTACTGTTATCTGCTATAGCAGTTTCAAAAGACTTTATAGCTTCTTTATATGCCTTTTTAGTAGCTCTGTTTTGAGCAGTTTTTTTGTCAATTATTTTAACTCTTTTCTTTGCTGATTTAATATTTGGCACGAGTTACACCTCCTTGAATTATAATATCCGTTATTACCAACACATTTTAACATAAAATATTATAAAAATCAAGTAATTTTATGTAATTAATTAAAAAACTATGGAATTTAACCAAAAATATATATAAAATTAGTAAAATTTATTCAATAAAAAGTTTCACTTTCAGACGAAGTGAAACTTTAAGGTTGTGTTAGATTTCTATACCTTTAAAGAAATAAGATATATCTACATTATAAAATTTGGCAAGCTTAAGTAATGTAAAAATATCTGGAGTTACTTTACCAAGCTCGTAGTATGTGTATGTAGAACGGTCAATTTTAAGAAAATTAGCTATATTTTTTTGAGTAAGATCATGATCTTCTCGAATGTCACGTAAGTGTTTAGCTAAAATCATTGAACAGTTATTCATTAGAAATGCTCCTTATAAAAAATTTAACAATATTATAACATATTTTTGATATTATGTCAAATTAACAAAACTAATTGTAGTGTAAAATAAAAAACGCCACTTTTGTGACGTTTTTTATAATTTAGAGAAGATCTTTAATTATTTGATATATTTCATTATTTATATCCTCTATACTTCTTAGCTTATTATCTTTTATGCATTCAATAATATGCCAATTTAGTTTTTTAGCAAAGTATAATCCTGATGCTTCGGCATTTTGCAAATGATTTGGATCAATTTCATGAATGTCTTTTTTTGAATCATTTGTAAATTTATTATTTCTACTTTTCATAAGCAAAATAGAATAATCAACAGGCACATGTAGGAAAAAAACTTGGGTTGGCTTAGGTAATTCAAGGTCGTTTAGTTCAATATTAAGTAACCAATCACAAAATTCATCTAGTTTAGAAAAATTATTATTTTTACCTAGTAATTTCCCTCCTTGATGAAGTAAGTTAGAAGAAATGTATCTATCAAAGAGAATGATACTTTTATCATCTTTATAATAACTTTCAACAACCTTTTTATACGTTATATATCTATCTACTGCATAAAATAATGATGCTGCTTTTGCTGAAATATCATTAGGGTTAGAAGATATATTACCTGCTAAATACTCTTTTATTGGACCTGAACTTTGAGAATCATAATTTGGAAAAGAAGTTTTAAATACATTTTTCCCATCGTTTACAAGTTTTTTATAAATTAAATTTGTTTGAGTTTCTTTACCAGATCCGTCAGTACCCTCAATTACGAAAATTTTATTCATTTAAAATCCTCCTTAAATTTTTCTCTCAAATTGTTTTGACCCAAAAGGACAAGGAGAAGAGCAAGTAGAACCTTTATACATACATTTAGCAGTTTGATTGTTTGTCTTTTCTTCAAGTATATATCCATATTCTGAATTTTTAATAAAATTATTAATGATATTTACTTGATGTCTCATTATTTCTAATTGTGCTTGTCCACAGACTCTTTCTCTTGCTTTTAATAATAAAGTATCAAGATTTCCAGTTTGAACCACTTTTATAAGAGTACCTTGAGGGTATATACTAGATATACTGTTAGCATCGTTTAGCCATTCCTCTTTTAAAGATTCATTATCTTCTATAATCTCAGGAACATAAAATTCGAATTTATCTAATATATACAAGAAACAAGATTCACTTCTATGTCTATGATTTTGAGCCATACAAGAATAAGTAGCTTTAAAAGATGTTTGATAAACGTAGGAATATATATCTTTAATATCTCTATATTCTTCTTCACCAAATAAAGAAAGCCTTCTGCATTTTCCTTTAGGAATAAGTCCATCTACCCTATAATCTTCAAGAAGCAAGATAAACTCTTTTAAATATGGAATTAACTTTTCATTAAAAGAACAATTAGAACAATTAGAACAATTATTTATATAATCTTCTATCATATAAATAATATAATTTAATTGCCTTAAAGAAACAGTATATCCCATATCAGTTGTTGGAGTAAATATAGATACAAAATATCTTGCGTTTTCCTGTGCTAGTTTTCTTATTTTTAATATAGGATCTTTTGCTTTTTCGTTATATAACATAGGGTATTTTTCTTGTATTATTGGAATTAACTTGTTAACCCATTTGTCATATAAGATTCCTTCATTACCTGGTAAGTTTTCAAATTTAGTAAATCTTGCAGATTTTTCTGAAGTGCTATAATCTTTTTCATTATTTAATATCATAGCAAGAATTTTAGGAATTTTTGAAAACTCAAAGGTAAGTTTTACATGATCAAAAACACTGTGATGACCTGAGTAAAGAACACGATTAAGTCTTTTTTTTGTGTTTTCTTCAGGCTCATTTAATATTTTTTCAAAATTGTCTTGAACATAGCATATTCCTGCCATTTTAGCAGAAAAATTCAAGGATTCGTTTAAATCAAATGAACCATCAGAGCCAATTGGTTTAGTGCAAGCCAGTAATTTTACTTCCATAATAAAATCTCCTTTAAAAAAATTTTTAAAAAATGTATACAATTTGTAGGTACATTATATATTAATAATTTATATTAGTCAATATTTATTTTAGAGTTTTTTATTTTATCTGCTTCGGATTTTGAAATATAATTATATTTTACCATAGCATCTAAAACCATTTCTTGTCTTTTTTTAGTAAGTTCTGGATTTGCATTTGGAGAATATACACTAGGAGCATTAGGTATTCCTGCAAGAATAGTTTGTTCATCAAGGGATAATTTAGAAGGTGCTTTTCTAAAATATCCATATGAGGCTTGTTTTAGACCTTTATATCCATCACCAAAATATATAATATTAAGATACATTTCTAAAATTTCATCTTTATTATAATTACTCTCTAAATTAAATGCTACAAAAAGCTCAGCAATTTTTCTTATAAAACTTTTCTCTTGAGTAAAATAAAAATTTCTTGCAACTTGTTGAGTTATTGTACTTCCACCATTACTAAGTTCTTTATTTTTAATATTTTGTAAAAAAGAACGAATAGTAGTAATAATATCTATGCCATGATGAGAATAAAATCTATGATCCTCAATTGCAATTGTAGCGTTTTTGTATGTATCTGGTACATCTTTTATAGATACATAATTATCATATTCTTTAATCTTTTTTACTTTAGATTCAATACTTTCTTTTGCTATTACATTTTCATACATAACATGCCCTTTATATATAACGAAAGCACATGCTATAATAATTAAAATTAGTATAAATATAATAGTTCTTTTAATAAATTTAAACATACTATCACATTCCTATTTAAGAATATTATATTATTAATACAATTATAAATCAAGAATATTTTTTAAAATAAATAAAATGTCGAAAAAAAGTGATTTTTTTGTTAAATGTGTTTACATTATTTTATTATAATGTTATACTAAAAGCAAGGTTATTATATATTTTAAAATTATAATTAATTTGTGGAGGAGGAATTAAATTGAAAAATCCATATCATTAGATTGAAAAAAGCTTTAAGAATACTATGTATAATAGCTGTTTTTTTGCTTATTTTTCTAGCAATAAGTGAAAAAGTTGAAGTTGAAAAAAATCATGATGTTATAAAATATTCTAGTTGTGATGAAAATGGTAACTTTATTATTCAAAATAAAAGCCATGAAGATATAAAAGTAATAATTAAATATGAATTTACAACAGAAAATGATAACATCAAAGAAAGCAAAATTGTTAATATTTCTAGCAAAGGGCATATAAAGTTAAATATGTATGATATAAGTAATATTAATAAGGAAGATATAATATCACTAAATGTATATATAGATGAGTTTAAATTTATCATGCAAATTCAACCTTATATATCATTTTGCTTTATCATAATAATTATATGTATAGCAGTTTTATATGTGTTTATTAAAGTCTTAACAAAAATAAGAAAAGAGAATTAATTTAAGTAATAATATTATTTATACTTTTAAATTATTCTCTTTTTTTGCAAATTAAGATACAAAAAAATCAAATTTTGTGTTACAAAAATGTTACAAACTCTATAAAATGCTTATTTTTTCAATTTTTTTAACAAAAAGTATTGCTTTTTTAATACAAATAAGTTATAATATACATGTTGATTTGCGTTGAAGTAAGATGTGGCTACCCAAAGAGGTAGGGAACTCTTATGGAGCATGTCTGGTTTAAAATCAGGCGGCAAGTATAGTTTAACGTGTATTTGCCAAATTTTATATAAGTAAAATTTGGTTTTTATATGTAAAAAAAAGAAACACACGGGGTAGTGTAAAACTTGTTACGCCAAGAAATTATAGAAAAGGAGTGTTTTACATATGGCAAAAGAACAAACAAAAAAAATGAGAATAAGATTAAAAGCTTATGACCATGTTGTGTTAGAACAAGCAGCATCAAAGATTGTTGAAGTAGCTAGAAAAACAGGCTCTGAAGTTTCAGGACCAATTCCGCTACCAACAGAAAAAGAAATAATTACTATACTTCGTTCTCCACATATGCATAAAGATTCAAGAGAACAATTTGAAATGAGAACTCATAAAAGAGTTATTGATGTTACTAATCCAAACCAAGCTACAGTTGATGCACTTATGTCAATTGATATGCCTGCTGGTGTAGACATCGAAGTTAAATTATAATTTGAACTTGTAAAATTTTAGTAGTTATCCTAATATTAGGCAATAACATACCCTATACTAAAAATTTAATTTAAGGAAACTTATAAAAGTTTAAAAGATTAAAGGGAGGAAAACAAAATGGTAAAAGAGATTTACGGTAAAAAAATAGGAATGACACAAATTTTCTCTGATGATGGTGTTGCAATACCAGTTACTGCTATTGAAGTTAAACCTTGTACTGTTGTTGCTAAGAAGACAATAGATAAAGAAGGATATAACGCAATTGTAGTAAGCTTTGGAGAAATAAAAGAAAAAAATGCAAATAAACCAATGAAAGGTATTTTTGCAAAAGCAGGAGTAGAACTTCAAAAATATTTAAAAGAAATAAAAGTTGAAAACTTAGACGAATATGAAATTGGAAGTAAATTAACAGTTGACGCTTTTACAACTGAAGATAGAGTAGACATACAAGGAACTTCAAAAGGTAAAGGTTTCCAAGGAAATATTAAAAGACATGGACAACATAGAGGACCTATGTCACACGGTTCTATGTATCATAGAAGACCAGGTTCTATGGGATCTACAACTACACCAGGTAGAGTATTTAAAGGTAAAAAATTACCAGGACATATGGGTAATGTTACTTCTACAATATTAAACTTAAGTGTTGTTAAAGTTGATACAGATAAAAATGTAATTTTAGTTAAAGGATCTGTTCCTGGAGCTAAAGGTGCAATTTTAAGAATAAAAGAAACTGTAAAGTAAAAGATTATTAGGAAGGAGGAATTATAATGCTTAAAGTAGACGTTTTAGATATGAAAGGTAAGAAAGTAAAAGATATCGAACTTAATGAAAACGTTTTTGGTATAGACGTTAATGATATAGTTGTACATACGGCTTTAGTAAATTATTTAGCAAATCAAAGACAAGGTACACAAGCTACTAAAACAAGAGCTGAAGTTCGTGGTGGTGGAAGAAAACCATGGAGACAAAAAGGAACTGGTAGAGCAAGACAAGGTTCAATTAGAGCTCCACAATGGATGAAAGGTGGTATTGCACTTGGACCAAAACCAAGATCATATAAATATGCAATTCCTAAAAAAATGAGACAACTTGCTATTAAATCAGTACTTACTTCTAAAGTAGAAGAAAAAGAATTAATTGTTCTTGATAAATTAGAATTAAAAGAAATCAAGACTAAAGAAATGGTTAAAGTTTTAGAAAACTTAAAAACTAAAAAAGCTCTTATTGTATTAAATGAGAAAAATTTAAATGTTCAAGCTTCAGCTAGAAACATTGAAGATATTAAAACAACTTTAGTTAATACAATTAATATATATGATTTATTAAAATATGATAATTTAGTAATAACTGAAGATGCTATTAAGAAATTAGAGGAGGTGTACGCATAATGAAACACGCAGAAGACATTATAATCAAACCTATAATGACAGAAAAAAGTTATGAGAACATTGCTATAGGTAAATATACTTTTGAAGTTGCAATATCTGCTACAAAAGTTGATATCAAAAGAGCTGTTGAAGAACTTTTTAATGTAAAAGTAAAAAGTGTTAATACTTTAAGATATGATGGAAAGAAAAAAAGAGTTGGAGTACACCAAGGAAAGACTAAAGCTTGGAAAAAAGCTATAGTTACAATAGATACAAATCCAGCAGATGAAAAATATCTAGCAAAAGGTGGAAAAGAAACTAAGTTAAATAGAAAATATAAAACTGAAATTGAAGAAATCAGTTCAGCTTTTGGAACTAATAACTAGGAGGGAATAAAAAATGGGAATAAAATCTTTTAAACCTGTTACTCCATCACTTAGAAATACAAAATTGCTAGCTAGCGATGAAATTACAAAAAATACACCTGAGAAAAAACTACTTTCAACTTTAAAGAAAAATGCAGGTAGAAATGCTCAAGGTAAAATAACAGTAAGACATCATGGTGGTGGAAGCAGAAGAAAATATAGAGTAATTGACTTTAAAAGAAATAAAGTAGATATGGAAGCTACAGTAATAGGCATAGAATATGATCCTAATAGAACAGCTAACATTGCTTTAATCGAATATGAGGATAAAGAAAGAGCATACATAATTGCTCCAGTTGGTCTTAAAGATGGTGATAAGGTTATATCATCTGAAAAAGCAGATATAAAACCAGGAAATTGCATGCCTATAAAATCAATACCAGTAGGTACAATGATTTATAATATAGAACTTCATAAAGGTCAAGGAGCAAAACTTGTAAGAAGTGCAGGTATGTCAGCTCAACTTATGGCAAAAGAAGATAAATATGCACATGTTAGAATGCCATCAGGAGAAATGAGACTTATACTTGTTGATTGTAGAGCATGTATTGGTCAAGTTGGTAATTTAGAACATGAAAACGTATCTTTAGGTAAAGCTGGAAGAAAAAGAAATATGGGTATAAGACCTACTGTAAGAGGATCTGTTATGAACCCTGTAGATCACCCTCATGGTGGTGGTGAAGGTAGAGCACCAGTAGGACACGCAGGACCAATGACTCCTTGGGGTAAACCAGCACTTGGATATAAAACAAGAAAAACTAAAAATCCAACAAATAAATATATTGTTAAAAGAAGAAATAAGAAATAATGGAGGGATAGAATATGTCAAGATCGCTTAAAAAAGGACCTTATTGTGATGAAAAATTACTTGCAAGAGTAGAAAAATTAAACGCAGAAAACAAAAAAGAAGCGTTAAAGACTTGGTCAAGAGCTTCAACTATATATCCTCAAATGATTGGTCATACAATAGCTGTACATGATGGAAGAAAACATGTACCAGTATATATTACTGAAGAAATGGTAGGACATAAATTAGGAGAATTTGCTCCAACAAGACTTTTCAGAGGACATTCAGGAGATAAAAAATCAACAATAAAATAGAAAAAATCTTAAAAAAGGAGGAGCCTTAAAATGGGAGAAAATGTTGTAGAACAAAAAACAGCAGTAGCAGAACTTCGTCATGCAAGAATTAGTAGCAGAAAAGTTAAAATAGTTATAGACCTTATAAGAGGTAAAGATGTAAAAGAAGCTATTGCAATTCTTAAATATACAAATAAAGCAGCTGCACCTATAGTTGAAAAATTAATAAAATCAGCCATAGCAAATGCTGTAAACAATCATCATATGGATGAAACAAAATTAGTTATTTCTGAAATATATGCTAACCAAGGACCAACAATGAAAAGAATATTACCTAGGGCTAAAGGTAGTGCAGATAGAATCAGAAAAAGAACAAGCCATATAAAAGTAGTATTAAAAGAAGCTTAAAAAAAGGAGGTAAATTTTATGGGTCAAAAAGTTAGTCCACACGGACTTAGAGTTGGAATTATAAAAGATTGGTCTTCAACTTGGTATGCAAATAAAAAAGAATTTTCAAATAACCTAATTGAAGATTACAAAATACGTACATATTTAAAAGATACTTTAAAAGCTTCAGGAATATACAAATTAGATATTTCTAGAAAAGCAGATGCTATTAAAGTTGATATATATACTGCAAAACCTGGTATGATAATAGGTAAAGGCGGAGCAGCAATTGAAGAACTTAGAAAAAAATTAAATAAAATGATAAATAAAGATGTATCATTAAATATTATAGAAGTAAAAGATGTTGATTTAGCAGCAACACTTGTAGCTGAATCAATAGCTAATCAATTAGAAAGAAGAATATCTTTTAGAAAAGCAATGAAACAAGCAATGCAAAAAACTATGAAAGCAGGAGCAAAAGGAATAAAAACTGCAGTATCTGGTCGTTTAGGTGGAGCAGAAATTGCAAGAACAGAACATTATAGTGAAGGTAATATTCCACTTCAAACTTTAAGAGCAGATATCGATTATGGTTTTGCAGAAGCTAAAACAACATATGGAATTATCGGTGTTAAAGTTTGGATATATAAAGGGGATGTACTACCTGCTAAAAAACAAGAAAAAGGAGGTAACTAAAAATGTTGTCACCAAAAAGAACAAAATATAGAAAAGTACAAAAATGTGTGGTAAAAGGAAAAGCAACAAGAGGAAACAAAATAACAAAGGGCGAATATGGAATAGTTGCTTTAGAACCTGCATGGATTACAGCAAATCAAATAGAAGCTACCAGAGTAACTTTATCTAGATACACTAAAAAAGTTGGAAAAGTATATATAGATATTTTCCCTGATAAGCCAATAACAAAAAAACCAGCTGGAACTCGTATGGGATCTGGAAAAGGTAACCCAGAATACTTTGTTGCAGTTGTAAAACCTGGAAGAGTTTTATTTGAAATAACAGGACTTACTGAGGAAATAAGTAAAGAAGCTTTAAGAAAAGCTATCCAAAAACTTCCTATTAAATGTAAAATAGTAAGTAAAAAAGAACAAGAAGGGGGAGTGTGCTAAATGAAATCTAGTAAAATAAAAGAATACGAAGCTATGAGTGTAGAAGATCTAAAAAAAGAAGAAAAAGCATTAAAGAGCGAATTATTTAAATTAAGATTTCAACATGCTTTAAATGGCCTTGATAACCCTAAAAAAATGGAAATTGTTAAGAAAAATATTGCAAGAGTAAACACAGTAATAACAAAGAAAGAGAAAAATATTTAGTGGTAAGGAGGTAAGTTATGGAAAGAAATTTAAGAAAAACAAAAATAGGAAAAGTTGAAAGTAATAAAATGGATAAAACTATAGTTGTAAGAATTGATGATAGAAAAAAAGATCCACTTTATGGAAAAATTGTAAATAAAACATTAAAAGTTAAAGCTCATGATGAAAATAACGAATGTAGCATTGGAGACATTGTTGAAATAATGGAAACTAGACCACTAAGTAAAGATAAAAGATATAGACTAGTAAGAATTGTGGAAAAAGTTAAATAATTAGTTGTTTATATATATTGAAGGGAGGACTAATCCATGATACAACAACAATCATTATTAAAAGTTGCAGATAATACAGGAGCAAAAGAGATTATGTGTATAAGAGTTCTTGGCGGACATCATAGAAAATGGGGTAACATTGGTGATGTCATAGTAGCTTCTGTTAAAAAAGCAGCACCTGGCGGAGCTGTAAAAAAAGGTGACGTTGTAAAAGCAGTTATAGTAAGGACAAAAAGAGGTCTAAGACGTGAAGATGGATCATATATAAGATTTGATGAAAATGCCGCAGTTATAATAAAAGAAGATAAGACACCAAGAGGAACACGTATTTTTGGACCTGTTGCAAGAGAACTTAGAGATGAAGACTATATGAAGATAGTATCTCTAGCTCCAGAAGTTCTTTAATATACGGGGGTGAAAAAATTGATTACAAAAATGAAATTAAAAAAAGGTGACATGGTAATAGTTAACACTGGTTCTGAAAAAGGTAAAAAAGGTAAAATACTATCTGTTGATAGAAAAGCTGGAAAAGTACTAGTTGAAGGAATAAATGTTAGAACAAAACATGTTAAACCTACAAAACAAGGTCAAGAATCAGGAATAATTAAAAGAGAATGCCCTATAAATGTATCAAAAGTAAGCTTTTATTGTGATAAATGTGAAAAGGGTGTAAGACTTGGAATAAAAGTTGCAGAAGATGGAACAAAAACTAGATTCTGTAAAAAATGTGAAGAAGTAAAGTAAGGAGGGGAAAGATAAATGAACCTTAAAGAAAAATATAACTCAGAAATAGTACCTGCAATGATGAAAAAATTTAATTATAAATCAGTTATGCAAGTACCTAAGCTAGAAAAAATAGTTATAAATATGGGTGTATCAGATGTAAAAGAAAATTCAAAAGCATTAGATATTGCTATGTCTGATTTAACATTAATCACTGGACAAAAACCAGTAATTACAAAAGCAAGAAAATCAATAGCAGCTTTTAAATTAAGAGAAGGTATGAATATTGGTTGTAAAGTAACTCTAAGAAGAGATAAAATGTATGATTTTGCTACAAAATTATTTAATGTGGCATTACCTAGAGTTAGAGATTTTAAAGGTGTTAGTTTAAAATCTTTTGATTCAAGAGGAAATTATTCTTTGGGAATTAAAGAGCAAATGATTTTCCCAGAAATAGAATATGATAAAGTAGATAAAGCAAGAGGAATGGATGTAGTTTTTGTTACTACAGCAAAAACTGATGAAGAAGCTAAAGCATTACTTGAAATGCTTGGTATGCCATTCCAAGAAAAGTAGGGAGGATAAAACATGGCAAAAAAATCAATGATTGCTAAACAAAAAAGAGAACCTAAGTTTAGCACTAGATATTATAATAGATGTAAAATATGTGGAAGACCACATGCTTACATGAGAAAATATGGAATATGCCGTATATGTTTTAGAAACTTAGCATATAAAGGTGAAATACCAGGAGTAAAAAAAGCAAGCTGGTAAAAAGGAGGTAAAAAGTAATGAACACAACAGATCCAATTGCAGATATGTTAACAAGAATAAGAAATGCAAATAGAGAAAGACATCAAAGTGTTGATATTCCTTATTCTAAAGAGAAAAAAGCAATAGCTGATATATTGGTAAGTGAAGGTTTTGTTGAAGCACAAGATATAATTGAAGAAGGTCTTCATAAAACAATTAGACTTACACTTAAATATAAAAACAAGACTAGAGTGTTACAAGGTTTAAAAAGAATTAGTAAACCAGGTCTTAGAATATATGCAAATGTTGAAGAATTACCAAAAGTACTTAATGGACTAGGAATTGCTATAATTTCTACTTCAAAAGGTATAATGACTGATAAAGAAGCAAGAAAGCAAAATGTAGCAGGAGAAGTATTAGCATTTGTTTGGTAATTGAACATAAATATAATAATATATAGAAAAAAGGAGGGAATATCCAAATGTCAAGAATAGGTAAAAAACCTATAGCTATACCACAAGGCGTTGATGTAACTATCGACGGTAATAAAGTTACTGTAAAAGGACCAAAAGGATCTTTAACAGATGAATTTTTAAATTGTGTTAGTATTGCTAAAGAAGAAAATAATATAGTAGTTACACTTGTTGATGAAACTAAGTCAAATATTCATGGTTTAACAAGAACTTTAATTCAAAATATGATAACTGGTGTAAGTACTGGATTTGAAAAAGCATTAGAAATAAATGGTGTTGGATATAGAGCACAAAAACAAGGTAAAAAAGTAGTGCTTACTCTAGGTTATTCACATCCTGTTGAGATAGAAGAAATAGATGGAATAACAATAGATGTACCATCACAAAATCAAATTATTGTTAAAGGCTGTGATAAACAATTAGTAGGTCAAATAGCAGCTAACATTAGAGAGAAAAAATTACCAGAACCATATAAAGGTAAAGGTATAAAATACGCTGATGAAAGAATAAGAAGAAAAGAAGGAAAAGCAGGCGGTAAAAAATAATATTCCTTGAAATAAAAAAAGGAGGGAAACTTTAAAATGATAAAAAAAGTAAGTAGAGCTGAAACTAGAAAAATTAGACAAAAAAGAGTAAGATCAAAAGTTAAAGGTACAGAACAAAAACCTAGACTTTGTGTATATAGAAGCTTAAATAATATCTATGCAAATCTAATTAATGATGAAACTGCAACTACTATTTTATCTGCATCTACACTTGATAAAGAAGTAAAAACAAAAGCTTCAAATGTAGAAGCAGCAAAAGAAGTAGGAACACTTATTGCTAAAAGAGCTGCTGATAAAAAAATAAAGACTGTAGTGTTTGACAGAAATGGTTATTTATATCATGGAAAAGTTAAAGCACTTGCAGAAGCAGCAAGAGAAGCAGGATTAGAATTTTAATTAAGAGAGGAGAAAAGAAGATGGCTGAAACAAAAAAAGAGAGGAAACCTGTTAAAAAGACTGAAGCTAAATCTGAACAAAAACAAGAATTAAAAGAAAAAGTTGTTAATGTTAGTAGAGTAGCTAAAGTTGTTAAAGGTGGTAGAACATTTAGATTTAGTGCTCTTGTAGTTGTTGGAGATGGAAAAGGCCGTATTGGTGTAGGAAATGGTAAATCTGCAGAAGTTCCTGAAGCTATAAAAAAAGCTACTGACGATGCTAAAAAGAATTTAGTAAAAATATCTCTAGTAAACGGTACATTACCTCATGAATATACAACAAATTTTGGTTCTTCAAAGGTAATTTTAAAACCAGCTGTTGAAGGTACTGGTGTTATCGCTGGTGGAGCTGTAAGACCTGTTTTAGAACTTGCAGGTGTAAAAAATGTTACTGCAAAAACACTTGGATCTCGTAACAGTAGAAACATTGTTTATGCAACTGTTAAAGCTTTAAAAGCTATGAGAACACCTGAAGAAGTAGCTGAACTTAGAGGAAAAACAGTAACTGAAATTTTAAAATAATAATGTATAATTTAAAGGAGAGGAGGATACTTAACCATGAAAATGCATGAATTAGGTCCTGCATATGGAGCAACAACAAAAAGAAAAATAGTTGGTAGAGGAATTGGAAGCGGTACTGGCAAAACTGCTGGAAAAGGACATAAAGGACAAAAAGCTAGAACTGGCGGAAAAATAAGAAGAGGATTTGAAGGTGGACAAACACCTTTATATAGAAGACTACCAAAAAGAGGATTTAATAATCATTTTGCAAAAGAATATGCAATAGTAAATATATCAGATTTAGAAGTATTTGATAACGATACTACTGTAGATACTAAAGCATTAATTGAAAAAGGATTAGTAAAAAAAGAACTAGATGGTGTAAAAATACTTGGAAATGGTAAAATAACAAAAAAACTAACAGTTGTAGCTACTAAATTTTCAAAATCAGCTGAGGAAAAAATACAAGCTGTAGGTGGAAAGATAGAGGTGAAGTAGATTATGCTACAAACCTTAAAAAATATATTTTCTGTAAAAGATATTAGAAAAAAAATATTATTTACTGTATTTATAATATTACTTTATAGATTTGGTACATTTATATCAGTACCAGGATTTGATAAATTAATGTTTAATGAACAAGCAGGAGCTGCTGGTGGTTTTGCTGCAACAATAAATTTAATATCTGGAGGTGCTTTTGGTAGATTCTCAATATTTGCAATGACAATAGGACCTTACATTACAGCATCTATCGTATTAAATTTATTACAAGTAGTAATTCCAAGTTTAGAGAAACTTGCAAGAGAAGGAGAAGAAGGTAAAAAAAGACTTTCAAAATATACTAAATATTTAACAATAGTTTTTGGTTTAGTTGAAGGTTTAGGTTTATATTTAACATATAAACAATATTTGCTTACTCCATTAAAAACAGGTCCAGGAGCTGTTATGGGATGTATACTATTTATTACATCATTAGTAGCAGGAACTGCACTTTTAACATGGCTTGGCGATAAAATAACTGAATACGGTATCGGAAATGGAATATCAATGATAGTTTTTGTTGGTATAATTTCTCGTATCCCATCTGGAGCAGTTACATTATTTAACTTTGCAAAAGGTGGAATAACAAACATAATAATTGCTGTAGCATTGGTTATAGCAATGATAATCATTATAGCAGGTGTAATATATGTACAACAAGCTGAACGTAGGATACCTGTAAATTACGCTAAACGTGTAGTTGGAAGAAAAATGTATGGTGGTCAAAATACACATATTCCAATAAAAGTTGCAATGGCAGGAGTAATGCCAATAATATTTGCTATGTCATTTATGATGTTCCCAAGTACAATTATTAGTCTTTGTACTCATGGAAGTCCAACAGGATTTTGGGCTGTTGTAAATAATATATTCTCTGTATCACAAGGAAGTGCATGGTATTACTTACTTGGATATTCATTGATATATTTACTACTTATAATAACATTTACATTTGTATATACAATGTTTATAGTAAATCCTGTAGAAATATCAAATCAATTAAAGAAAAATGGTGGATTCATACCTGGTATAAGAGCAGGAAAGAATACATCTGAATATATATCAAAAGTACTTAAATATATAACAAGTTTTGGCGCTGTATTTTTAGCAGCAATTGCTATACTTCCAGTACTTTTACAAGGTGTAATGCCATTTTCTATTTCATTTGGAGGTACATCAGTATTAATCATAGTAAGTGTTGCACTTGAAGTACTTAAGAATGTTGAAACTCAAATGGTAAGTAGACATTACACAGGATTTTTAAATACATAAATAATATATTAAAATAGCATCCATATGGGTGTTATTTTTTTGTGATCATAATTTTTTTATATAAAAAATAGAGTTAAAATAAAATTTAACTCTATAAAATAGAAATATAAACTTAAATTAGTTCATTCCATTTTGCATATCGTTAGCAGCTTTAGCTACAAGTTTTTTAACCATTTCACCACCGATTTGACCAGCTTGTTTAGAAGTTAAATCACCGTTGTAACCTTGTTTTAAGTTAACACCTATTTCGTTTGCTACTTCTGTCTTTAATTTGTCTAGAGCAGCTTTAGCTTGTTTGTTGCTCATTTGACTGTTTGAGTATGCCATGTATATTCACCTCCAATTTTCTTTTATATTCTTAATATTTGCAATTTTAAAAAAATAATACATTAAAAAATAAAATAAATAAAAAAATTTAAATAATAAATTTGTAATTTTTTACATTTAATATTTAAATTTATATTGAAAAAAGCAGGAAAGATTAATATTCCTGCTTTTTAGCATACTATATTATTATTGACCTTGTTGCATTTGGTTAGCAGCTTTAGCTACAAGTTTTTTAACCATTTCACCACCGATTTGACCAGCTTGTTTAGAAGTTAAATCACCGTTATAACCTTGCTTTAAGTTAACACCTATTTCATTTGCTACTTCATATTTAAATTTATCTAAAGCAGCTCTAGCTTGTGGATTACTCTTAGATTTTGCCATTATAATTCACCTCCAATATTTTTGTAAAACAAAAATAAAATAATTGTTTTACTGTTATTAATTTGTGTTTATTCAATCAAAAAATACTGGAAAATTTATGAAAATAAAAAAATCAATTAATAAATTTAAATTTATATTCTTTTCGACAAAACTCGATGTTAAAAACTGCCAAAATAACTTGATTTTTTAAGAAAAATTATATATAATTGGACTTGCACTATTAGTTAAACGATTGGAGGAATTAAATGGATAATAAAACTAAGGTTATGATAGTAGATGATAATAAAGAATTTGTAAAACTATTAAGTATGTTTATAAATTCACAAACAGATATGGAAGTGGTAGCTACTTCATATGATGGAAAAAATGCAGTAAATATAATTAATACGTCAAAACCTGATATATTATTACTTGATGTTATAATGCCGGAAAAAGATGGCCTATCAGTATTAGAAGATATGATAAAAGATGAAAATAATGTAAAACCTACGACTATTGTAATGTCTGCTATTGGACAAGAAAAAGTTACTCAAAAAGCTATATCTCTAGGTGCGACTTACTATGTAGTAAAACCATTTGATATGGCAACTTTAACAGAAAGATTAAGAGATTTAGTTGCAGAAGAACAAGTAGGTTCAATGTCATCACCATTATATTATAGCAATACAACAATAAATAAAAATAATTCTATAAATACTCCTATGGAAGTAAGAGTTACAAATATAATACATGATGTTGGAGTACCTGCACATATTAAAGGATATCAATATATTAGAGAGGCTATATTACTTGCTGTAGAAAATCAAGATATAATTAATTCTATAACAAAAACTTTGTATCCAGCGCTTGCTAGTAAATTTAAAACAACACCTTCTAGAGTTGAAAGAGCAATAAGACATGCTATAGAGGTAGCATGGAATAGAGGCCAAATAGAAATACATGATAGAATTTTTGGTTATACAGTAAATTCAAATAAAGGTAAACCTACTAATTCAGAATTTATTGCAATGATTGCAGATAAACTTAAAATGGAGGAAAAAGCAGTAGTTAAAATATAATTATAAAATAAATGAGGTGCAATTACACCTCATGTAAAAGAGTAAATCTAAAATTTATATGATTATAAATTTTAGGAAGTAAGGCCTTCTTTTAGGCAATATTCTATCATATTAACAACAATATTGTTAAAAGATGTATCATTCTTGTTTGCTATTTGATTTATTTTATCGATGGTCTCGTTTTTTAAATAAATCGTTTTATAACTTGCATTTACCTTACTTTTTTTAAAATCAATTTCTATACTCATTTTGATACCTCCTTGTATTATACATTTTACAACGAAAATAAGATAATTAATATATTAAAAATATAAGATGTGTTTGTATCATATGTTATTTTAATAAGATTTAAATTATACATTTATATATTGTGTAATTATTTATAAAATATTAGCGATAATTAAAAAAATATAAATTTCTCTAACTGAAGCACCATAGAAATAAAAATATTTTAATTTCTATAGTGTTTTTTTATATAACAATACTATATAATATTTTTTGTATATTGCATTTTGTTTATCATCACATGTAAGATGACATATTTCTTGACTTTTTGCCTTAAAAATAGTAAAATATAATAGTATAAAAATATTCATAAGGAGAATTTATGTTTAGGGGAAAAAAGATATATAAATTTCTAGATATTAGTATATTTTGTGTAAAGATAATTTATTTATCAATATTAATTATAATAGGAATAATACTTGCAATTATAAAACCAGTTACATTGTATTTTGATATTGTAGCTATTTTATTAGTCTCAGTATTGATGATTTTTTTATGTGCAAGAGAAGTAAAGAATAGGAATTATAGGATTGAAGAATTGTCAAATAGTTTTGATAGTGTTTTAAAAAATAGTCTTGATGTTGTTGACATTCCTATGGTTATAATTGGAGAACATAGTCAAATAATATGGCAAAATAAAGTTTCAAAGCATATTATTCCTTTAGAAGTAATACATGATAGTGCTGTTCAAATAGAAAAACAATTATCACAAAAGCTTAGTTCTAATATTTCCTCAATTGATATTGGTAATGGTGAAGTATATGATGTTGTTGGAAATAGTATAACTATAAAAGAAAACGAAGTTATGTTGTTATCTTTTATAAATAAAACTGAAGAAAGTCAGCTTAAACAAACTTTAGAAGATACTAAAGTTGTAGTAGGAATTTTATTTATTGATAATTATGAAGAAACCTTGCAAGGATTAGATAGTGTAGACAGAGCAGAAATTTCTTCAATGATTGAAAAAGAAATAATAAAGTGGGTAAGTGAGAATAAAGGAATACTTAATAAACTAGATAAAGACAAATATGTTGTGTTTGTAGAAAAACAAAATGTAGATCAAATGGAAAAAAATACTTTTGATATATTAGAAAGAGTAAAAAATATTACAGATAAAACAAAATTACCTATAACGGTATCTTTAGGTATGTCATATTCAGAAAATCAACTTGATGAAAGGTATATGGCTAGTTCTTCAGCTCTTGATATAGCATTAGGTAGAGGTGGAGATCAGGTTGTAATTAAAAAGGATAAAAAATTTGACTTTTATGGAGGATCTAATTTAGGACTTGAAAAAACAAGTAGAGTAAGAGCTAGAACCATTGCACAAGCATTAAAAGAGCTTATTGAAAAATCTGATAAAGTATATATAATGGGACATAAGAATACAGATATAGACTGTATTGGTGGATCTGTTGGAGTATACAAAATAGCAAAATCTTTAAATAAAGAGGCATATATTGTAACAGATACAAAGTTTAGTAGTAGCACTAAACTAGTTTTAAATAAAATAAAAGCGTTAGAAGAATATAAAAATGTTTTTATAACCAAAGATGATATTAAAAAGCAAGATTTTAATAATTCATTATTAGTTATAGTTGATACTCATAAAAAATCATATTTAGCATATCAAGATCTTATAGATATGATAGATAAAAAAGTAATAATAGACCATCATAGAAGAGGCCCAGAGTTTATTGATGATGCTTTACTTACATATCATGAAATTTATGCATCATCTACTTGTGAACTTGTAACAGAGATATTAATGTATTTAGATAATATACAATTGAATTCTACTGAAGCTGAAGTAATATATTCTGGTATTGTAGTAGATACAAAGAATTTTACTTTTAAAACTGGTGTTAGAACTTTTGAAGTAGCAGCGTTTTTAAAGAAATATGGCCTTGACCTTACAGAAGTAAAACAAATATTTCAAAATGATTTTGCAACGTATATAGCAAAAGTTGATATCGTAAAAAATGCTGAAATAATAAAAGGCAGAATAGCAATATCGTCTAGTGAAGAAAATTATGATGATATGCCAGTAATAACTGCTCAAGCAGCAGATGAACTATTAAACATAACGGGTATATTAGCATCTTTTGTACTTTGTAAAGTTGATGAAATAGTTATGATCTCTGGTAGATCAATGGGAGATATAAATGTACAATCAATACTTGAAAAAATAGGTGGCGGAGGTCACTTGACTTTTGCAGGAGCACAAATTGCAGGAGTTACAATAGAAGAAGCAAAAGAAAAACTTATAGAAAGTATAGATGAATACTTTGGTGAGGAGTAGTTTATGAAAGTAATTTTAAATAAGGATATAAAAGGAATAGGGAAAAAACTTCAACAAGTTGAAGTGAGTGAAGGGTATGCTAGGAATTACTTACTTCCTAAAAAGCTTGCTGTAATTGCAGATAATAAATCATTAAATGAAGCTAAATCTAAAAATGAAGCTATTATGTTTAAAAAGGAAACTTTAAAAACTGAAGCTATACAAATAAAAAATAAATTAGAGAAAGGTTATATAAAATTTAACCATAAAATAGGTGATAATGGGAAATTATTTGGTAGTATCACAGAAAAGGATATATCAGATGAAATTTTAAAATTATATGATATAAAGATTGATAAGAAGAAAATAATTTTAAAAAATACCATTAAAGAAGTAGGCTCATACTATGCAGATGTAAAATTATATGAAGGTATAGTGGCAAAAATAAAAATATCTGTTGTTGGAATGTAGGTGTGAATATGGAAAATGAAGTTGGAGTAAATAGAGTTCAACCAAATGATATTATAGCAGAACAAGCTGTATTAGGCTCAATGCTTGTTGATAAGGATGCAGTAATATCTGCTGTAGAAGTATTAAAAGATGATGACTTTTATAGAGAAGATAATAAAGAAATATATTCTGCTATGTTTGAATTATATTCTTTGGGTAAACATATTGATATGATAACTCTAAAAGATGAATTAACACTTAGAGGAACAATAGATAAAGTTGGTGGTACAGAGTATATAGCTACTCTTATTGATAACGTACCAACAACATCAAATATAGAAAGCTATGTAAAAATAGTAGAAGAAAAATCGATTATACGTAAGCTTATAAAAGCAGCAAATAATATGCTAAAATTGGGATATGCACAAACAGAAGAAGTTGATGCTTTAATAGAAAAAGCAGAAAAAGATATTTTTGATATAATGCAAAATAGAAACTCTAAGGGATATTCTAGTATAAAAGAAATACTTGTATCTACATTTGATCAAATAGAAGAAATGTTTCAAAATAAAAATAAAATATCTGGACTTGAGACAGGCTTTGTAGATTTAGATTCAAAAATATCAGGACTTAATAAATCAGATCTTTTAATTGTGGCAGCACGTCCTGCAATGGGAAAATCAGCATTTGTATTAAATATTGCAAGTTATGTTGCTATGCATCTTAAAGTACCTACAATGATTTTTAGTTTAGAAATGTCAAAAGAACAAATGGTAAATAGAATACTTTGCAGTGAAAGTGAAGTAGATAGCATGAAATTAAGAAATGCTGATCTTACAAGTGAAGATTGGTTAAAATTAGGTGAAGCTAGTGGAAAACTTTCTGAAATGCCACTATATATAGATGATACACCTGGATTAAGTTCAGCAGAGCTTAGAGCTAAATGCAGAAAAGCAAAACTTGAAAAAGATATAGGTTTAGTTATAATTGATTATTTGCAGCTTATGGAATCAAAATCTAAAAGTCCTTCAAGACAACAAGAAATATCAGAAATAAGTAGATCTTTAAAAATATTAGCAAAAGAACTATCAATTCCAGTTATTGCACTATCACAACTTAGCCGTGCTACTGAATCTAGAGCAGATCATAGACCGATGTTAAGTGATCTTCGTGAATCTGGAGCAATAGAACAAGATGCTGATATTGTTATGTTTTTACATAGAGAAGATTATTATAACGAAAATACAGATAAGAAAAATGTCGCTGAGGTTATAATAGCTAAAAATAGAAATGGATCTACAGGAACAGTAGAACTAGCATGGCTTGGTAATTTTACGAAATTTGCTAATTTATATAGAGGTCCAGAAGAATGATTAAGGATGAAAAATTAAATATTTATGAAAATATAAAAAATGAAGTTATAAAAAATATATTGGAGAATGATTTAATACAAAATAAGGATAAAATAGTTGTCGCAGTATCTGGTGGCCCTGACTCTATGTGTCTTTTAACTATACTTAATGATTTAAAAAAAACATTTTTAGATATGTATAATATATCATATGATATAATTGTAGCACATGTAAATCATGGTATAAGAAAAGAATCAGATAGTGAAAAAGAATATGTAGAGAATTTTTGTAAAAAGTTAAATGTTCCTTTTTATTACTTAAAAGAAGATGTTGAAGACTTAGCAAAAAAGAAAAAAATGTCAATAGAAGCTTGTGGTAGAGATGTAAGATATGAATTTTTTGATAAAGTAAAAAAAGAAACTAATTCTACTAAAATTGCAGTTGCACATAATTTAGATGATAATGTTGAAACAATACTTTTAAATATAATACGAGGATGTGGGCTAAAAGGCTTAATAGGTATGGATTTTTTTAGTAATTATATAATTAGGCCATTAATTACTATTGAAAAAAAATACATTTTGGAGTATAATATATACCAAAACTTAAATCCTTGTTTTGATAAGACCAATGAAGAAAATGAATATCTTAGAAATAAAGTTCGTAATTTGCTTATTCCAACACTACAAAAAGAATATAACGAAAATTTTTCAAATAATATTATAAGGATGAAAGAAATTTTAACAAATGATGAGAATTTTTTAGAAGAATATACAAATAATATCTTAGAGAAGTGTGTTACAAAAAAGGAAGATAAAATATTATTTAATATTGATATTTTATTAAATACGCATATTTCAATAGCTCTAAGAGGTATAAGAGAAATTATTAATATGAAATTAGGAAATTTAGATGGGATAAGTAATATTCATATTAATGATATATATAAACTTTTAAAAAATCATATAAAAGGTAAAAAGTATATAATAGGAAATAAATTTACAATTGAAATATTAAAAAAGAATATAGCTATTATATATTAGCATTATATTGAAGGGAGAAAAAATGGATAAAAAAAAGAAAAAAGGCATAATCGGAACACTACTTACATATCTAATACTTATTGGACTTACAATCTTTATGATATCAATGCTTAATACACAAATCACAAAAGAAATGTCATATACTGAATTTATGCAAAAAATAGATGAAGGTAGTGTAGAAAAAGTTGAGATAACAAATGATAGATTAACTGCAAACGTTAAATTAAAAAATGAAGATAATTCTATCAGAGTTGTAAATATACCTTCTATGACAACTTTTATGGAAGATGTTCAACCAAAACTTGCTGAAGGAAAGTTTGAATTAGTAGTTTTAGAACCTTCTTTTTGGGAAGTAATAGGTCCATTAATTCCTAATATATTACTTTTATTAGGTACACTATTTATTTTTGTATTTATGCTTAGACGTACTACTGATAGTAACAACAAAGCTATGGGCTTTGGAAAAAATAGAGCAAGAATGATAGATAAAAATTCTAAAAAGAAAGTTACTTTTGCAGATGTTGCAGGACTTGATGAAGAAAAAGAAGAATTACAAGAAATAACAGAATTTTTAAAGAATCCTAAAAAATACCATGATATGGGTGCAAGAATACCTAGAGGTATACTTTTAGTTGGTCATCCTGGTACTGGTAAGACATTACTTGCAAAAGCAGTGGCAGGAGAAGCAAATGTTCCGTTTTTCTCTATAAGTGGTTCAGATTTTGTTGAAATGTTTGTTGGTGTTGGTGCATCTAGAGTAAGAGATTTATTCTCTGAAGCAAAAGCACATGCTCCATGTATTATTTTCATAGATGAATTAGACGCAGTTGGTAGACACAGAGGTGCAGGAGTTGGTGGAGGACATGATGAAAGAGAACAAACACTAAATCAACTTCTAGTAGAAATGGATGGATTCGAAGATAGGCAAAGTGTAATAGTAATGGCAGCTACAAATAGAGTAGATATATTGGATCCAGCACTACTTAGACCTGGTAGATTTGATAGACAAATTGTAGTTGGTTCACCAGATGTGGGTGCAAGAGAAAAAATATTACAATTACATGCAAAAAAGAAACCGTTTGCTCCTAATGTAGACTTTAAAGTAATAGCTAAAAATACAGCAGGATTTTCTGGGGCTGATCTTGAAAATATGATAAATGAAGCTACTATACTTGCAACAAGAAAAAATAAAAAAATAGTAGATATGGACGATGTTGAAGAGGCAATGGTAAAAGTTATGATGGGTCCAGAGAAAAAGAGTAAAGTTATTAGTGAAAAAGAAAAGAAATTAACAGCATATCATGAAGCAGGTCATGCTGTTGTGTCTAAATTTTTACCAACACATGATACAGTACATCAAATATCTATTATACCAAGAGGTATGGCCGGTGGTTATACAATGTATAAGCCAAATGAAGATAAAAGTTTTAGATCTATGTCTGAAATGAAAGAAAGTATAGTTTCCTTACTTGGTGGAAGAGTCGCAGAAAAGTTAGTGCTTGATGATATAAGTACAGGAGCTTCAAATGATATTGAAAGAGCAAGTAAAATTGCAAGAGATATGGTCATGAAATATGGAATGTCAGAAAAATTAGGTCCAATTACTTTTGGAGATACTCAAGAAGAAGTATTTTTAGGTATGGAGAAAAATAACGGTAGAAATTACAGTGAAAAAATTGCTTCTCAAATTGATGAAGAAGTTGGAAATATTATAAACAGTGCGTATAAATATGCTGAGAGAGTATTAAAAGAAAATATTGAAAAACTTCATAAAGTAGCTGAAATATTAATTGAAAAAGAGAAAATAAGTGCTGAAGAATTTGAGGAAGTGTTTAAATAAAAAGAAAATAAAGTATAGGCTTTAAAGTTTATACTTTATTTTTTATATAATATGTACTTAGTTGATATATAAAAAGTTTGACAAATAAGAAAAGTAATAATATAATAAAAACATAATTACTATTTATAATTAAGAGGTTGAAAAGTAATGGAAGAAGAAATAGAAAGATATATAGAGATTGTAAATCAAGATCCTGATGAACTTGAAAATGTACCAGAAGAAGTACAAAAATCACATCCAGAGATTTGTATCGAGGCAGTAAAGCAAAGTTCTTATGCTCTTGAATATGTATCAGAAGAAGTACAAAAATCACATCCAGAGATTTGTATCGAGGCAGTAAAGCAAAGTTCTTATGCTCTTGAAGATGTATCAGAAGAAGTAAAAAAATCACATCCAGAAATATGCATAGAGGCAGTAAAAAAGTATTCTGATGCTCTTAGACATGTGCCAGAAGAAGTACAAAAAGATCACCCAGAGATGTGTATCGAGGCAGTAAAGCAGCATCCTTTTGCTCTTTCATATGTATCAGAAGAAGTACAAAAAAAGCATCCAGAGATGTGTATCGAGGCAGTAAAGGATGATCCTTATACACTTGAATATGTACAAGAAGAAGTACAAAAATCACATCCAGAAATGTGCATAGAGGCAGTAAAGGATGATCCTTACACACTTACATATGTACCAGAAGAAGTACAAAAAAAGCATCCAGAGATTTGTATCGAGGTAGTAAGACTACATCCTTTTGCTCTTGAGTATGTATCAGAAGAAGTACAAAAATCTCATCCAGAGATTTGTATCGAGGCAGTAAAAAAGTATTCTGATGCTCTTAGGTATGTATCAAAAGAAGTAAAGAAATCACATCCAGAAATGTGCATAAAGGTGGTAAAGCAAAATCCTACTTTGCTTGCATATGTACCAAAAGAAGTACAAAAAGATCATTCAGAAATGTGCATAGAGGCGGTAAAGCAAAATCCTAATTTGCTTGCATATGTACCAAAAGAAGTACAAAAAGATCATTCAGAAATGTGCATAGAGGCGGTAAAGCAAAATCCTAATTTGCTTGTATATGTACCAAAAGAAGTACAAAAAGATCATTCAGAAATGTGCATAGAGGCAGTAAAGCAAAATCCTACTTTACTTGTATATGTATCAGAAGAAGTACAAAAATCACATCCAGAGATTTGTATCGAGGCAGTAAAGCAGGCTCCTTCTGTTCTTGCATATGTACCAAAAGAAGTACAAAAAAATCATCCAGCGATGTGCATAGAGGCAGTAAAGCAAAATCCTACTTTGCTTGCATATGTATCAAAAGAAGTACAAAAAGATCATTCAGAAATGTGCATAGAGGCAGTAAAGCAAAATCCTACTTTGTTTGTATATGTATCAGAAGAAGTACAAAAATCACATCCAGAGATTTGTATAGAAGCTTTAGATAAAGATATAAACAGATATATTGATATTAAAGGAGATAACGTAGAAATTCCAGAAATAATGGAATACATGTTTGAAGATATAGGAAGAATAAAGAAAATAAAAGAAAAAGCAAGCTATATAAATGAAGACGATGATGATATTTCTAAAAGTAGATATTTAGATATCTTTTATCATAAGATAATAAAATCGATAGGAATAGATGAATTAGAAAGACTAGTAGAAGTACCAAATTTAACAGATAATGAGGTAAGAGAGTATCAATTAGAATATGACGAAGAATTTAATAAATTATTTGATAGAGGATATAGATTAAAAGGAAATGTAGGAGCAGTAATAGAAATATTTAGATCATTAGATTTAAGTAAATATGAACAAAAAGGGAAAAATGTAAAATTTGATGTATATAAGAATATAAATAAACAATTAGAAGGTACAGATAATAATATAACTTTAGATAAATTAGTAATAAATGCAATAAAAACAGCAGGTCTAGAATTAGATGAAAATGTAATAAAGAAATTAAACGGTAGAAAAAATAACATATTTGTAGATTTACGCATATAAATATATAGAAAATCAAAAATATTTTCAAATTAAAATATACAGATAAAATAATAATGT